>JACZWZ010000165.1 GCA_022571885.1 Acidobacteriota bacterium
GAGCACGACGATGTCCACGATCGCAGAGAGCACGACGTCGACGGAATCGGCCACAACGACACTGCCGCCCGAGAGCACGTCGACTACTGGCTACGAGCAGCGGGAGTCATTCCTTCGACGCTGCGGATCAAGGATCGGTACGGGCTACGGTGGACTGGACGAGTCGAAGATCCTGCGCATCGGTCCGCTAGCCCTTCTTGACATGGACTTCTCGTGGACCTCCGACCTGCCTGAGTTCTACTACACACCCGGCGCACACGGTGGACACTCGGCGATCAAGTATGTGACCGTCATCAGTGAGGAGGCCGTCGGCCCCGTGGCTCTCGAGGTTGCGGAAGGTGATCGGCTCGTCGCCGGCCTCGTGTACGACCTCAGTCGGCGAACGCCCCTCCCGTTTTCGGGGACTGATGGAACGGTGGTGTTCGAGGGGTGCGCGGGCGCGGACACGCAATTCAACGGCGGCATCCTTGTGACGGAGCCCGTATGTCTCCACCTCATCGTCAGCGATACGGATAGGCCCGACTCCGAGCAATGGACCTCGGCGATTCCCTTCGGCGTCGCTCCTGAGGAGTGCGCCTGAATCACCTCTGCTGGTATCGCAGCAGAGGTGACGCCCATCCTCCGGCAGATGTCACGAATGTCATTCGCAGTCGTTACGGTGCGACTAATCGCTGATGACTTGCGGAAGCAGCGATCCGAGCCGCCTCCATCGTCTCCGATTTCGCAAGAAGAAGAGCGCGGGCCGAGCCAGCGGTGAAGCTCGGCTGCCTCGTTGGCGTATGCGTTCAAAACCTGATGAAGATCGACCGAGTCTCCTTCAACTCCGTCCAGGAACTTGATAGCTAGCGGGTTCCAGCTCCTCCATCGCGGTCGCCAGGGTCGAGGCTCGCCAGGGTCCAGGGTTGGGGTTCGCCAGGGTCCAGGGTCGTCGCCTGGCTGGTTAGTGGATGGTGGGCGGGTCGGGTGGTTAGGCGGCCCAGGTGATGTCGACGCGGGCGGGGTCGAAGGTGTTGGTGGGCCGGTCGACGGGCCGTATGGTGAGCGTTTCGATGACGGCGCCGTGGACATCTGCGGGCGTGATGCCGAACGAGGACGGTACCTGGTCGGCCTGGCTGTCGGGTTCGATCTTTGATGACACTGACGACCTTGCGGATTTGGGCCGGTACCGGACGAAGCAGAATGCCAAAGACATGGTCGAGGAGGTAGTTGAGGAGCTTCCTGGCGAACCCTGTGGGCTTTTCGGATCAGACGACTTCGATGCCTCGGTGGGCCTGAGCCGGAATGTCGTCTTCCACTATGCGAAGATCGAGAAGCCCGAGGCCGTAGAGACGGTCACGCAGTAGCAGCACCGGTCACGGTGAGAGCGGATTGCGGTCCTGCGTCGCGCCCGTTCTCACGCGCAAGTTCTGGTGGTGTGGTCGGCCCGCAGTTGTCGATTCATCCAGGTATTGGGGAGGCTGCCAGGGGCTGATGTGTAACCGTTTGAACGGATACAAATGTGGGGTTGCGTTGACCCACTCGGGTATGATTGGCCCCTAGATCGCCGAGCTAACACGGCGATGGGACGAGAATTGGAGTATGGAGGGTCCTGCGCCGAGGGGGCGACTGGCGGGTTGGCTTGTTCCCGTTGGCGCGGTCGTGGTTTTTCTGGCTCTGTTGATCGGGGTGGATTGGGGTTCGGGTGATCCGGTCGATGGGCGAGCCGTCGATGTGCCCGATCCCTCTATCCCCACCAGTTTGTCTATCCCTACCACTTTGTCGATTCCGTCTCCCGCTGAACCAACGGTGACTCCAGCATCTCGCGTGGCGAGGGGTGACAGGCTTGAGGAACTGGTACCGGGACTTGATGGCACGCTGCTGGCGGTCGTTGGTCAGGGGGGTCGGATTCACTCGCTGTATCTATGGCATCCTGAGGATTCGTTCCCCGAGACGTGGCCGCTGCCCGCAAACGCTTCTTCATTCGCTCTGAATCCAACTGGCACTCTGTTCGGCTACTTGACGTTCGGAGTGGACCATTCTGAAGGCGACACGCTGTGGGTGATGGAGCCTGGCGGTACCGCCGTGCAGGTGGCCGAGCAGGTGGCCGAGCAGGTTGTCGGCGGGTTCGCCTTCAGCGGCACTCAGCCGGGGTACTTGGCGTGGATCGGCCGCGACCCCGACACCCTGGCAACCAGCCTGTTCACCACCCGGGTGTCTACACCGCTCGACCCCCGAGATCCGTTCACCGATCCCGAGGCCTTCGGCGTCATGCCCGAAGGCACGGTCTTGTTGGGATGGAACGACGGATGGGTCTGGACCGCGACCGAGGACCGAGCCACTGGCGAGACCCGTATTCGGGCGTTCTCCACCCGAGACGGTCTGCTGCTCGCCGAGTATTCGTGGTCGAAGGCGGTAGTCGGCCCACGGGGACACCGGGTGCTGCTGGGACGTACCACCGGGCCAACCTGGACCTTCGCCGCTGTGGGTTGGGACCCGGGAATCGAACCCGACCCATTGGACTGGGCGCCGACTGAACCCAGCGGCCAGTACCAGTTCGTGGCCTGGTCGGCATCGGACATGGTGTGGCGGCTGGCGTTCATCGGTTCCCAGGGTCAACCCGACTCGTGGGTCGAAGTATGGGAACTCAGCCGCGGCGATGACCACTCAGACTCCGAGGCACTCAACGGGACACTCGTGCACCGAGTCGAGTTCGGATACCGGATCTGGGACGTGGAATGGAGTTCATCCGACCGGTTCGTGCTCATGCCCGGTAACGACGACCAGTCAGGACGCAGCGTCTTGCTCGTTCTCGACACCCAGGATGGCTCCCTAGATGAGATCGAGTTTCCCGATCCGGTCCAATACGCCGATGTCATCCCCACAACCGAGTTCGGACAGATGGTCCCCGGCGTCGTCGGTCTCGATCTGGAGCAGGCACGAGCCGCGCTGATCGAGGCGGGTTTCGCTGTCGAAGTGTCCCCAACCGCCGGAGATCCCGCCGGAAGGGCAGTGTGGTCACAGATGCCCGCAGGCGGTGAACGCGCTCGGCTCGGCAGCGTCGTGGGGCTTGACGTCGTCGGACCGGATCCTGACCCTGCGCTCTTTGACGCCCCGCTGGGGGGCCCGGGCTGCAATCCACCTTCGCCGACCGCTCCCTGGGCTGGGCTTACGGAGACCCGCGGCACCGCTGACTTCGAGGTGTGGGCGCTTCTGTGGAGGAGACCTCCCTGGCAGGTCGGGGAGTGGGCGGAGATGGAGATCCACCTCGACGTCGACAACGCACGGGACGTCACCTTCAGCGCCGAACATGAAGACGGCACGATCGTGGAACCGATTTGGGGGCCAGAGTACGCGGGCTCGGGATCCTCCAACCACGACCGCCCCGGCGACGAATGGCGCATGGCCTTTGCCCTCCCCGAGGCGGGATGCTGGGCAATCCACATCGACATCGACGGCCAACGGTCCGCAGGCATTTGGATCGAGGTTGGCTAGGACCACTAAAGGCATGAACCTCTAGTGCGGGTGTCCACAAGACTCACCAGAGGTTCTGGGCCAGTTCAAGGCCCGAGAGCAGCCCAGTTGGAATGTGATGCTGGGCATGTTTCGACAGGGGCGCTGAGGGGCTTGATCCTCCGCCGCTCCACAAGTCTGTTCGGCGTGGTTGCGGGATGTGATCGTGTCCCGCATCCGTTGATCTCGTCGTACAGCAGCGGCTATGGGCGGGATGTCAGTCGAAGCCGTCACAGCCAGCGAGTGTCGCCACGGCCCACCCTCCTGCAGGGACCTCGCTAGCAAGAGCGATGACTTGCTCGCGCTGTTGCACTACCAGCGAGCCGATCTCGTCTTGGATCAGAACCATCTCTCCGCCATGGCGTTGTGCATACGGCTCTAGAGCTGTGCGGAGCGCTTCGTCGGCGCTTGGGAGTCCTGGAATTGTCCGATCGAGGGTGGCCTGAATGGACCAGCGGCTCTCGTTGGCGCAGTCCAGCTCACCATCAATGGCGGCCGGTCCTGTTTCTGGCTCGCCACAGGTTCGGACGTCGTCCACGACCCATGAGCCAGTTCCATCAATCTCGGGGTAGGCGATCGCTACATCGCGGCCATTGAGAACCACTGACCACGATTCGTCAGGAGGTAGCTCAAGAAGCGAGCCACCCCCTTCTGTCCACTGTGCCAGCGCCGCGGCCACCACAGCCAGTTCACCATCTGCGGATACGTCGATCTCAGCGCTGCGAACAACCTGACCATCGAGGCAATCCAGGACTCCGTCACCAGACACAAACAATCCGCTATCAGTACCCGACACGCACGCTTCAAAAAAGATGAGAAAGACCATCACCGCGGTGGCTCGTCGAGCCGGGCTGCCCATCTCACCGAAGGTAGCGCTCAAAGGGCGGAACGTCAGCGCTGTGGCACGATCGTGGGGTTGAAGCTGACACCGGCGCTGACGAACTCTTGACAGGGGTCCCGAGGGGCCGCTGTCCCAGCCGATACACGAACCGGTGGCTGTGAGGTCACGCGACTGCCCGCCTCCGAGCGCAACAGCCATCTACCTCTGCTACAACCCCTTCGGACACGACGAGACCGTTGCGCTGCCCGGATCACGGGTCTTTCTCCTCGACTCGGCGGGTGTCGAGGTGGCTTCCTGGAGTCTGTTCGATTGAGGGGCGAGCGGGGTGTCGAATCTCTCGGCGCATCTTCGAGATGGGCGCGTTATCGCTCAGGAATGGTTGTTCGGGGTGGCCTCGCTGAGTCGAGGTGGGTGAGTTGCCAGCTGGTGGGTCGGACAATGAGCCAGGCCTTGTGGTCGGGGTCGAGGACTGGACGTGGCCGGTGGAGGGGAACTATCCGAATGTGCCAGTCGGTGACGGTGGGCCGGTTGAGGTGTTCCCACCGCTGGTAGGAGGCGAGCAGGTCGTCATGAAGCATCGAGGTGACGCCATGAAGGGCGGCGTGGTCGTCGGTGAGTATGAGGTAGTCGCCGTTGGGGTCGACCAAGGCCAATGCTTCCCCGAAGTGGGTTCGAGGGTCGTCGAGGGCGAGAAAGTAGGCGAAGTCCCACCAGGCACGTCTTCCCGTCTGATACGACTCGATGGTGCGGGGTGCCTCCGCGAGAGCTGGGGGAAGGTCGAAGGCGGCGTCCGGTGGACCGGACACGTCGCCTACG
>JACZWZ010000044.1 GCA_022571885.1 Acidobacteriota bacterium
GTAATCGGCGGCGACCGCCTCGAGTGCGGGGCCAAGGGTCTTGCACGGACCACACCACGTGGCCCAGAAGTCCACGACCACCGGAACGTCATGGCTCCGCTGTAGCACCTCGGTGCCAAAATCCTGCTGATCAACATCTTTCACGTGTGCCATGAGACAACCGTAACCGGATGGCGAGCCGAGGCATTCCGCGGTCGACAACGAGATCATCCGGGTGTGAACCGTCCCTCTGTTGCTAGCGTGCGTCGCAGCCAACTCGGAGACATGATGGCCATACCTTTCGGGCGGGTACTCACCGCCATGATCACTCCCTTCGATTCATCGGGTGCCGTCGATCACGGCACTGTTTGGGATTTGGCACGGCACCTGGTGGAGACGGGCAACGACGGGATCGTCGTCGCCGGCACCACCGGGGAGTCACCAACACTGGACGCAGACGAAAAGGTCGCCTTGTTCCGTGCGGTGGTAGATGCGGTCGGGGATCGGGCGGTTGTGGTGGCAGGTGTCGGCACCTACGACACCGCTGAGTCGCTTCGCCTCACCGCCGGCGCAGTCGAGGCGGGTGTCGACGGTGTCATGGCAGTCACGCCGTACTACTCACGGCCCCCACAGCAGGGGCTGTTGGACCACTTCACCGCCATCGCCGATGCGTCGCCGGTCCCGTTGCTGCTGTACAACATTCCGTCGCGTACCGGCCGCCGGATCGAAGTCGAGACCTTGGCCCGGCTGGCGAAGCACCAGCAAATCGTCGCGGTCAAAGATGCAGTGGGCGATCTGGCATTCACCACCGAGACCGTCAACGCTTGCGGCGATGATCTCGCCGTGTATTCCGGGGACGACCTCCTCACCCTCCCCATGATGGCCGTAGGGGCGGTGGGGATCGTCAGCGTTGCCGCCCACCTGGCCGGAGAGCAGATCGCAGCCATGGTGGCAGCCGCATTGAACGACGACTGGTCCCGAGCGCGTCGGATTCATCTGTCCCTGGCTCCGCTCTGTCGAGCGTTGTTCGCCGAACCGAATCCGATGCCGGTGAAGGGGGCGCTGAATGCGTTGTGGCAGCCGGTTGGCGAGCCGCGATCACCGCTGATCGCGGCCTCGGTCGAGGCGGTCGATGCGGTCAAAGAGGCGCTGGCGGCGGTCGGAGCCTGATGTCGGTACGCGTTTCGTTCTTGGGCGGTCTGGGAGAGATCGGTCGCAACTGCGCCTCGATCGAGATCGGTGGGAGAATCGCCCTCATCGACTGTGGGCTCATGTTTCCCGACGAGCAAATGCTCGGAGTCGATCTGGTGCTGCCGGATTTCTCGTGGCTGGTGGAACGGGCCGATGATGTCGAGTGTGTGATCCTCACCCATGGCCACGAGGACCACGTCGGCGCTCTCACCTTCTTCCTCGCCCAAGTGAACGTTCCGGTGTTTGGGGCACCGCTTGCCCTCGCCTTCGCTCGCTCCAGGCTCGAGGAAGCCGGCATCAAACACGACCTGCGGCCGGTGGAGATGGGCAAATGGAGCACTCACGGCAAATTCAAGTTCATGCACGTTCCGGTGTCACATTCGATTCCGCAGGGTGCAGGGATCGCGTTCGATACGCCGGAAGGGATCGTGCTTCACTCGGGCGACTTCAAGCTCGATCCGACACCGATCGACAACATGCCCACCGACCTCCCCGAATTCGCCGCGCTGGGGAGGCGTGGCGTGAGGCTGTTGCTGTCGGACAGCACCAATGCCGAACAGCCCGGCTTCGTCCCGTCTGAAGCAAGCCTCGCTCAGCCGCTGTACGAGATTGTTGTCGAGACCAAGGCCAGGCTGGTTGCAGCATGCTTCGCCAGCCACATCCATCGGATTCAGCAGATCGTCGATGCTGCTGTGGACGCCGGGCGCTATGTGGCGTTCATGGGGCGCACCATGGTGAGAAACGTCCCGATCGCTGAGGAGATGGGCCTGTTCAGCGTTCCATCTGATCGGATATTGCCTCTGGAGGAGTTACTTCGATTGCCTCCGGAGGAGACCGCGATCGTGTGTACCGGCAGCCAGGGTGAACCCTTCTCGGCCTTGTCACTGATGGCCGCCGGCGAGCACAAGTCGATCACCATCGAGACCGGCGACACGGTGCTCATTTCCGCCCGGCCCATTCCGGGGAACGAAACGAAGGTGTCACGGGTGGTCAACGGTCTGTTGCGGCGCGGGGCAAGGGTCTATCACGGCAACAACGCCGACGTCCATGTGTCGGGTCACGGTGCCCGCGAGGAACTCAAGACGTTTATCAACGTGGTGCGTCCGCAGGCGTTCGTCCCTATCCACGGCGAATACCGGCATCTTGCGGCCCATGCCGATCTGGCTGAGGAAATGCAGGTGCCGGAGGTGTTCTTGTGCGAGGACGGTGACGCAGTCGTGCTCGACGAAGGTGCTATTCGTGTTGAACGAAAGGCGATAGCGGCATCGCTCGTCTACGTCGACGGGCTCGACACGGCAGGAGTCGTCCAAGGCATCATCAGGGATCGGCGCCATCTTGCCGACGACGGTGTGGTCGTTGTCACCCTGGCGGTCGACGGCGCCACCGGCGAGATCGTCCAGGGTCCCGATCTCGACAGCCACGGATTCATGGACGATCCGGCGGCGGTATTCAAACTCGCGGTCGAACGAATCAAGACCGAGGTGGGTCGGCTCGACCTCCCAATCGACTACGAGCAGGCCCGGCGCAAGGTCAAGGGAGCCGTGAATTCAGTTACGCGGGCTGAGACGGGGAGAAGAGCGGTAGTCATTCCAGTGGTGTTGGAAGTCTGAATCAGTAGCCAGTAGCCAGTAGCCCAGATCTGGCTGGGTACTCGATGGTGCTGCGACGCGATCGCGGTACGGGCGTTCGTTAGATCTTGCGATACCACGGCTGGTACTGGATACCGCTTCGTCGGCAAACGGCTCCGCCTCGGAGCATGAATGCCTCGCAAAGACCACGTTGGCGTTTAACCTGATCTGGATATGGCATCACGGAAGCCTGCCCGCAGCCGGGGCTCTGGGCGGGGCCGGGCGACCGGAAGCACAACCAAGAAGAAGTCGAAGGCCACGCAACCGCGTCGTTCCATGCTGGCGGCGATGCGAGAGCGATTGCGGTCCGGGTTCGGGCGGCAGGCCGATGACGTGTGGGGAATCGTCCTGATCGTCCTCGGGGTGATCGTGGCCCTTGCCTACTTCGGGCTCGCCGGTCCGGTCGGAAGCGGAGTCGTCGCCGCTTCCGAGCTTCTATTCGGTGTGTGGGGATATGCGATCTCTCCGGTTCTGGCCGTTCTCGGCGGGTTGTTGGTCGCCGCCCGACCTCGTACCGACTATGGGCGCATCCCCGCCGGGTTCATCATCACTTTTCTCGCCTCGCTCGGGATGTTCCATCTAATGACGGGGGCGATCTCGCTGGCGGACTCGATCGATCTGGTCAAGGAGCGCGGCGGCGCCGTCGGTTCGCTCGTGGCATTTCCGTTGCGGCGGGTGGTCGGCTTCTGGGGGGCATTTGTCATCCTGGTGTCGTTTACGGCTCTCGGAGTCCTTCTGATGACACGAACCACCGTGCTCGATGCCGGTCGAACCCTGTTCCAGAGCATCCGCTCGGGCTGGAAGCGGCTGGCGTCGGGGCCGGCGCGTCGTCGTCGACCGACGGTGCAAGTCAGGAGTATCGAGCCCCACATTCGCCTGGTGCATTCTCAGCCGGAGCCCCCGGCACCTAGGCCCACGGAGGCGCCGGCCGCCAAAGAGCCGAAGCAGAAGTCGCAGGCGGTCCGAGCCGCCACCAGTCCGACACCGGGGTACCAACTGCCGCCACCGGAGTTGTTGGCGTTCGGTGGGGGAGCCGGGCAGAGCAAGCGAGCCCTCGACGAGACGGCGCGTGAGCTGGAAGACACACTGGTCCAGCACGGCGTCGATGCCCGTCTGACCAGGATCGTTCCCGGACCAACGGTGACCAGGTACGAGATCGAACTTGCGCCGGGGGTGAAGGTGGCGAGGGTCACCGGGCTGGCCCACGATATCGCATACGCACTGGCCACCCCCGATGTCCGGATCCTGGCGCCGATTCCGGGTCGAAGTGCGATCGGGGTGGAAGTCCCCAACAGGCGGCGACAGCTGATCACGCTGGGCGACATTCTTCGCAGCCCGGAGGCAAAGGAGGCCACCCACCCACTGGATGTCGGGCTGGGAATGGACATTTCGGGCACAGCATCGATGCTGAACCTCTCCGAGCTGCCCCACGTCCTTATCGCCGGATCCACCGGGGCCGGCAAATCGTCCTGCATAAATGCGTTCGTGACCTCGATTCTGATGCGCTCCACGCCGGACGAGGTGCGACTCATCCTGGTCGACCCCAAGCGGGTCGAACTCGGTCAGTACAACGAGATCCCTCACCTCCTGACCAGGGTGATCACCGATCCGAAGAAGGCCGTCGATGTCCTGGAGTGGGCTGTGCGGGAGATGGATCGGCGTTATGACCTGTTGGCCGAAGCATCGGTGCGGGATATCCCCGGCTATCACGACAAGTACGACACCGGCCAGCTCGATGGTGAGCGTTTCGACCGATTCCCCTACATCGCGATCGTGGTCGACGAGCTCAACGACCTCATGATCGTGGCCGGACGGGCGGTCGAAGATGCCATCGTTCGCATCGCTCAGATGGCCCGAGCCGTCGGAATCCACCTGGTGTTGGCGACACAACGGCCTTCTGTCGATGTGATCACAGGGGTGATCAAGGCGAACGTGCCGTCACGCCTGGCCTTCTCGGTCGCCTCGCAGGCCGATAGCCGGGTAATTCTCGACTCGGCGGGAGCCGAGAAGCTCATCGGCCTCGGCGACATGATTGTTGTCACCGCCCGCGACCCCAAACCCGAGCGGATACAGGGCGCATGGGTCAGCGAGGAGGAAATCCATGCAGTCGTCGAATGGGTGAAGGGGCAGCGGGAGACCCTTTACGACAAGTCCGTCTTCGAAGAGTCCACCGCACACAGCGCCGAATTGGCCGAGTTCGACGGCGAGGATCCCGACATCATGCGCCAAGCCGTCGATCTAATCGTTCGGTCCCAGCTGGGGTCTACCTCGATGCTGCAGCGAAAGCTCCGCATCGGCTTCGCTCGAGCAGGCCGGGTGATGGACATCCTGGAGCGCAAGGGCATCGTGGGACCATCTGAAGGCTCTAAGGCGCGCTCGGTGCTCATTAGCCCCGACGACCTCGATTCGGTCTTTTCGGTCGACGCCTAGAGATCAGTCTCCGGTCTTCGGTCTGATTAGCCTCGCTTTGGCATGGAACCGATTCGCCTGCTCGAGGTCGACGGCACGCTGCGGGGAGACCCGCCCGTGGATCTCGACGAGACCCGTCGTTTGTTTACCGCGATGGTCACGGCGCGCGCCTACGACTCCAAGTGCAACGCCATGCAGGTGCAGGGTCGGCTCGCCACATACGCGTCGTTCGAAGGACAGGAGGCGGCTCAGATCGGTTCGATCGCGGCGTTGCGAAACGACGACTGGGTGGTGGCTACCTACCGCGATGCTGCTGCGATGTGGTTCCAGGGGTACCTATGGGCCAACCTCTTGCTGGGCCGGATGGGTGATGAGCGCGGCGGAGCCCCGCCCGAGGATGTGAACGTGTTGCCGCCTTCGATAACGGTCGGGGCTCACATGATCCACGCCGTCGGCCTCGGCTGGGCCGAGTCGCTTCAGGGCTCGGATCGAATCGCCATGGCCTTGTTTGGTGACGGGGCGACATCGGAGGGTGACTTTCACGAAGCAATGAACTTCGCCGGGGTCTTTTCGACGCCCACCGTGTTCCTGTGCCAGAACAATGGCTTTGCAATCTCAATGCCTCGCCAACGCCAAACGGCGGCCGAGTGGCTCACGAACAAGGCGATCGGATACGGGATGCCCGGGGTGCTCGTCGACGGAAACGACCTTTTTGCGATGATCGGAGTGACCCGCGATGCAGTGGGGCGCGCTCGCGCTGGCGACGGACCGACCTTTATAGAGGCTCTCACCTTTCGCGTCGGCCCCCACACCACGACGGATGACGCCGCTCGATATCGCAGCGATGACCTGGTCGAGGAGTGGCGTCGCCGCGATCCGATTGACCGGGTTCGCCTGTATCTGCAACGCTCTGGTGGGTGGGACGAGGCTTGGGAGACCGAGTTGGCCGAGTCGGCGCGGGGCGCGATCGAGGAGGCGGTTACTGCGGCGGAGTCGGTCGACCCGTTCGAGCCGGGCGCCATCTTCGACCGAATGTATTCGACTCCTACGTCTGCGATGGACCGCCAACGCGCCGCATTACGTCGGGACGGCGGCGATGACTGAGTTGAACCTGGCTCAGGCGATAAACAGCGCTCTCGATCTGGCGCTGGCAAACGATCAACGCGTGGTCCTGTTAGGTGAGGACATCGGGGTGACCGGGGGGGTGTTTCGGGTGACCGACGGCCTGTACCAGCGCTACGGGGGCGACCGAGTCATCGATGCGCCGGTCGCCGAGTCCGGCATTGTTGGAGCTGCATTCGGGATGGCGATTGCCGGCATCAGACCCATAGTCGAGATCCAGTTCCTCGGGTTCGCTTATCCGGCTTACGACCAGATAGTGAGCCATGTCGGCCGGATCCGGAACCGGTCGAACCATCGCTTCAGCGCGCCGTTGGTCATCAGGATCCCCTACGGGGGCGGCATCGGCGCCGCCGAGCACCACAGCGAATCCTCCGAGGCGATCTTCGCCCACACTCCCGGCATCAAGGTGGTGGTTCCCTCAACTCCATATGACGCCAAGGGGATGCTGCTGGCGGCCATCGCCGACCCGGATCCGGTGGTATTCCTCGAGCCGATTCGGCTGTATAGGGCCGTCAAGCAGGATGTTCCCGATGACGAGTACCTGGTCCCGTTGGGGGTGGCTACCACCGTCAGGGAGGGGACCGACGTCTCACTCTTCTCCTACGGTTCCATGGTCAGAGAGTCCCGACGCGCCGCCGAGGCGCTCTCCGGCGAGGGCGTCTCGGTGGAGGTGATAGATCTGAGGTCACTGGCCCCCCTCGACGAGGAGGCAATTGTTGCTGCGGCCCGGCGCACCGGCCGGGCGGTTGTGGTCACCGAGTCGCCTCGCACCGCCGGGATGGCCTCAGAAGTAGCCGCAGTGGTCCAAGAGCGGGCGCTGTATTCGTTGCTGGCTCCGGTGGAGCGGGTCACCGGCTGGGATACGGTGGTGCCGCTGAAGCGCACCGAGCACCACCATGTTCCAGGGCTCAAAAGGATTTCGGCTGCGGTTCGTCGTGTGATGGAAGCCTGATGGCGCTCGAATTCCGTCTCCCCGACATCGGCGAGGGCTTGACCGAGGCCACTGTGGTCAGGTGGCTCATATCGGTGGGAGGGTCGGTGGGAATGGACGAACCGATGGTTGAGATAGAGACGGACAAGGCAGTGGTCGAGATCTCTGCGCCGCGGGCCGGTGTCATCCTGCATCAGGGTGCCGCCGATGGCGTCACCCTTGCCGTCGGTGAGGTCCTCGTGGTAATCGGCGATCCCGGTGAGCGGTGGGTGCCGGGATCGGAAGCGGCGGGGTCGGTTCCGGGTTCGAGGTCGACGGTGGCGACGGAGGCCGCACCGATCGTGGGCACCCTGGAGGAGGCGGAGAGCATCGATGAGGATCGTGCTCCGTCGCGCTCCCAAGCGCTGCCGCTGGTCCGCAGGCTGGCGGTGTCCCTCGGAGTAGACCTTGGCTCGGTTGTTGCGTCCGGGCCCGGGGGTCGAATCACGCGCCAGGACGTCGAGGGAGCGGCTCAGGCCGTCGGGCCGGTTGAGCGAGTCCGGATGAGTTCGACCCGACTCGCCATCGCTCGCAATCTGGCTCTGTCCTGGCAGGAGATTCCACACGTCACGACCTTCGGCGAGGCGGGGGCCGAATTGCTGCTGGGCGAGCGCAAGCGCCTCGCAGAGAAGTCTGGGCTCCCGGTACCCCTCGAGGCACTACTGATGCGTCTGGTGGTGCCACTCCTCCAGGAGTACCCGGAGTTCAACGCCGCCGTCGAAGGGGACGACGTGTTGTACCGCAAGGCATACGACATCGGGTTTGCGGTCGATACCCCCAGTGGGTTGTTGGTGGCGGTGGTGCGCGCGGTGGAGGAACTCACCGTCGAATCGATTGCGGTCGAGATGGTCCGCCTGGCGACGGCCGCCAGGGAACGTGAGATCACTCCCGCTGAGATGCGAGGTGCAACCTTCACGGTGTCCAATATCGGTGCTGTGGGTGGACGTTACGGGACGCCGATCATCCCGCACGGAACTTCGGCAATCCTGTCGCTGGGACGGGCGGAATTGCGACCCGTTGTCCGCGACGGACAGCTGGCTGTGGGCCGCGAATTCCCCCTCTCACTTTCGTACGATCACCGGATCATCGACGGGGCGGGGGGTCGAGCGTTCATGGCTTCGCTCATCGAGTCGATCGAGCAGACCTCGTGAGCAGGCTCGACCGGATCCTCGCCGAGCTGGCGTCGATCAGGGACCAGCTCGAGGACGCCGTCGACGGCAATGCGCGGGTAGATCTGCTGGAACGCCGCGAGGAGCTTCGCAACGAGGCACGTCAGGCGGCGCCGGCCACCCGTGCCGAACTCGAGGGCGAACTCGACCGCCTGCACAAGGCGTGGGATCGGCTGCAGAAGCAACGAATCGACGTCGTCAAGCAGGCAGGAGATCTTGCTGCCGGGAACTTCGGGTTTACCGCCGACGCTATGCGACTCAATCAGCAGATCGATGTCGCGGCCGGGCGCGAGGAATTGGAAGGGCGGATTCGGGAGCTCAAGGCGAAACTGGCGGCGATGGGGTAGGTCGGCGGCTGGGGGCCGCCTCCCGGGTCGGTTCCTACGGAACCTCCCGCAATTCGCAATTCGCAAGGGGACCGGGGCTGCCTCCCGCAATCAGCAAGAGATGGTTTGGATTATCGGTTGCGTCTTGCGTCTTGCGCATTGCGCATGGCGTCTTGCTCATCGCTTCGTCCCTAAGACTTGCAAGACTTCCTCGTGTAACAGTCCGTTGGTAGCCACGGCATTCCCTCCCCGAATGGTGTGCTTTCCTTCGAGATCGGTGAACCTGCCACCTGCCTCCGTCACGATGATGTCGAGTGGAGCAAGATCCCACTCCATCGCCGTCGGCTCGGTGACAATGTCGACTCCGCCGTCGGCGAGGAACATGAACGAGAGGAAGTCGCCGTAGCCCCGCGTTCGGAGACATCGGCGACTCAACAGCGTGGCTTGCTCCCCGATCCCATGTTCCTCATGGCTGACGAGCGAGTTGAAGGATAAGGTCGCCTTTTCGATGGTGTCGATATTCGATACGTGCATTGGGCTGCTGTTGCGGAACGCTCCCAGATCGCGTGCCGCCCACCAGCGATGGCCGAGGGCGGGGGCCGAAACGACACCGACCGTGACATCGCCGGCGTCCTCGAGAGCAATGAGGGTGGCCCAGATGGGGATGCCTCGCATGAAATTGACCGTGACGTCTATCGGATCGATTATCCAGCGTCGTGTCGAGACACCGGTCTCGCCGAACTCCTCGCCGGCGATCACATCGTTCGGGTGCGCAGCCTGGAGTACTGCGCCAACCGCCAGTTCGGTGGCCCGGTCGGCTTCGGTAACGGGTGTCAGGTCGGGCTTGGTCTCGATTCTGAGCCCGGTCGAGTGAAAATAGGAGAGGGTGATGGCGTCGGCGGCGTCGGCGGCTTCGAGCGCCAATCTGAGGTCGGACCGAATCACCGGGCTATACAAGTAGACCGGTTGGAACAGTGCCAGCGGTAGCGTGATCGCCATGCCCGGAGCGATTCACGACGAGCATCCTTTTGCCGATCCGGAAGATCGGCGTGATCCGATCCGCCGCTTCCGCGGCCGGTTGTCGTCGCCGGTGACGGTTGTAACCGCCGGTCGGGACGGAAGGTGGACGGGCTTGACCGTGTCATCATTGCTGGTGGCGGCAGAGGAGGAGGCGCGAGTCGATTTCCTTCTCGGCCCGGATAGCTACCTGTGGGACGCGATCCGGGATACGGGCCGGTTCGTGGTCCACATTCTGGAGACTTCGCACCGTGCGTTGTCAGATCGGTTTGCCGGGGTCGCACCCAGTCCGGGCGGACCGTTCGTCGCCTTGGACGTCGACAACTCTGAGTACGGTCCGGTGTTGGATGCTTGTCCGTCGCGGGCGTATTGCAGTCTCGAGTCTGTCCGCAAGAGCGTGGACCACATGCTGGTCGAAGGAGTCATCGAATCGGTAGATCTCCACGACCTGGACGCACCGCTGCAGTGGTTTCGTGGTTCCTATCGTTCGCTGGCCGACCGGTGACCGCTTCCTAGACTCGCCCGATGACCAGCGATGCCCCCAGCGTGTGGCTGACGACGCTGGGCTGCGCCAAGAATCAGGTCGACTCCGACAAGATTTCCGCCCAGCTTGCCGGCGCCGGCTATCAGCAAGCCAGTTCGCTGGATCAGGCAGACGTCGTCATGGTCAACACCTGCGCATTCATCGAGGCCGCTCGACAGGAGTCGATCAACGCCATATTCGATGCAACCGTCAACAAGCGAGAAGATGCCAGGGTGGTCGTAATTGGCTGCATGGCACAGCGATACGAATCCCAATTGGCAGGTGCGCTTCCCGAGGTGGACGACGTGGTGGGGCTCGACCGCTACGGCGAGTTGGTGGGTCGTCTGGATGCGATGACCGATTGGCAACCGATTCGACTGGTTTCGAGCCCAATGGACATCCTCTACGAGACGCGTCGGCCCGCTCCCAAGACTCCCTTTGCGTACGTCAAAGTGGCCGAGGGGTGCGACAAGGCGTGCACCTTTTGTGCGATTCCGCAGTTCAGGGGAAAACAGCGATCGCGGCCGCCGGTCAACATCCGGTCTGAGGTTGTCGATCTGGTCGATCAGGGTGTGGGTGAGATCGTGCTCGTCGCTCAGGATCTTGCAGCCTACGGAAGAGACATCGCGGCGCCTGGAGGAATCGTCGACCTACTCCGGTTCGTCTGTGATGTGGACGGGTTGCGGCGGCTTCGCCTGCTCTATCTGTATCCGCGCGAGATCAGTGAGCGACTGATCGTCGAGATGGCCGAGAACCCGCTCATCGCCCCCTACTTCGATTTGAGTCTGCAGCATTCATCGCGGCGGCTGCTGCGTGCCATGAAGCGCCCGGGAAGCGGAGAGACGCACCTCGACCTGATCTCCAGAATCAGAGCCGCCACAGACGCCGCGGCGATGAGATCCTCATTCATCGTCGGATTTCCGGGAGAGACCGAAGCCGACGTCGACGAGCTGGCCGGATTCATCGAGGCGGCACGTCTGGATTGGGCCGGCTTCTTTTCATATTCGGCGGAGGAAGGGACACCGGCTGCCGAACTCGCCGATCGCATTCCCGAGACCGTTGCAATGGAGCGGCTTCGGAGGCTCCAGGCGATCCAGGATGAGATCACCACGGAGAGAAACCTGGAACAGGTCGGCCGCCGGTTCGAGGTGGTGGTGGACCCGGTCGAAGATGGCGCGGTCGTCGCCAGATCCCATCGCGAGGCTCCAGAAATCGACGGGGTCGTCATTCTCGATAAGGGCCGCCAGGGTGACTGGCTCCGGGTCGAGGTGACCGGGGCGTACGGCCAGGAGCTGATGGCGAAGGTTGTGGCGTGAAGGTCGAGATTCTGTCGGTCGGTACCGAGTTGCTGCTCGGACAGATCGTCAACTCGAACGCGGCGGACATCGGTTCACGGCTGGCTCTGGCAGGACTCGATCATTATCACCAGGCCGTGGTGGGGGACAATCTGGACCGGGTAGCCGCCGCGATTCGGCACGCCGTGGAGCGATCGGATGCGGTGATCATCACAGGGGGAATCGGACCCACACAGGATGACATCACTCGCGAATCGATCTGCGCAGCCGCCGGCGTCGAGATGGAGTTCTCGAACGCTTATGCCGAGCGGCTGCGGAGCTGGTGGGCACGGCGCGACCGCCCGATGCCGGAGACCAACCTTCGCCAGGCGGAGTACCCAGCCGGAGCCGACCTGATCGACAATCCCAAGGGCACCGCGCCCGGACTCCGCCTTCGGATCGGCCCCGCCTGGGTTTTTGCATTGCCCGGGGTGCCGCAGGAGATGCTCCCAATGGTCGATGGTTCTGTGATTCCGTTTTTGCTGGAGGCGTCCGATCGAGCCGGTGCCGCCATCGAGAGCGTCGTGCTTCGCACCTACGGCGAATCCGAAAGCCGAATCGCCGAGATCCTGGACGACGTCTTCGAGAGTTCGGTAAATCCGACGATGGCATTCCTGGCGAGTGCTGCGGAGATAATGGTGCGGCTTACCGCTCGTGCTGCCACGGCTGAGGCGGCACTAGACCTGATCGTCCCGTTTGAGCAGGAAGTGAGGGAGAGGCTGGGTCGACTCGTGTTCGCATCCGGGATGGAGCCGGTGGAGTCCATGGTTCTGGCTGCGGCCGGTGAACACGGGTGGACCATTGGGACCGCCGAGTCTGCGACCGGAGGTCTGGTGGCGGCAAGGCTTACCGCGATCCCGGGTGCTTCTGCGACGTACCGTGGTTCAATCATCGCTTACACCACCGAACTCAAACACGAGTTGCTGGACGTCGGTGGTGCAATGGTCCAGGATCTAGGTGTCGTCAGCGAGCAGACGGCGATCGCGATGGCACAAGGGGGTGCAGTCCGGCTTGGCGTTGACGTGTGCGTGGCGGTGACGGGTTCGGCCGGACCGGATCCACTGGAACTGGAGGTGGGGACGATGATCGTTGCGGTCCGCACACCCGATGCCGTAAAGGCGAAGACGCTTCGACTGCCGGGGGACAGGGAGCGAGTTCGAACCTACGCCACGACCGCGGCGCTGCAGATGCTGCGGCTGGCCCTCGCCGGGGAGTGGTGGCACTGAGGCGGTTGTTCGTCGCCGCCGCTCTGACCACTGAAGTGCGCCATGCGTTGGCAGCGACCCTTGTTGGTGTCGCAGTTCCGGGCCGCAGGGTCGATCCGGCGAACTGGCATCTGACACTGCGATTCATCGGCGAGGTTGGAGAGGTCGAAGCGGACCGGTTGGTCGGTTCTCTCGATCAGGCCGACCTTGGTGGCCGCTTCCGGATTCGGTGGGGCAGTCTGGGAGCGTTCCCTCGGGCAAAGAAAGCGACGGTGCTGTGGCTTGGTCTCCAGGAAGGGTCTGCAGAGCTGGCCGCGCTGGCATCTAGGGTCGAGACGGCACTGCTGGCAGCGGGAGTAGCCGCCGAAGATCGTCCGTTCCGTCCCCACTTGACTCTGAGTCGGATTCGGCCGCCACAGGATGTATCCGCGCACCTCGAGGCCGTAGACCCGATTGGGTTGAGAATGTCGGTGGATCGAGTTCTGCTGATCGAAAGCCATCTCGGACGTGAGGGAGCCCGGTACTCGCCGGTCGAATCCTTCGATCTCGATCAGCGGCAGCGCCGATAGGTGGTGTGGATCGATCGAAGCCGCTCCCGCTCTCCCGTTTCCGTACCAAGTCGCGGTAGCTTCGAGCGACGCCACAGCTATAGCAACGCCATTTGGGAGACGGGGCACCGGGAACGTCGCCCGGCGCAATCCAGTGTGGGCCAACAGGCCGCGACCGGCTCTCTATTCGCCACGCCCTTGGTGGAGGCGGGAGGGTCTTTTCCGAGGCCCATGGCAGAGAATCGTCCGCTTGCTTGGTACCGAACAGATGTTCGACTATCGTTCTGCTGTCTGGAGGGATAACATCCGTGTAATTCAGGTCACAGCATGACCAACGGATTGTGTCACTGCCGGCCGGTACATTCGGGGCAGTTCGAACATCAGTCATCGAAAAGGAGCATCCATGGAGCGCGACAAGTCACTCGAGATGGCCTTGACGCAGATCGAGCGCCAGTTTGGCAAGGGCGCAATCATGAGGCTCGGAGCGGACAACGTGGTGCAGATTGGGGCGATCCCAACTGGCGCATTGTCATTGGACCTGGCACTAGGCATCGGTGGAGTGCCCAAGGGTCGGATCGTCGAGATCTTTGGTCCCGAGAGCAGTGGCAAGACCACGCTCGCCCTTCACATCATCGCCGAGGCACAGCGAAATGGGGGACTGGCGGCGTTCATCGACGCCGAGCATGCCCTGGATCCCAAGTACGCAAAGGCGCTGGGTGTGGATATCGATGAACTGCTCATTTCACAGCCTGACACCGGCGAGCAGGCTCTCGAGATCACCGACATGCTCATCCGATCCGGGGCACTCGATGTGGTGGTGATCGATTCGGTGGCGGCGCTGGTGCCGCGCGCTGAGATCGAAGGAGAGATGGGAGACACGCATATGGGTCTTCAGGCACGTCTCATGTCGCAGGCCCTACGCAAACTTGCCGGATCGATCAATCGATCCCAGACGACGGCGATCTTCATCAATCAACTCAGGGAGAAGATCGGGGTGATGTTCGGGAGTCCGGAGGTGACTCCCGGTGGCCGTGCTCTCAAGTTCTATGCGAGTACTCGCATAGATATCCGCCGGATCGAGACCATCAAGGACGGCCAAGAAGCAATCGGGAATCGGGTACGAGCCAAGATCGTCAAGAACAAGGTGGCACCGCCATTTCGTCTCGCAGAATTCGACATCATGTTCGGCGAGGGGATTTCACGCGAGGGCAGCTTGCTGGATGTTGCAGTCGAATACGACGTCGTGCGTAAAAGTGGTGCCTGGTACACCTATGAGGACGACCAACTCGGTCAAGGGCGGGAGAATTCCAAGCGGTTCCTGCGGGAGAATCCCGAGGTCGCGATGCAGTTGCAGGCACAGGTACTCGATGTCGTCGATCTGGCGGGTGACCACGCCGGTGACGAGGCCGACGGGTCACCCTCTGAAGAGGGGAGCGCTCCAGTTGTCCCCCTAAAGGCGGAACCGTCCAAGACCGCCAAGACGAGGAAGGCCGAGCAGTCGGACGCTCCGCCCAAGGTCGTCGAGGGTGAGTCGAAGGGCAGCGGAACGATCGAGAAGGTGGAGATCCTCGACAAGGTCGAGTGAGTCTTTAGGGCGTGATTACCGGGGCCGCGGTACGATGCAATCCTACGCGCACAAGAAACGCTGAAACTAGACAACGTACTGGTCTGAGTCTGAAAACTGAGCAACCTCATCGAGAGATGTGATCGACCGGTTGCGAACAAGTCGCGGCGGTCGGTGTGCGCGTCGAGCCTATGGCTCGGCGCGTTTAGCGTTTGAGGAGCTCGCCGAGAGGAGCAATGTCGATGATCACCGCTCTCATTGTCGCAGCCGCCGGGATTGCCGCCCTCCTCGCCGGGTTGTACGTCGGTGCGCGCCGTCAGCGCAGTCTCCTGGGGCGTGCCGGTGATACCGCCGACCAGCTGCTGCGGGAGGCGCGCGCTGAGGCACAGCGGCTGATCGATCGTTCTGAGGGGGAAGCTCGAGCGCTGGCTGAGAATTATCGGGAGCGCGAAGAGGACACCCTGCAGCACCGTCGGATCGAACTCGGCGCAACCCATGACCGTCTCGATCAGCGGGAGGGAACCCTCGAGCAGCGGGCGGCCAACCTAGCTCAGCGCGAGTCCCATCTGATTGACCGTGAGCGTGAGGTGACCGAGACGCGCCGTCAGGCGGAAGAGCTCAAGGAACAGGCACAGCAGAAGCTCTCAGCGCTGGCAGGGGTGGACGCTGGGGCCGCCAAGGAAGAACTGATGCAGCGTGTCGAGGACGAGGCGCGACGCGACGCGATGGTGCTGATGAGAGACATGGAACTCAAGGCCAGGGAAGAAGCCGAGAGACGTGCTCGCCGGATCTTGACGACGACGGTGCAGCGTCTGGCCTCGAAGGTGGTCGCTGAGACCACGGTTTCTGTTGTGGAACTTCCCAGTGACGAGATGAAGGGCCGGATCATCGGTCGGGATGGGCGCAACATTCGAGCCTTCGAGGCGACGACCGGGGTCAACATCATTGTCGACGACACCCCCGAGGCTGTGGCTCTCTCCACGTTCGACCCGGTGCGGCGGGAAGTGGCTCGCCGCGCTCTCGAACGGTTGGTCGAGGACGGCCGCATCCATCCGGCGAGCATCGAAGATGCATATGAGAAGGCCTTTGCCGAGGTGGAGCAGAGCGTTCGCGACGCCGGGGAGTGGGCGATTCTCGAGGTTGGGTTGAGTCGGGTCCACCCAGAGCTGGTCAACCTTCTGGGGCGATTGAAGTACCGAATGTCGTACGGCCAGAACGTGCTTCATCACCTGATCGAGTCGGCGAAGGTGGCGAACATGCTGGCCGCAGAACTCGGCGCCGATGCGGACGAGGCCCGCCGGGCGGCATTCCTGCACGACATCGGCAAAGCGGTGAGCCACGAACTCGGGGGTTCTCACGCCCTGGTCGGCGCCGAAATAGCCCGCCGGTTCGGTGAGGATCCGGCGGTGGTGCACGGCATCGAGGCCCACCACAACGAAGTCGAACCTCGGACCCTGACCGCGGTGATAGTCCAGGCGGCCGATGCAGTCTCAGCGGCTCGGCCGGGGGCCCGGCGCGAGGCGGTGGAATCCTATGTCCGTCGTTTGGAGTCCCTCGAGGACATAGCGATGTCGTTCGCCGGGGTAGATCGGGTCTACGCCATGCAGGCGGGCCGAGAGGTGCGAGTGGTCGTGGACCCCGGTGAAGTCGACGACCTCGGAGCACACGACCTGGCTCGCCGGATATCGAGACGTTTCGAAGACGACCTCCAATATCCGGGCCAAATCCAGGTGACGGTCATCCGCGAGCTGCGGGCGACCGACTACGCCCGATGACCGACCTCGGCCTGCCAACGGTACGCGAGCGGCGAATCCCGACCCGGATCGGCCGCCGTTACCTGGTGCGGACCTTCGGGTGCCAGATGAACCAGCACGACTCAGAGCGGATCTCCGGACTCTTCGAGGAGGACGGGATGGTTCGCGCCGACGACCTGGCCGAGGCCGACGTGGTGCTGCTGAACACATGCTGCATACGTGAGAACGCCGACAATCGGTTGTACGGGAATCTGGGTCAGTTGAAGGCCCTCAAGCAGGAGAAGCCGGGGATGCGGATCATGGTTGCGGGCTGCCTCGCCCAAAAGGACCGCGAGACAGTCCAATCGAAGGCTCCTTGGGTCGATGTGGTCTTCGGCACCCACAACCTGCATCGGGCGATCACGCTGCTCGATCATGCCGAGGAGTGGGGTCCGGTGACCGAGGTGTGGGAGGAGACGGCCTCGGTCGACGAGATGCCGTCGGTGCTGCCCACCCGTCGGGAGGTTCCTCATAGCGCCTGGGTTACGATCACCATCGGGTGCAACAACAACTGTACGTTCTGCATTGTGCCGCTGGTGCGCGGACGGGAGATTTCGCGGCGGCCTAGTGACATAGTGAGAGAGGTCGGCGGACTTGCCGTTGAGGGCGTCGTCGAGGTGACATTGCTCGGTCAGAACGTGGACTCGTACGGTCGAGATCTCGCCATCAATGGACGACGGCGCCCCATCTTTGCCGAACTTCTGCGAACCATCGGCGACATCGAGGGGATCGAACGAATTCGGTTCACCAGTCCCCACCCCAAGGACATCAAGGAAGACGTGGTGGTGGCGATGGCGGAGACGCCTGCAGTTTGCGAGCAGCTCCATCTACCCCTTCAGAGTGGCAGTGCATCGGTGCTGCGAGCAATGCACCGGGGTTACACCCCGGAGCGGTTCCTGGAGAAACTACGGATGGCGGAGTCGATCATTCCCGAGTTGGCGACGTCTACCGATGTGATCGTCGGGTTCCCGGGTGAGTCCGAGACCGATTTTCAGGGAACGCTCGATACCATGGCCGAAGCGCGGTTCGACACCGCGTTCATGTTCATCTACTCGCCTCGCCCAGACACCGCGGCGGCCGGGATGGACGATCAGATAGATCGGGCGATCGCATCTGAACGGTTCGATCGATTGGTGGCGTTGCAGCGTCGGATCACACTCGAGAAGAACACCGCCTTGATCGGCACCGAGGTATCGCTTCTGGCGGAGGGGCCGTCGCGTAAGGATCCCAAGAGGGCGACCGGGCGGACCCGGGGCAACAAGATCGTCCATGTTCTGGGCGAGTACGAGCCGGGTACCTTCTTCGATGCCGTGATCGAGTCGGCGGCACCGAGCCACCTGATGGGCAGGTCCGTTTCCTGAGAGTTGTTGCGGCTCTGCTCGGTCCGACTGCTTCCGGCAAGAGCGCGGTGGCGATGCTCGTGGCTGAAGCGACGGGTGCCGAGATCGTGTCGGTGGATTCGATGCAGGTGTATCGGCGGATGGATCTGGGTACGGCAAAGCCGACCGCCACGGATCGAGTACGGGTTGCTCACCACATGATCGACGTGGTGGATCCGGCGGATGGATACTCGGTGGCAGAGTTTCGGATCGAGGCACGGCAGGCCATGTCATCCAAGGACGGGCCGCTGCTCATCACGGGAGGGAGCGGTCTCCACTTCAGGTCGCTGGTCGATCCGATGGACTTCCCACCCACCGATCAGGCAGTGAGGGCCAGCGTGGAGTCACAGAGGGTGGAGGATGTACGTGAGGGGCTGCTGGAGGCCGACCCCGACGCCGGGCTACACGTCGATATGGCGAATCACCGGCGGGTGGTGAGGGCAGTCGAGATTCTTCGCTTGACCGGCGCCACGCCAAGCCGGCGTGCTGCGACTCCCCGGGCCCAGGCCGTGCGGGAGTACCGGGCTGAGGTTCCAATGGTGGCAGTGGGCTTGGATCCGGGCGAAGACCTGCCCGGTCGGATAGAGGCGCGATTCGACCGGATGCTCTCCGCGGGACTGATCGAGGAGGTGGAGCACCTCGCCGGGGTGTGGGGCGTTACGGCGTCACAGGCTGTCGGCTATCGGGAGATGAGCAGGGTTGTGGCGGGGGAGTGGTCGCTGGAGCAGGGCCGCCGGAGAGCGATAGAGGCCACTACGGCGCTGGCCCGACGACAGCGGACCTACTTCCGCCGCGATCCCCGAATCAAATGGATGGACTGGCATGATGGCCCCGAAGCGGTCGCCGCCAAGGTTGTCGAGGTGTTCGAGGAGGCCGGATGGACTTCGTGAAGATGGAGGGTCTCGGCAACGACTTCGTGGTGCTTGACGGTCCGTTGGCGCCCACCGAGGAAGAGGTTGGTCGGTGGTGTGATCGGCGGCGCGGGATAGGTGCGGACGGAGTGCTGGTGGTGACGCCGACGAGTGACGGCGTCACCATGGATTACTGGAATGCAGATGGCACGCCGGCAGAGATGTGCGGCAACGGCCTCAGGTGTGTGGCGCGGTATTCGGTGG
>JACZWZ010000166.1 GCA_022571885.1 Acidobacteriota bacterium
CCGTCGGTGAAACCTCCCTTGACCGATCGGATCTCGTTTTCCAATCCGTGCCGTTGCATTGAACGCACGTAACCGGTCCGGCGTGGTCTGGCACCGGCTCCGGCGCCTCCGTCGATATGCGCGATGTGGCGATGTCCCAGTTCCACCAGGTGGTCGACGATCATCCCGGCCCCGCGGCGGTCGTCGTTGGTGACACTGTCGACCGTGGCCGTTCTGGTTGCCTTGCCGACCACGACCGTCGGCACTGAATGTGATGCCTCGATGGCGCACTGGCGGTCGACGACGGGTGACACCAGAATCAGACCGTCCACTCGCATCTCGAGCAGCGTCGCGGTCGCAAGACGTTCCCGCTCTGGTTCCCGGTTGCCGGTGGTCAGGATGGCGCGATATCCGGCGTCGGTGACCGCCATGTCGATGCCGTCGATTACATCTGCGAAGAATGGGTTGTGGAGGTTCGACACCATCACGCCGATCACATGTGACCGTTGCCGAACCATGGTTCGTGCCGCCGCATTGGGTCGATACCCCAGTTTCTTTGCCGCCTCCAGCACTGCCGTCCGGTTCGACGAACCGACCCTGTCGGGAGCCCTCATGACCAGGGAGACCAGTGACTTCGAAACCCCGGCCTCCTCGGCGACATCGAGGATCGTTGGGTGTCTCACGTGACGAGTGTCCCAGCCGAGCTGGGGGAGAGCGCCCCGGCCCTGTTTGGCGGAGACGCGGCAGCCGTTTTGCCCATGTGTCGGATCACGTCTAGTCCCCTCTCATGGCTTGCTCCAAGTCCCGAGGCGCTGGTGCTTGCGCTCCGCGTCCAATTCGGCGCGGGCCACCAGTACCTGGTCGCGGTCGGACACTTCGGGAATGCCCACCTCCCACCAGGTTCCCCCCTCCGTCCATTGGTACGGATCGGTTTCGATCACGATCACGTAACTGCGGTCTGCGGCCTTGGCTCTGCGGAAGGCTGCTTGAAGCTCCTCGATGCCGGTGACCTTCTCAGCCAGGGCTCCCATCGATTCGGAATGTTTTACGAAATCGACCCGGGTGTCGTTGACCCTCCTGGTGTGTTGCAGCAGGTTGTTGAATTCCTCTCCTCCGGTGTTCAACTGGAGCCGGTTGATCACCGCAAAGCCACCGTTGTCGCACACGATGAAGATGACTTTTTGTCCCGTGGCCACGGTCGAGTGGATGTCCGAGTTCATCATGAGGTATGAGCCATCACCAACCCACGAGATCACGTCCCTATCGGGCAGTGCCATCTTCGCTCCCCACGCCCCGGGGATTTCATATCCCATGCACGAATAGCCGTATTCGATGTCGATGGAGCCCACGGATTTCGCTTCCCAGCCCATGTTGATTTCTCCGGGAAGCCCTCCGGCGGCGGCCACCTGATAGTCATCGTCATCGACGATGTCGTTGATCGCCCGGATGACCTGAGCGTATGTCGGAGGGTCGAAGTCGCCGCCGACGTAGCTGTCGAGATAGTCGCGCCACTCGCTTTGCAGGGTGGTGGAGCGATCGAGCCACTCGGCCGGGGAGCGATAGTCGCCGAGCGCCTTGTCGAGCGCCTCGAGCGATGCTCGAGCGTCGCCGACAACAGATATGGCGTGGTGTTTGGCGGCATCAAACCGTCCGACGTTGATCGATATCAGTTTCATCCGCGGGTTCCTGAAGACAGACCACGATCCGGTGGTGAAGTCCTGGAGGCGGGTTCCGACCGCAACCACCACGTCGGCATCCGCCGCCAGCTCGTTGGCTGAGGTGCTGCCGGTTACTCCGATCGGACCGGCAAAGTTCGGGTGATCGTGGACCAGCGTGGCCTTGCCGGCCACGGTTTCCACCACAGGTATCCTCCTGGCGACCGCAAAGGCCGTGAACTCGGCTACCGCGTCGGAGTAGTGGACACCGCCTCCGGCGATGAGCAACGGCTTGGCGGCTGCCCCAAGCGCGGTGGCGGCTGTTGCGATTTCGCCGGCATCGGGGCCGGGTCGGCGTATCGAATGCAGTGTCGTTTCGAAGAATCGCACAGGAAAGCCGTATGCCTCGGCTGCAATGTCCTGTGGCAACCCGATGTACGCCGGGCCGCATTCGGCCGGATCGAGCATGATCCCGAGTGCCTGGGGCAGGGATTGGATGATCTGTTCCGGGCGAGTGATCCGGTCCCAGAAGCGGGTTACTGCCCGAAATGCGTCGCTTACGGTTGTCGAGGGGCTGGCGAAATGCTCGACCTGCTGCAGAACCGGATCCACGATGCGATGTTGGAAGGTGTCGCCACTGATCAGTAGCAGCGGTAGCCGGTTGGCATGAGCGACCGCAGCGGCCGTCACCATATTGGTGGAACCGGGTCCAACCGATGAGGTGGCGATCATGATCTGACGCCGGCGCTTCGCCTTGGCGAAGGCTACCGCTGCCAGTGCCATGGATTGTTCGTTATGACCTCGCCAGGTGGGCAATTCGTCCTGGACCTTGGAGAGTGCCTCGGCGAGGGATACCACGTTGCCGTGACCGAAGATCCCGAACACACCGGGGAAGAGGGGGACTTCGACGCCATCGATCGCGGTGCGCTGCGCCACCAGCCATCGTACGATCGCCTGCCCCGTGGTCAGCTGCACTGTTTCCATCGTCACTCCTCGGTCATCAGCCACGCACTGACTGCTGCGAGTCCTGCGTCCTCGCCCCTTCGATCGATCCGCAGACCGGAGATTGGTCCCGCCGAGGCGATTGCCACGGTCGGATGATCGGGCCCTCGACGTTTCCACCCTATGGGGTTGAAATCGTGTCTTGACATCGACGTGAGTTGAGCATACTTTGCTCGGTTGGAACGTTCCAACTGGGTTGACTCGTCAGGTGCGAGGGAGGTAGCGGGTGAGAGTGGGCGTCGTCGGTGCGGGGCGTATCGGTGCGATTCACGCCGAAAACCTGAGTCGTCATCCAGACGTGTCTTCCATCGTCGTGACCGACACCGTGTCCGCTCAATCAGAGCGTTTCGCGGCGACCTGGGGTGCCGAATCCGTCTCGGACGCCGAAGCTGTTCTCAAATCGGCCGATGCCGTCGTGATATGCACGCCTGCCGACACACATGTGGATCTGATCGAGCTCGCCGTCGCGCAGGGGGTGCCTGCATTGTGCGAGAAGCCGCTAGCGATGAATCTCGTGGATGCCGACCGGGCGGTGGCCGCCGTTTTGCAAGGCAATGTCCCAGTCCAAATCGGGTTCAACCGCCGGTTTGATCCGGGTTATCGCGGAGCGCGAGATGCGGTGGCAGACGGCAGTCTCGGAACCGTCACGCTGATTGTCGGCCAGCATCACGATTACGAGCTGCCGACCAAGGGCTACATCAGACTTTCCGGTGGCCAGTTTCGCGATCAACTCGCCCACGACTTCGACATTCTTCGGTTTGTGACCGGTCGGGAGGTCATCCGCGTCCATGCCGCAGGTGCCACCAAGGGTTTCGAGTGGTTTGGTGAGCTGGGCGACTACGCCCAGACGGCGGTGACGCTGTGGCTCGATGACGGCACGCTGGCGGTATTGTGCGGTTCGCGCCAGGATCCCGTCGGATACGACGTCCGGATGGAGGTCTTCGGGACCAAGGACTCGGTGGTCGTGGGCCTCGACTCACGCACCCCTCTTCGGTCGCTCGAGGCGGGCGTTCCGGCGCCCACCGATCCGTATAAGGAGTGGATTCCCCGTTTTGGTCGAGCCTACGCCCTAGAGATGGATGCATTCCTGACGATGGCCCGAGGCGGCCAGTCGAACGGATGCACGGTGCGTGACGCTCGAACCGCGTTGGTGATCGCTGAGGCTTGCATCATTTCGGCCAGCGAGGGCCGCATCGTCGCCTTGGAGGAAGTGGCCTTTAAAGCCTTCAAGGGGGTGATTGAGAAAGGCGGCGTGGTGCGCGGCATTCCGGCGCTGGGCGTGGCGGACAAGCCACGCAGCTTCTTCGACAAGATGATCGAGTTCACCCAGGCCCTGGGCGCGCCGGGTCTCGGCTACATCATCTTCGAGCGCGGCGGCGGCAAGGGTCCCATCGCCAAGTTCATTCCCGATGATATTATCGCGCGTCTGAAAGAGGTCACCGGCCTGGGCGATGGCGACGCACTGTTTCTCAGTTGCGACAAGGAGGAACTTGCGGCGCGTTATGCGGGCGCGGTGCGAGTCGAATTGGCGCAACGGCTCGGCCTGATCGAAGAAGGGCGTGCCAGCCTCGAGACGGCGTTCGAGGGAGATCCTTACAGCGTGTGGTTCTTCAACACCCTCATGCTTCTGGACACCTTCGAGTACTACGACGTTAATGACGAAGACCCCCGCTTCCTCTTCGTCGTGCACGGGCGCGAGGCGGCGCTACTGCAGCCGTACATTGAACAGATCGCGGACGAAGCGTTCGAGGCCCTCGCAGAGCGTTATGGCGGGTATGAGCCGCCGCTACCCATCCGAATCGAGGTCTATCCGGATCACGCTGACTTCTCAGTCCGGACCATCGGGTTGGCCGGCATGGGCGCCCTCGGCGTCGCCTTCGGAAGCCTTCTCGCCATGGACTCGCCCGCCGCCCGGGACATCGGAGAGTTCAACTGGGCGTCCGTCCTCTGGCACGAGCTCGCCCACGTCTTCCACCTCGGGCTCACCGAGCATGAGGTTCCGCGCTGGTTCTCCGAGGGTTTGGCCGTCCACGAACAGCGCCGGGCCCGTGAGGGTTGGGGCCACCAGCCCGCGCCCGGATTTCTCAACCGATACCGTGAGGGCCTCCTGCTACCCGTGAGCAAGCTCAACGCGGGGTTCGTCCAGCCCACCTACCGCGAGCAGGTCATCGATTCCTATCTCCAGGCGTCGCTCGTGTTCGACTTCATCGAATCGAGATGGGGACTTCAGGTCATTCGGGACATGCTGCGCGGGTATCGGGACGGGCGGGCGACGCCCGAGCTGATGGAGAGCCTCCTGCGAATCAGCATGGACGACCTCGACCGGGATTTCGACGCGTACTTCAGG
>JACZWZ010000167.1:0-1614 GCA_022571885.1 Acidobacteriota bacterium
AGTGATCCAACCAACCGTCGGGCACTAACCCCCCACCAAACGCCTACGGCGTTTGACTCCCCCCAGAGGGGAGAGTGATCCAACCAACCGTCGGGCACTAACCGCGACAGATCACCTCTGGGGGGAGTCGGCGAGCGAAGCGAGCTGGTGGGGGGATCAGATACTTCCCATGAGGGGGAGTGAGATCGACACCCGCGCAACCTGCTCGATCTGGGTCTGGCTACGGTTGCTGGCGGCCGCTCCGGAGTTGCGAAGTGAGACGTCTGCCCATCTTTATCGGCATCGCCTTGATTGCGGCTGCTTGCGGCACCGAGGCCGCCTCGCCGCCCACGTCGAGCACGACCACCAGTTCGTCCACGACCAGCCCGTCGAGCACCACCACCTCGAGTTCGACCACCACCACGACATTGCCGCCGACCACCACGACTACCGAGGCGGCGCCGGCCACGACCGTCCCGATCGATCCCCGGTTTGCGTTGTTGCTCGATGGACCCGAACAGTTCGGTCGGCTCGGCGACGACGCTCAGCCGATGATCGATGCCCTTACCGAGGGATTCGGCGATCCGGATGCGGACTCGGATTGGAAGGAGGAGCACACCTGTTCCTTCGAAGGGCCGTTACGGACGGTGACATGGGCGGACCCGGGTCTGCGACTGGTATTCGGCGACGGCGACAGCGACTACGGATCAGGTGAGCACCTCGTCACATACACCACGCTGCTGCCGGGGTTCCCACTGGTATCCCCGTGGCGGTTGTTCGGCCTGACTCAGGGAATGTTCCTCTCCGACGCCGAGTTGCTGTTTCCCGATGCCGAGGTGATCTCGGGGCCGAGTCTCGACTACGTTCGGTTCGATCCGGGGTCGCCGTCCTATGCCTGGGTCTTCGACTCCGGCGAGATACGTGGTTTCTGGGGCGGGACGCAATACTGCGGTGACTGAGAGGTCGCCGAGCAGAGCCGGGCCCTTCTTAGATGCCCCGTCGTTTGGGCCCGATTTGCTAAATTTGCATTAGAGGGAATCACGAACGGAGGCCCGGTGATGTTCGCATCTCGTCGTCTTGCACTCTTGTGCGCCGCTCTGCTGGTTGTCGTCGCCTGCGGTGACGACTCGGGTGCGGAGGTCACGATCACGGTGATCCCGCTGACTTCCACCACCACCTCGGCCACCACCCTGCCTGCACCCGACGTCACCTTGGGGGCCGACGTCTCCGATGCGAGGGTGGCAAGCCTCTCGGGTCAACTGTTCGAGGACCCGTTCATGGGGACCGGACTCCAACAGATGACGCTGTACGACGAACGGGGCGTCCTGATATCAGTCGGTCCGATCATCGGCACCGACCCCGGCACCGATCTACTCGGAATCGGGTTGATCCAACCCGAGCCGATCATGACGGGTATCGGACCGAGCCAGCGACTCGTCGAGGCGTGGATCGACAACTACACCGGTGACATAGCACCGACCGCCGTCGTCTTGTACACGCTCGCCCCGGACGGGTGGGTGGCCACCGCTGTGATCGATTCGGCTTCACTCGAAGCGGCTCTCCTGCAGACGACCGACTATGACGCCGCCGCCCCGTCGGGACCCGTGCGCATCGATGTTTCCGTCACAGCCTTCG
>JACZWZ010000167.1:1636-4970 GCA_022571885.1 Acidobacteriota bacterium
CTTTAGTGCCGGGGTAGCAGTCTTCGACTACGCGGCGGGCTCCGAGCTCGTTTACGAGGGTGAGGTCGAGTGCACCATCGGCGATCCACTGGAATGCACCACGCTCAGCGACGACGGCGTCCTCCGTCCGGGCGACGAAGGTGAAGCCGTCGAGGCGCTGCAGAATGATCTGGCGGGGCTGGGATATCTCGGAGGAGTCATCGACGGCAAGTACGGGCCCCAGACCGGTGCGGCGGTGTCGGCCTTCCAGGCCGACTATCTGCTGACCGTGGACGGCAAGGCCGGACCCAACACCCTTGAGCTTCTGGCCGACGTCATCGCCGGTGTCGCCGACCTGATCCTCGTTTCGAAGGAAGGGATAGGTGGGGTGCTGTTCGGGACTCCGGCAGATACGGCCAACAATGCCCTGTTCTCCCTGTTCGGACCGTCCGCTGCCAGCACTGGGTGGTATGTGGACGGGTGCGACGGCTTCGACTGGCTCCTCATGTCCTGGGATGGATTCACCGCCATCTTCACCGATCGAGACGGCTTCCGACAGCTCGATGGCTGGAAGGTGACCGACCTCGGCGACCTGCCATCCGGGTTGCTGATCGCCGGCGGCATCGATCCCAGCTGGACCTGGTCGGAGTTCTCCGCGGCAGGTGCCGGATTCGACCCGGGCTACGGGGGCTTCTTCTCGATGCTGGACCTCTCCTACAACAACGGAAGGTTTGTCGACCCACCGGCCAATCCTCCCGCAGGCGGAGCGGCGATCAGTGGGTTCGGTACCGGAACCGGAGCCTTCGTCATCTGCTGAGGCGGGGCGAGGCTCCCCGGAGGAAGGCTCCGCCACGCGTCCGCAGGCTGTCTCGCTCGGAGATCAGGGTCCGGACACTAGTTTTCGGGGAGATGCTGACTCGCGATGACCTGATGACGTTGGACGGCGAAGATCCGCTGGCCCAGTACCGGGCGCGGTTCGACATTCCGGATGGATTGATCTACCTGGATGGGAATTCGTTGGGAGCGCAGCCCAAGTCGGTCCCGGCTGCGGCCGGTGTGGTGCTCGACGAGTGGCAAAGCCAGCTGATCGGAGGGTGGCGCCAGGCAGGGTGGTGGGAACTCCCGCTCGCCGTCGGCGACAAGATCGGTCGGATCATCGGGGCCGCTCCGGGGCAGGTGCTGGCGTGTGACACCACCTCGATCAACCTCTACAAGACGATCAGCGCCGCGGTGGCGCTGAGACCGGATCGGTCGGTGATCCTCACCGAAGAGATCGGGTTTCCGACAGATCAGTACATCGTCGACAGCGTCGCCGAACGAACCGGCCGAACGGTGCGAAGCGTTCCTCGTGACGAGTCGCCCGCCGATTACCTCGATGATTCGGTGTCGGTGGCGGTACTGGGTCAGGTCGACTTTCGGACCGCCGCCCTTCTGGATATCCCGACCACCACTGCTGCGGTCCACGACGCCGGAGCCCTGGTCGTGTGGGACTTGTCGCATAGCGCCGGGGTGGTTCCGATCGCCCTCGATGCCGACGGCGCCGACTTCGCCGTCGGGTGCACGTACAAGTACCTGAATGGCGGGCCCGGAGCTCCCGCCTATCTGTATGTCAACCAACGGATCCTCTCCGAAACGGTGCAGCCGTTGCAGGGCTGGCTCGGCCACGCCGAGCCATTCCTCATGGCCAACGAGTACCAGCCTGCTCCCGGGGTGCGCCGTTTTCTCACCGGAACCCAACCGATCGTTGCGATGCGAGTGCTCGACGCGTCGCTCGACGTGTATGCCGATGTGGATGTCGCCGAGGTGCGAGCCAAGAGCACCCGCCTTACCGAAATGTTCATCCGATTGGTAGACGAACGTTGCACCGGGATGGGACTCGACCTGCTCAGCCCGCGCCCCGCCGAGTCTCGTGGGAGCCAGGTGTCGCTCCGGCATCCGGAAGCGGTTGCGGTGTACGACCGCCTCGTAGCCAACGGAGTTCGGGGCGACTTCCGCAGTCCCGACATCCTCCGCTTCGGGTTTGCCCCGCTCTACGTCTCATATGCCGACGTGTGGGATGCGGTTGAGGTACTGCAGTCGGTGCTTGCGCGGTAGCCGGCCGGCGTCAGCGGATTGGTCGCCCGGGGTCACAGCACCGGCCGTGGCCCCGGATGACGAGCAGTCTTCTGATCAGTTGTTGGCGCGCACCAGCTCTTTGATGCGTTCGCTCATCTCTTGGCCCGCCCGAGCCATCTCGGCCTCAGACATGCCGTCCATCAGGTCCGAGTGAACCTGGCCACCGTGGGCCATCATGTCGTCGTGAACGGCATCGACAGTGTCGCCTGATGCGACGTAGTCGCATCCCAGGTCGGGTACGACCGCATTGCATTCGAGTTTCATCATGGGCTCCTCTGTCCGGGATCTGTCAAAGTATTATAGGCAGCACTAAAATACTTTCCGGATGACCCGGCTACATCGGCCCCGGATCGGGACCCGGATCGACACCGCCGGCAAGAGTGGACAGCCGACCCAGATAGTGGCTCCACCCCATTCGATGCATTGTCGCCTCCTCGGGAGGCAGGTCGGCGTGAGTCAGCCGTATCAGGGTGCCGTCTCGGTTTGCCTCTAGGTCGATGGTCACCGTCGTCGAACCCGGGGGTAGTCCCGGCATATCCACCCAACCCCAGGTGAAGACGATCCGTCTATTGGGGATCACCTCCACGTACTCCCCCCGGGCGATCCGATTGTCCGGCATCGTCATCGAGAACAGCCCCGCCGGTTCGGGGTTCAGGTCGGCAGAGGTGCCCTGCCACCTGATCCAGACGTCCGACTGGGTGAGGCAGCGATACACCGCTTCAGGTGTCGCCGACGTCTGCTGTTCAACGACGATGGGGTCACTCATCGCCAGATTCGGACTTCTCCACCAGGCTGTCGAGCATGGTGCCCCACATGGCGGTGAGCATGGGGGCAAAGGCCGAGAGCCGGGCCCGGTTGGCGGTGTAGAACCGGTGGTTGCCATCCACCCGCACCTGCACCAGATCGGCCTCCCGCAGTCGGGCCAGATGCTGACTCACCGCTCCGAACGTCACGTCGAAGGCGTCGGCCAGTTCTCCCGCCGACTTCTCCTCATCCCACACCAGTCGCAGAATCTCACGGCGGTGCTCCTGGGTGATCAGTTCGATGGTGTCCACAAGATTTCCTGTTTACGGTCCCTCTAAAATAGCACAAGAAGTATCACTCCCCCCTTGTGGGGGAGTCAATCGGCCGCAGGCCGATTGGTGGGGGGACTCACCAAGTCGCGGCAATCCCGCTGCCTATCGGACGCACACCGGCTCGGCGAACCGACCCACAAGACGCATGATCGAGTGGCTACACA
>JACZWZ010000045.1 GCA_022571885.1 Acidobacteriota bacterium
TTGCTCGTCGCCGCCGGCTTGTTGCTGTGGTGGAAACGGCACCGACCCCGATCCGGAGTCATTGCTGTAGTGGCGGTCACGGCTGCGGCGGCCACAAGGCTGATCACCGAGCCCCTCCGACTGGGCCTGGGCGGGAATCTCGTCTGGTGGTATTCCATCGCCGTTGCCGCCGCCCTGGGCGTCCTCGCCCTGCGCCTCAGGCAAGAAAGCCGACGACACCCGATCTAGATGGTGTCCGGCCTGAGGTGCCCGACGCGCCCACCCGATATAGACCGCATCCCGCATCAGGTGCCCGACGCCGCCCACCATGCTCTGGGCTGACCCAGGTCGAGACCCCCTATTCTCGGCAAAAGGCGACCCTCGGTATCGGGTATCGGACATCAGGCATCAGGCATTGGCATCGGCCATCGCCAGACTCGGTCCGGAGCGCGCCCTCTTACACTCCGGCCCCCATGACCTCTCCCACCGTTTCGCTGCGCTCGATCGGGGTGCGCAAGCCCGGAGCGCTGATTCTGCGCTCGATCGACCTCGATCTGCCGGCGGGATCGGCGACGGCCCTGTTCGGCTCCAACGGGTCCGGTAAAACAACGCTGCTGCGGGTCGTTGCGACCCTGCTGCGCCCGTCCAGCGGGAGCGGCACGGTCCTCGGAGCCGCGCTCGGGAGTGCTGAGATGGATTCGGTCCGTCGCCGCATTGGCCTGATCGGGCACGAACCGGCCCTATACCCGAACCTGACACTCGCCGAAAATGCCGAACTGGCGGCATCCATCGCCCTAGGACGTCCGGCACGATCCGAGGCCCACCACGCCCTGGAACAGGTCGGGCTGGCCGCTGCCGCCGATCGCCGGGCATCACGCTGCTCCAACGGCATGCGGCGTCGGGTCGAATTCGCCCGAATGCTGATCATTGCTCCCGATCTCCTCCTGCTCGACGAAGCTCATGTCGGTCTCGATCCCGAGGCCTGGGGGTTGGTGAGCCATCTCATCAGTAACGTGACCGCCCGAGGCGGGAGCGCCCTGGTGGTGGCTCACGAGGAGGAGCGAGTCCGGCCGCTGGTGGACCGCACCGCCACTCTGGTCGACGGAGTACTCGCAGGGAACCAATCTTGAGCCTGCGCCGCCAGATCACGACACTCGTTCGGTTCGAGTTACGCGACGAACTCCGCGGCGGTGAGGTGGCTCTGGTGGTGATCCCGTTTGCGGTGATCGCGCTGCTCACAATCCCGATGGCGATCGGAATCGACACCCCTCTGCTGGAGCGCATCGGACCCGGTATCTACTGGTCGATCGTCATGTTGTTCGGGGTGCTGGTTACCCAACGACACAGTTCTCTCGCTCCGGCCGCTGCCCGCGACATGCTGCGCCTCTCCGGCGTCGATCCGGCGGCTCGGTTTGTGGCCACCACGCTGGCGACCTTCCTGCTCCTCCTCGGATTCGAGGTCGGAGCCGGCCTGGCCACGGTGATCTTGTACGACCCCAGCCTGAGCTCATGGTGGTGGCTGGCGGCACTGCTCCCGCTGACTGCGGCCGGCCTGGCGATGATCGGGACCATCGGCGGCAACCTGGTCGCAGGCCTCGAGGGACGGACCTCGCTGGCACCTCTGATCGTCGTGCCCATCGCCGTCCCCCTGCTCCTCGGCGCCGCCCAGGCGACGGAAGGGTTACGCGTCGGCGCCGGTATCCTACGGTGGGTGCTTCTGCTGGCGGTGGTTGACACCGTGCTGGCGCTGGCCGGAGTGCTGACTGCCCGACCCCTGGAGGAGTCTGCCACATGAGGGCAAGGCCGCTCGATCTAGCCGCGATCGGCACCCTGGCAACCGCGTTCATCGCCGGCCTAGTCGTCCCACCGGACGCAGTCCAAGGCGACCTGCAGCGGATCATGTACGTACACGTCCCGTCTGCATGGCTGGCGTACCTGTCGTTCACCGTCACCCTCGTCGGCAGCGTGGTGTACCTCAGGGTGCGCTCGCTGCGATGGGACCGGCTGGCCGGCGCCTCGGCGGAAGTCGGGGTGGTCTTCACCGGGCTGGCACTGGCAACCGGAATGATCTGGGGAAAGCCGATCTGGGGGGTGTGGTGGACATGGGACGCCCGGTTGGTGCTCACCGCGGTGATGTTCTTCGTCTATTTGGGGTATCTGGCCCTACGCCGCAGCTTCGATGATCCCGAGATACGAGCCCACCGGTCCTCAGTCCTCGGTGTTGTCGCCGCGCTTCAGATCCCGATCGTCCATTTCTCGGTGACCTGGTGGCGCGGTCTCCATCAACCGCCGACGATACTCCGGCCCGACAATCCGCAGATCGACACTCCACTTCTGTTTGCACTGCTGATGGCGGTGGCCGCCTTCACAGTTGTGTTTGCTGCTCTGGTCAGCCGCAGAGTCGAGCTCACCGCCGCCGAGGACGCCGCCCGCCGCCCCGACGACACCGACGCCACTGCCGGCTCCGCGATCAGCGCACCGATCGTCGGCGGGGCAACGTCATGAGCGATTGGGCATGGGTCGGCTTCGCGTACGCAGTGGTCTATCTGACGTTGGCGAGTTACACGACCTCTCTCATCCGACGCCGCCGCCGCCTCGGTAATGACCAGGACGCACCATGAGGCGATATCGGGCGTTCCTCATCCCGGCCGTGGGGTTGCTGGCGATCCTGATCGGGTTCCTGGTGTTCAACATTCGGGATAATCTCGTCTACTACCGGGTTCCCGACGAGGTGATCGGCGACACCACGATCTCCGAATCCGATCGTTTCCGCCTCGGAGGCCAGGTGGTGCCCGGCTCCATCTCCAACGATGAATCATCCGTCACCTTCTCGGTGACGGATGGGAAGAAGACGATCGTCGTAGTCCACCTGGGAGCGCCTCAACAGCTCTTCCAAGAAGGCATCGGCGTGGTGGTCGAAGGCACCTGGGACGGTGAGGTCTTCTCCAGCAACTCGATGATCATCAAGCACGACGAGCAATACCGCACCGAAAACGGCGGGGTCTACACGCCCGAGCAGAGGTTCCCCGACGCGTGATCGCCGCAGTCGGATATGCGGGGATCCTGGTGGCCGGCATCTCGGCGATCGGCCTGATAGTCCAGGGCGCCAGATCCTTCAGCGGGACAATCGGCACTGATCGGCTGCGCCTCCCGGCGTGGGGAATTGCGGTCGGAGCCATCGTCGCCATGGGATCATTGGAACTCGCCCTGCTGACCGACGACTTTTCGATCGAGTACGTCGCTCGCAATCACAGTCGTGACACCCCGCTCGTGTTCACGATTGCTGCGGGCTGGGCATCCCTCGAAGGATCGATCGTGCTGTGGGGTCTCGTTCTCTCCGGGTTCATGATCGCCGTCCTGCGCAGCCTCGATGAGGATGACCGAAGTGGATCCGGGGCACTGGCGGTAATGGGCCTGGTTGCCCTGTTCTTCTTCGGGTTGATGGCCACCGCGGCCAATCCGTTCACCACCCTCGACATCGTCCCGTTCGACGGGTCGGGAGCAAACCCTCTGCTCCAGAATCACATCCTCATGGCGATCCACCCGCCGATGCTGTACCTCGGCTACATCGGGTTCACGGTTCCCTTCGCTTTTGCGATCTCGGCGCTCGTGGCCGGAGACGGCTCGACGTCGTGGCTGCAGCGAACCCGTCGTTGGACCCTGATCGCGTGGACCTTCCTCACACTGGGGATAGTCCTCGGTGCCTGGTGGTCGTACGAAGTCCTCGGATGGGGCGGCTACTGGGCGTGGGATCCAGTAGAAAACGCATCTCTGCTCCCCTGGCTCACGGCCACTGCCTTCATTCACTCTTCGGTGGTCCAGCGTCGACGGGGAATGCTCCAAGCATGGAACATGGCTCTAGTCATCTCGACGTTCGCACTCACGATTCTGGGAACATTCCTCACCCGGTCCGGCGTAGTCGCCTCGGTCCATTCATTCACTCAGTCGGCCATTGGCCCTGCCCTGATGGTGTTCCTGGTGTTGATCCTCATCGGGTCGTTTGGCCTCTTCGCGCTGCGGGCCCATCTGGTGGCATCACCACCCCGACTCGACTCGCTGGCAAGCCGCGAGGGCCTCTTCCTACTCAACAATCTGTTATTGGCGGTCTTCGCATTCGTGGTGCTCATCGGAACGATCTACCCGCTGGTTCTGGAAGCGTTCTCCGGTGATCGTGTATCCGTTGGCGCTCCGTGGTTCGACCGCGCCGCCATCCCTTTGTCTCTGGTACTGCTGCTGGCAATGGGCCTCGGTCCGCTCACCCCCTACCGCTTTGCGGCTCCCGACCTCATGTGGCGCCGTATCAGGGGACCGCTCCAAGCGGCTTCGATCGTCTCGGTCGGCACGGTGCTGGCCGGCGTCCGTCCGATCACCGTCGTCGCCACCATCTGGCTCTCGGTCTTCATCGTCTCGGGTATTGCCACGCTCGCTCACCAACGAGCACGCGCCGCAGCCGCGCCTTACTCCAAGGCGCTCAGCTCACTGTTTCGAGCCGATCCCGGCTTCTGGGGGGGCATGGTTTCCCACGTCGGGGTCGCCCTCCTCGCCATCGGCATCGCATTCTCCGGTTCCTTCGTAACACGCCAAACCATCGCGTTCGAGCCGGGCGAATCGGCCCTGTTCGACGGATACACCTTGACCTACGAAGGGCCGACGCTTCGCGACGAGCCCAATCGACGGGTCATCGGAGCGCTTTTCACGATCTCTCGCGGCGACACCGTCCTGGGCACGCTGGAGCCTCGCCTCAATCAGTACCCCAACCAGGTGCAGCCAATACCAACCCCATCCGTCAGAACCGGCCTACGCGAAGACGTCTACCTGAGCCTGGTCCGCATCGACTCCGATGGGGTGACGATCGACGCCTTTCGCTTCCCTCTGATGTGGCTCTTGTGGAGTGGTGCGCTGCTGATCGTTGCCGGCGGCGGATGGTCCTTCGCCGGCCGCAAGCGCCGACGGGAGCTTTCCGCAGCCAAGGCGTCGACCGTTGTCTGAGCGCCTGCGTACCCTCAGCGCCCTGATCGTGATCGGGGTCTCGCTCTTGATCAGCGTCTTGGTTCTGGCGACCGATTCGACCGGCGTCGGTGACCGAGTCCACTCGCTCGCCGAACGTCTCAAGTGCCCGATCTGCACATCGGAATCGGTCGCCGACTCGCCATCGCAAGTGGCCCGCGACCTGTACGACTTGATCGGCGAGCAGGTGGCCGACGGATGGACCAACGACGACATCTTCGAGTTCTTCGTCGCCACCTATGGCGAAGAGGTTTTGCTCGATCCGAAGGCGAGCGGCGTCGGCATCGTGCTCTGGATAGCACCGCTGGCCGCCCTGGCGATCGGCGGGGCAGTCATCGCCGGACGACGGGCCGGCAAGCACCGGGAGATCTCCCAAGCCGAGCGGTCCAGGATCGCGACCGCCCTGGAGGAACAGGGGTGACCGATCCCCGCCGCACCCGGCTCGAGCAGCAGCGAGACCAGGCACTCACCGACCTGCGAGATCTAGAGGCGCAGGTGTCTTCCGGCGAGATCGACGCCTCGGTGGCACTCGGGCTCCGGAGTCGTTACGAGGTCGAAGCCCTGGATGCGATGCAGGCGATCGACCGACTGGAGCCGGCCATCTCGGAGCGGGGATCCCGACGTCGAGTCTTCATCGGCGCCGGTGCCTTCATCGCCGTAGCGACCGTGGTCACGATCACACTGGTATCGGCCGTCGAACCCCGACCCGAGGGCGGGTATGTGACCGGCGGCGTAGCCGCCGAAGTCGTCGAGGAGGCCCCGGTCGATCTCTCGTCGATCACCAACGAGGAGATGGAGCAGGTGGTTGCCGCCAATCCGGAGATCCTCCCGATGCGATTGGCGCTTGCTCGGAGATATGTAGAGGCGGGCGATTTCAGCACCGCACTCCCCCACTACATGTTCGTGCTCGACCGTGAGACCGATCCCGAAGCCCTCATGTACGTCGGCTGGATGACCTATGTATCTGGTGACGCGGTAACCGGCGCGGCGCTCCTCCGAGAGAGCCTCGCAATCCTGCCCGGCGACACTCTCGCGCAGTGGTTCCTCGCCAATGCGCTCTTTGACGGTACCGGCGAGACCACGGAAGCGATCCTGTTGCTTCAAGCCGTGATCGACTCGGACCGGGCCCCCGATGAGATCGTTGCCCAAGCGCAACGTATGCTCAACGAGGCTTCAGAATGAGCAACAGAGGTCGGCTCTTGGTGATTTCCGCCGTCAGCCTGATCGCAGTAGTTTTCGCGGTGGTGTTCTCCACCAGATTCGGCGCTGATCCGCGACTCTCGCCGAGCCCTTTGATCGGAAACCCGGTTCCCGATGTGACCCTCGACCTGGTCGAGAGCGACAATTCACTCCGACTTCGCGAATTGGCAGGACAGATCCTTGTCGTCAACTTCTGGGCGCCGTGGTGTGTGCCCTGCCGAGCAGAGCACTCCGACCTGCTGGCACTGGCTGACGGATTCGAGGATCTAGGGGTGTCTGTCGTGGGGGTGGTTTATCAATCGCGCCAAGACGACGTAGTCGCCTTCCTGGACGAACTGGGCCGAGGCTACCCGGTCGGGATGGACGACCGATCCCGGGCTGCGATCGGTTTCGGCGTGCGTGGGGTTCCGGAGACCTACTTCGTCGATCGCGACGGCACCGTTGTAGCCAAGATCACCGGCCCGATCAGCCTCGGCCTGGCGACGGCGACTCTGGATCGCATCATCCTGGGAGAACCGGTGGAAAGCGCCCGCACCGGCGAGGTTCAGACACAACCCTGATCAAACCATGAGATCGGGCACGCCGATTGCTCGGATTTGGACCACAGAGATCAGCCAACGGCCACCAGCGCGTCCAGCTGCGCCCGCAGGGCCGCCTCATCGAGTGCTCCGTACCATCCGCCCACGATCACATCATCGCCCGAGATGAGTACCGATGCCGGCTGGCCGAAGATCTCGTACACCGGCCACAACTCATCGGAGTATCCCCACAGGATCCGATCGGGCGAGAACCAAGACCCGACCCGCAACGCGCTCGCATCAGGCGAGGAACGACCGGCCACCGCCAGAAACGTGATGCTGTCCTGATAGTCCGATGCGACCGCATCGATCACCGGGAGCTCCCGGGCGCAAATGGGTCACCACTCCGCCCAGAAGACCATGTAGACCGGTTTCTCCTCATCTGAAAGACTGAACTCTCCTCCTTGTCCGAGTGCCAGCACGAAGTCGGGAGCATCACGCCCATCAGGTCGGACCCGGGTGGTAGTCAATGTCGTCTCCGCCGACGAGGAGTCACCGCTGCCTTCTGCCGGGGTCTGCTCGACGGCTGCCACCCCCTGAACATCGGCCGGTGAGCCGGTCGTGGCCGAGGCGGTACCGACGTCTTCGGGCGGTGCGATGGCCGACCCGGTCTCCGAGCTACCGCATGCGGCGGCAACCAGCGCAAACACGATCAGCAGTCTTACCATGCTCATCTAAACGCGGTTCGGCGGCTGTTGGTTCCCCGCGCCCGCCAGCTTCGAACCGATCGACACCACCGATTCGAGAACTCGGGTTGCAGCACCCGAGTCGATCGAGGCTGCTGCTGCCACCATGCCCTCATCGAACCCGGCGGCGAGGTCTGCCGCCACTATCGCCGCGGCGGCATTGATCAGCGCAATGTCCCGCTTCGGCCCGGCGTCGCCCGACAGGATTCCCCTGATGATGGCAGCGTTCTCGGCGGCATCGCCACCCACCAAATCTGCCAGTGACGCCTCAGCCACCCCGAAGTCGGCTGGGGTGAATTCGGCATGGGTGACCTTGCCGCCATCGAGGCGGTAAATATGTGAAGTACCACAGGTCGTCAACTCATCGAGACCGTCTTCTCCGTAGAAGACCAAGGCGAACTCTCGCCCCAACCGCTGGAGCACTCCCACCATCCGCTCCGCCATCCGCCCGTCCGCAACCCCGATCACCTGACGAGCGGCCCGTGCCGGATTGGCCAAAGGGCCGAGGAAATTGAACACGGTGGGAACACCGAGTTCCCTACGCACCGGTGCCGCGAAACGCATCGCCGGGTGAAAACGCGGTGCAAAGAAGAATCCGAACCCCGCCTCCCTGACCAGCGAGGCGACCTGTTCCGGCTCGAGGTCGATCCGAACCCCCAATTCCTCGAGGACATCGGCAGAGCCGGTCCGGGAAGAGGCGGCTCGATTGCCATGCTTGGCCACCTTGGCGCCTGCACCTGCCGCGATGAGCGCGGCCGTGGTGGAGATGTTGAAGGTACCCGAGCCGTCGCCTCCGGTGCCGGCGGTATCCACTACGGGAATCCCCACGTCGACGGTGACGGCCATCTCGTACATCGCTGTGACCAGGCCAACCATCTCTTCGACCGTCTCACCCTTGGCCCGAAGAGCGATGATGAACGCTGCGATCTGAGAGGCTTCGGCCCGCCCGGCCATTATCTCGGTCATGGCGGCGTGGGCCTGCGCCTCGGCCAAGTCCGAACCGGAGCTCAAAGGCCCCAGCACCGCGGCCCAAGAGAACCCGCTCATTCGAAGGCGGATATCCCGGTCAGCGCCTGCCCGAGAATCAGAGTGTGAATCTCGTGCGTCCCCTCATAGGTGTAGACAGATTCGAGGTTGTTCATGTGGCGAATCACTGGGTATTCGAGTGTGATTCCGCTGGCACCCAGCACGCTGCGAGCGGTCCTCGCCACGTCGAGCGCCATTCGCACATTGTCCAGCTTGCCCATCGAGATGTGGGCGGCGTCGACCGACCCCGAGTCCTTCATCCGTCCAATATGCATCGCCAACAACATGCCGCGATTGACGCCAATGGCCATCTCGACCAGTTGACGCTGAATCAGCTGAAATGATCCGATCGGCTTGCCGAACATCTTGCGCCCGGCGGCGTGATCAAGGGCAGCCTCGAAGCAGGCGCGTGCCGCGCCGACGGCACCGAACATTATCCCGAAACGAGCCTCGCTCAGACACGCCAGCGGACCCTTGAGCCCGCGCACACCGGGCAAAAGCGCTGAGCCGGGGAGGCGAACCGCGTCCAGTACCAGTTCCGAAGTCACCGATGCCCGTAGCGACATCTTCTGGCGGATATCGTTGCTGGAGAAACCGGGCGTGTCTGTCGGAACTATGAAGCCCAACACCCCTTCGTCGCTTTGCGTCCAGACGACGGCAACATCGGCGACCCCTCCGTTGGTGATCCACATCTTGGTTCCGTCGAGCACCCAATCGTCGCCGTGACGACGCGCCACCGTTCGCATCGCGCCGGGATCGCTTCCGGCGTCGGCCTCGGTCAGCCCAAAACAGCCGATGGTCTCGCCGGCCGCCATCTGCGGTAGCCACTCCTGCTTCTGCTCCTCAGACCCAAACGCCCGGATGGGAAACATCGCCAACGATCCCTGAACACTCACAAACGATCGGGTTCCCGAATCTCCGTACTCCAGTTCCACACAGGCGAGACCGTAGGCAACCGCGCTGCTACCCGAGCAGCCGTAGCCGTCCAGGTGCATCCCCAGCAGCCCAAGCGCTCCCATCTCCTTGGCGAGTTCGATGGGAAACACACCCTCTTCGAACCACTCGGCGATATCGGGCAGGATCTTGTCGGCGACAAACGAGCGCACCGTGTCTCGCAGCAACCGCTCCTCATCCGAGAGCAGGGCATCGATTTCGAGGAAGTCACGGGGATCGACTCGACCCGCCTTCACCGGTTCTTTGGACATGGGGCCATTGTGGCAGGCAGATGGGGGTGGGGAGATGGCAGATGGCAGATCTAGGCGCCGTCTAGCTCGGGGTGCTCGACGCGTCTAGTGGGCTCGGCACCTGGTTGCGGTCGAGATGCCAGATCCGTACGCCGTTTCGTTCGGTCCAATCGACGCGCCTCCCCAGTGGCGTCATCCCACGGTCGAGACTCCAGACTCGAGTTTGCGAGCTCTGACTGGTGACTGCGGACTGGAGACTGGCGACTTCTTTAGCCGACGGCCACCGGTGGGGTTGGGGCCCCACCTGGTGGAGGAGGCCGGACCAGCGCCTGTTCGCCGCCATCGGCGGCGAAGTCCGGCCGGGGCGAAAGCGCTGCCTACGCGCTCCTACGCAACAGTCGCCGACGCTCTCTCTCGGTCATCGCTCCCCACACTCCATACCTCGCCCTGGTGCTCAACGCCCAGTCACGACACTCCTCGACGACCGGGCAGCCGCGGCAGATTCGCACCGCGGCCTCGGTCATTCCATCCGGTGCCGGAAAGAAAAGATCTGGATCGGCGTCGCGGCACGATGCGTATGCGGCCCACGGTCGCTCATCGAGTTCGAGCAACAGCGTTTCGCCAGGCGCGTTAGTAGTAGTCATATCTCCCTATGTGTACCGGCTGGTCGTTATGACGGCGTGAAGCGCGTCTGAGGTTCCCGTGAGAATCGAATTCTTCTCCAGACGAGCCACTTTCAATGTGACCGGCCCGAATCTGGCCAACCGACGCCGGCGGCGGGGTACAATCTCAGGTCCCCGGACCGGAGTCGACCTGTTCTACTTCGCTTACAACGCGAACATCGATCCGAAGCGCATCGAGACCATCGCTCCCGGTGCCACGTTCGAGTTCATCGCCCATCTACCCGAATGGAAGATGGAGTTCACGATCCTCAACGGATCCGGCGGACTTCCCAACGTCAGGCCGTTGCCGGGTAACACGGTGTGGGGTGCGATCTTCTCGGTTGCCGACGGCCAGCTCACCGCCATCGACGAGCAGGAGGCAGCAGAAGGCCGGGTCCGCACCACGGCTCAAGCCATGGATCGCCAGGGACGTCGCCACGATGTCATCACTCACGTGAGTTCTACCGATCCTGCCGCACACCTCGAACCCGAAGAGCAGTACCTCAAGCTCATGGTTCAGGGCGGCCGCCACTGGGATCTTCCGATGGGATGGGTGGCGTCCCTCGAAGAGTATCTCGAGGCCACCTAGGTCTCACCCATGCCGAGTGTGGGCGCCATTCTGATAGGAGCCATCCTCGGTCTCGGCCTGGGGATCGTCGGCGCCATCCCCTTCCTCACAGTCGGATGGGACACTTCGACCCCAGGGGGCCAGATAGCCCTCATCCTGGTGGGGGTCGTCGCCCAGTTCGCGGCCGGCTACGCCGCAGCCCGTATCGGCCAACGCGACCATGAACTGCACGGTGGGCTGGCCGCCTTGTTGCTCTTCTCCGTCGTAGCCGCCATCTCACTCGCCGCCGCCCGCGACCCATCAATGGTGACTTTGGCGGCCGGCGGAATGATCGCACTGATGATGGGGACCCTGGGCGGAGTGCTGGCCCACAATCGGGTCGAATGAACGGTGCCCCCGCTGCCGCAGGAAATCGAACCGGACTTGACAGAGCACATCCCACGGCTCCATGCTTAACAAGAGTTCGCCGGGCGACCGCGGTGCTTCGAGCATCGAGGAAAGTCCGGACTCCACAGGACACGGTGCTGGGTAACGCCCAGGCGGGGAAACCCGACGGACAGTGCAGCAGAGAGCAGACCGCCGATGGCCCTCGGGCACAGGCAAGGGTGAAACGGTGGTGTAAGAGACCACCAGCGTTGCGGGTGACCGCAGCGGCTCGGCAAACCCCACCGGGAGCAAGGCCAAGCAGGGATAGGGCGGTCCGCCCGTTTCATCCCGGGTAGGCCGCACGAGCCCGACCGGCAACGGCGGGCCCAGATAGATGGTCGCCGTCGACCCTCGGGTCGATACAGAATCCGGCTTACAGGCGAGCTCGCCACGCGTGAGGGCCCCTGCGGGGGCCCTCAGTCGCCCCCCGGGGCGCGAGTGAGGCCGTGCCCATGGCTCTTCGCCATACGGCTCATCGCGGTGCGGCCCGGGGCCCCAACCCCAGGCCGCCGAGCCCACACCTGTCGGCGTGCCGCGGTGCCGATAGCTCTTCGCCATACGGCTCATCGCGGTGCGGCCCGGGGCCCCAACCCCAGGCCGCCGAGCCCACACCTGTCGGCGTGCCCTCTTAGACCATCTCCTTGATGTCGTCGATGAGATCGGTGTCACCGGTCACAATGAACTTGTACAGCACCCACGCAAGCACCGCACCCGTGGCCGGTCCTGCCAGGTAGATCCAGATGTCGTTGTACTCGCCGCCGACGATCGCCGGAGCAAGTGAACGAGCCGGGTTGACCGACGCCCCCGTGAACGGAATCCCGATGAGGTGCACCGCGGTGAGCGTGAAGCCAATGCCGATGTACTTGGTGTACGACGTGCTCTTGGACATGACCAGTACCGCCATGACGAAGATCATCGTGAGGAGAGCCTCACCCACGAATCCACCAAATGTGTCCACGAACTGCGAATTGACCACGGTAATGGTTCCGGCGACTGTGTCCTTGCTGATCACGAAGGCCAGGGCCAAGCTCGCCAGAATGCCACCGGCTACCTGAGCAACCCAGTATCCGGCCATGTCGGCAGCAGAGATCCGCTGTCGAGGAACATGCCCAGCGACACCGCAGGGTTGAAATGGCCGCCGGAGATCCGGCCCACCGTGTAGAGCCCGGCCATCAGAGCCAGACCAAAGGCGAATGCGATCTCGATGATTCCCCCGCCGGCCACTGAGGCCGCCATGATGGCGCCGGTACCGATACCTACGAGCACGAACGTCCCGTATGCCTCGGCGGCGTACTTCTGCCAGTTTTCCACGACAGGAACTCCCTTCCGTCTTCCCGGTCCTGTACGGGGGCACGATGGCACGCTCCCACACCTCTGACCTTCGCTCCGAAACCCCGATTACGCGAAGATAGATGTCCGCTACCAGGGACACCAGGACGACCGTGACCGATTTCTACTACTTCTGTGGCCACGAGCAGTGGCAACCCGAGACGCTGGTGGCGCACGCCGTGCTCGCCGAGCAGGTCGGATTCGATGGGATTCTCGTATCCGAGCACTTCCACCCGTGGGTAGACGACCACTCGGCGTCGGGCTTTGCCTTCTCCACCATCGGAGCCATGGCGCAGGCCACCGATCGGGTGCGGATCACCACCGGGGTCACCACTCCCCTGTTCCGGTACCACCCGGCGGTGGTGGCACAGGCAGCAGCAACCCTGGACCGCCTCTCTGACGGCCGGTTCGACCTAGGGGTGGGAACGGGCGAGAACATCAACGAAGGCCCTCTCGGTTACGACTTCCCGAAATATGCCGAACGAGCAGCGAGGATGCGCGAAGCGCTGCAGATCATGCGCCGACTGCTCGACGGGGAGAAGCTGACTTTCGAGGGTCGGTACTACCGGACCGACCGTGCCAAGCTCTACAGCCCGCCCATCGGAGAAGTGCCGATCTGGATGGCCGCCGGAGGCCCCAAATCGGCGGCACTCGCCGCCGAGCTCGCCCAGGGAATCATCACCAGCGTGAAAGTCCCCGCCGAGACCTTCGAACGGGTGATCGAGCCGGCGCGAACCGCAGCCGCTGCGGCAGGACGCCCCACCCCCCGGGTCCTCGCCGGCCGTTGGTCTCTCCATGCCGTCAACGAGGACGACGCCTGGGAAGCACTCAGGTCGTGGAGAGGCCTGCGGGCGCCGGGCAGGCTCGAAGCGGTGGACCCCCAGACATTGCGAGAGCGGGCCGACAATCTTCCCCGAGACGAGGTGATGGGCAGATATCCCATCGTCTCCAACGCCGATGCCCTGGTCGATGTCTACCGCCCCCTGGTCGACGAGGTGCATGCCGACATCGTCACATTCCAGATTGCTTCACTCGACCAGGAGGCGACCATCCGGATGCTCGGAGCCGAGGTGCTGCCGCGGCTCCGAGAGTGATCAGGGTCCGGGGGCCATCAGCCGGATAGCCGCGGCAACTGCCGCCGGATCGGGAGCATGAAAACTGAGCGCGGCGACATCGATCCCGGCAGCGGCATATTGCTCCAACCGTTCCCGGATGTGCCCGGGAGCTCCTATCAGAGCGATGGCATCGACGATCTCGTCGTGAAAGGCACCGGCGACTCCATCCCGATCGCCCCGCTCAAAGGCGGTGGCGATTGCCCGCGCCTCGTCGACGTAGCCCATCCAGGCGAGGAACCGGTTGTAGACCGGCTGTGCGAAGTAGGGACCAAACCCGGCCCGGATCATCGACCGTCCCGACGCGACGTCGTCGGTGACGACGAGGTGGAACCGAGCCATCACGCCGAATCCGGTCGGAAGTTCCCGCGAGGCATCCTCGGCACCACGCCGGATCTGGTCGAGCTGGCGTGGCACAGCAGCGGCCGTCATCAGGTTGAGACACACCCCGTCACCGACTGCCCCTGCCAATCGCAACATGCGAGGCCCCAGCGCACCTACGTAGATCCCCACCGGCCCGGTCGCCTTTTGGGTCAACGCGAAGCGGTCGATCGAGACCGTATCCCCTCGGTAACCGCGTTCCCCCCGGAGAAGAGCCCTGGTGGCCAGCACCGAATCCTTTACTCGCGCCAGAGGCGGATGGAACTCCCGATCGTGCCAGGATCGTACGATGACCTCTGAAGAGGCACCGATTCCGAGCGAGAACGACCGGCCTCCGAGAAGATCGGACACGGTGGCCGCCCCCATGGCGAGCAGTGAAGGTGAACGCGTGGCGGCGGGCACCACCGCCACCCCGAGCGCCATCTGGTTCGTCCGGGCGGCGATCGTTCCGGCAAGGGTGAAGGCCTCTGGCCCGGCCACCTCTGCCAACCAGGCAGCCGAGTAGCCCAGAGACTCCGCTTCGACGGTCAGGTCGGCCAGGTCTGAGGCACCGACTCCGATACTGGTCGGGCTGAGTGCGATTTCCATCGGCGGAACCCTACCGAGACGACAGTCGGGGGGTCCTAGAATCGCCCCGTGTCCGCCGCTCCCAAAGCAATCAGCCTCGGACTCGTCGCCGGATTCATCGGCGGACTCTTCGGAGTCGGCGGCGGCGTGATAATGGTGCCGGGGCTGGTGCTCTGGCTGGGCCTCGAACAACATCGAGCGCACGCCACATCGGTGGCAACGATCATCGCCATAGCATCGGCCGGCGTGGTTCCGTTCGCCATCGACGGCGAGGTCCGTTGGGACCATGCCGGATGGCTACTGATCGGGGCCCTGGTCGGTGCCTACTTTGGCGCACGCCTCGTGAAGCGGGTTCCGGCCGTTTGGCTGGCACGGGCGTTCGTCGTCGTTGCTCTCGTTGCCGCCGTCAGATTCCTGGTGACGTCGTGATGATCGTCGGCCTCATCCTGGTGGGAATCGTTGCCGGATCCGTCGCCGCCTCGCTCGGCATCGGCGGCGGCATCATCTACGTCCCGGCATTGGTGACAGTCTTCTCGCTTGCCCAACACGAGGCACAAGGCACCTCATTGGCGCTCATCATTCCGACCACGATCGTCGCCACCATCGTCCACTCGCGGGCGGGACGCGTCGACTGGCGCATATCAGGGCTGCTGGCGATCGGGGCAGTCGGCGGTGGTTTCCTGGGAGCTCAGGCCGCCCTGGCTCTCGAGGCACCGGTGCTGCGCAAGATGTTCGGAGTGATGGTTGCCATCACCGCACTGAGGATGCTGCACCAGACCCGCCAGGCCGCTCACTCGACCGACGACTGACTGTCGGCCGGAAGGTCGATCCGTCCGTCCTCTTGCCAGAACCGCCTCAAATCCCCAGTAACCGAAAGGTAACGCCTCCACAACATGGCGAGATAGGCGGCACCGGCTGCCTCTCCGAGCCACACGATCGGATCAGACAGCATCCGCCCCAGCAGCGAGAGGAAATCTGATTCGAACACGGTCGGGAATTTCCATCCGAAGAACGGCCACCAGAACGCTTCCGGAGTCGCCCAGGCGGCATCGAGTAGTAGATGTACAAAGACACCGATCACCAGCCCGATCAAGCCCCGCCGCCGGCTGGTGCCGCGCCGCGTGACCAGGAGCACCACCGCGAAAGCAGTGATCGGGAACACAATGCTGTGGGCGAACAGTCGATGGGTTCCAAACGTATCGTGAAAGAGGACCGACCCAATCGGCTTGTCGATCAGATCCGGCATGATCGAACCGAGCAGGACCCACCTCAGATCCATGTCGGGGTCGCGGAACACGTACCGTACGATGAGAACCGTCGCCCCCAGGTGCCAGAGGATCACAGTCCCACCTCATCGAGGGCTCGGTTGGCCAGAGCATCGGCGACCGAATTGCGCTCCCGTCGAACGTGGGTGATCGAGGCCTCATCGAACCTCGTCAAGAGGCTCACGGCCCGACGTTGCAGCGGCTTGAGGTGGGAGGCCTTGACGCGATACTCCCCCGTAACCTGCTTGACCAGGAGCAGGCTGTCGAGCCGCACCTCGATCCGACCGACCCCTCGTTCGAGCGATGCTTCGAGACCGGCGATGAGCGCCTGGTACTCGGCAACATTGTTGGTCGTCTCGCCGATGGCGTTCCCAACCTCAGCGACGGGGTCACCCGCCGGGTCGTAGAGGACGAATCCGATCGACGCCGGACCCGGGTTCCCCCGCGAGGCACCATCGCAATAGAGGACATGTCTGGTCACTGCGGAGCCAGAATCCGACGGCAGTGGATACAACGCGGAGGAAATGTCTTAACGGCTTGCACCTGCTCGGCGGCCGACAACGTCAGATGACAGCCACCACACACACCCTCTCCCAGCCGCGCGATCCCGACACCCTCTTGGGACGATCGAATCTGCTCGTAGAGTTCGATCAGATCGGTATCGATGAGACGAACGACCTCCGCCTTCCGAACCTCCAGCCGAGCCACCTCATCGTCGATCTGCTGCCACGAGGCGGCAACCACCTCCTCGATCCGACCCTTCTCGGCCGCGACCGCATCCCGCTCCTTCTCGCGCTCGGCGCGAGCCGCATCGAGCTGTTCCTCCTCCTCCATCAGTGCAAGCGATTGGTCCTCGCGCTGCGAAATCTGCCGCCGCAGCATCTCGACTTCGGCCCGCAGGTACTCCGAATCGCGCGCCGACAGGCCCCCTGCGTACAACCGCTGCTCCTCGCGATGCGCCTTGTCCTCTTCGATTTTCAGCTCGCCATCCGACTTGTCCGATGCCAGATAGATCTCTCGCAGCCGCTCCGTCATCTCCGACAGTTGCTGCTCGATCCCGGAAAGCTCCTCGTGTGCAACCCGGTATGCCTCTAGCTCGGGGAGACCCGCCCTCCGCTCGAAAAGGCGATCGAGGTCGGAATCGATCACCTGAAGATCCAACAGGTCTTCGAGGCTTCTGATGTCTTCCATGCTCGGGCCCAGGATCGGCGTCCACGCCGGTGAGATCGACCACGTCGTCGATCGCGGCGGCGACGGCAGCGTACAGGCTTGGGACGCCGCGACGTTCGGTCGCGGCGTGCCCGGGGTCGACCGAGGGCAGTCCTAGGTCGGAGGCGGACCGCGCATCGTGATGGTCCGGCCTCGCCTCACCACCAGATCGACGCCCCCGGCGGCAGCTGCGAAGACCATCTCCCCGAGTCCCGCACCTCGTCCCGGCGGAGGGAGCCAATCGATCGATTGGGCGGCGAGTACGCCACCCGCCGCAACGGTGGGGAAGCCACCCTCCGAATCGAGCTTTAGGCCTACCTCAAAGCGCCGATATTTGACCACAGAGGGTGTTGACTATATGGGGCTAGTCGCTTATCGTAACTACTCTCCGTGGCGGTCATACCACCCTCCGGGGTGGGGATCGCCACCGTTGAACGCAGGAGGACGACGCAAAGTGACGCAGGTACGGCGCCGGATCATCGCCGCGCTCGCATTGTTCACTGTTGCCATCACCCTCGACCGGATGGGGGTCAGCAGCGGTGACCGTGCCATCGCCGGACATGCCTATGTGATTGCACTTGTCGCCGTCCTCCTTCCGCTCATTTCTAAGGGGATGCGGAGAACTTCGGCCTGGACGGTGCCCATCGCTACCGGTGGGATCCTGATCGGCTACTCGGTTCTCTTCAAGGTGGGTCTCTCCCAGTCGGGAAGTATCCACCTCGCTGTCACAGAAGTTGCCTTCGTCGCCTTGGCGGCTTGGCTGGGGCACGAGATCGGCTGGAGCCTCGACCGGATCGACGATCTTCTGAGCACTGCTGCCTTCGGTGAATCCCCCGCCCTCGACCTGGAAGGCCCCACTGCCGCCAACGAGATCCACACGGAGATCGCACGCGGCCGACGCCACGACCGCCCTCTCTCGGTCACTGTTCTCTCGCCCACCGCCGCGGGACTCGAGAAGGCTCTGGAGAATGTCGCTCTCGACGTCGACCGCTCGATACGCACCAGGTTCATATTCGGCTCGTTGACCAGGGCCGTCGCCGAACAGCTCCGCCGATCCGACCTGTTATTTGAGCATCGACCGAGCGGGCGCCTCATCGTGCTGAGTCCGGAGACCGATGCCGACGGAACGGCATTGCTGGTCCGACGCATCCTGGAGGCGACAGCCCAGGTCGGAATCGAGACCCAGGCAGGAACCGCCGCATTCCCAGAAGACGGCATCGGTTTCGAGAGCCTGGTCGACCACGCTCAGGTCGCTCTAGAGGCGGTTGCCGAGCCGCACCTGAGGGCAGTAGAACGGGGGGGCATCGCATGACCGCACCGATCATCAGCCCGGCATTGTGGTCGGGTCGTGATTGGGTAGACCGCCTCAAGCCGGAGGACCGCCACATAACCGGACGCGCCTACGCCGTCTCCAGCCGAATCTTCGATCTCTTGATCGTGGTGCTGGCCGCACCGGTCTGGATCCTGGTGCTGGCAATCTGCGCCGCTCTCATCAAGCTGGGCGATCCATCAGCACCGGTCATCTACAGCCAACGTCGAGCCGG
>JACZWZ010000168.1 GCA_022571885.1 Acidobacteriota bacterium
GGAGGAGTACCTGGATGCCATGGAGTCGGCCGTCTTTGTGGGACCTCGACCCGATGCCCCGGTTCCCGTGGTGCTGGCCGCCCTCGGCCCAAAGATGCTCCGGCTTGCCGCCGACCGAACAACCGGCGCCCACCCCTACTTCGTCCCGGTGTCGCATACCGCCTTCGCCCGCGAAATCATCGGCCCCGATGTCTTCCTCGCTCCGGAGCAGGCGGTGGTGCTCGATACCGACGCCGATCGCGCTAGGGCTACGGCCCGAGGGCACATGGAGCACTATCTGTTGACCGACAACTATCGGCGCAGCCTGTTGCGACTCGGGTGGGCCGAAGCCGATCTCGAGAGCGGCGGCAGCGATGCGCTGGTCGACGCGGTCGTATCCTGGGGCTCTGCCGATGAGATCGCCGAGACGATCGCGGCTCACCACGAAGCCGGTGCCGACCACGTTTCGATCCAGGTGATCAGCCAGTCCGAAGGAGTCCCGCTAGCCGAACTGGAAGAGCTGGCCGGGGTCCTCTTGTAAGCATCCGCCCCCCACCAATCGGCTACGCCGATTGACTCCCCCTAAAGGGGAAAGTGATCAGACTGGAGACTGCCCTCAGTTGTCGCAGAATCTCCCGCCGGAAACCGACGTGACCGCAGCCCCGGTGTCCGTCACCGACGATGCGCCGGCCGCGGTGGCCCGGAGCCACCGATCGCTTCCCGGCGGAGACGAGATGTAGACATCGATCCCGCCGGTCAATCCGGAGGCGGCTGCCGCATCCGGATGTGCGGCCAGAACTTGCTCGAGCGTGTCACCGGGACCAACCGATCGATTGGTCTTGAACGGGAAAACACCATCATCGGCGGTGAATCCGGCAAAGTGGCGGGTTCCCTCCGCTCCAAAGCTGGTCCCCCCATTCGTAAAGAACAGCGTCAGGTTGTCGAACTGAACCGATCGAACTTCGGTGGTTCCGGCCCGACACACCCCGAACTCATTGGATAGGTTGTCGATCGTCACCCATCCGCTGTCGATGCTGGGAGATGCGCCGACCAGCGAAGCATCCACAACCTCAATGGTTGCCTCGGCCTCGGCTCCGAATTCGATGACGCCCAAGCCATTCGCCGCCAGCACGATCGCGGTCCCGGAGGAACCATCACAGGGCGTGACCGCACGATCGAAGTCGAATGCCACACCGAGCGGCTCATCGGCCCCTCCCTTTCCCCGCAGGAACACAATGCCGGTACCGACGATCTGGTCGCCCACTTCTACGTCGAGGTCCATCGCAAAGCCGTAGTAGCCGGGACTGCCGTCACGGAACACAAACTCGAGCGGAGCGCCTACACCGCCCCGGTCGAGCGCAAAATCGGCGACCCGTCCGGTGGTCACCACCAGGTGGCCGAGCGCCGACTCTGCGACGTAGGAGCCCTCGCCACCGGTATCGAGGCATGTCGAGGACACCCTGCTGTCCAGGCCGTCCACCACGATCGATCCGTCGTCGGCACTGTCCACGTCGTCGAGATCGAGAGTTGCCAGGGCGAACGTCACCACATAGGTGACCGCGACCAGACCACTGATCTCCACCAAATAGTCGCCGGTGGAGTCGATGTCGGCGGCCCACACCGCGGAGCCTCCGGTGCCGACCGCCCCGCCGTCGGTGGAACGGACGTTGATGACCGCACCGTCGAACTCGGTCTCGAGCACGACCGACATCCGCTCGCCCTCCGCCGCCCGGATGAAGTAGAGATCCGGGTCGCCCTCAGCGACATTCCCCACAACGATCTGCTCGCCCTCATCGGCGTCCTCGATCGACACCCTCCGATCTTCCGAACACCCTCTCGACAGGATCGCCAGCGTCTCATCGTCCGGAGCCCCGGTCACCTCGCGACCAAGATCGAGTTGCACGGCTTCCACTGCAGCAAGGCTGGCCGGCCCGAAGGCGCCATCGATCGTGAGCTGGCCATACCCGTTGCAGTTGATGAGGAACTGGAGCGCCTCGACCGTCTCGTTGCGATCCCCTTCATGGGTGATTGCGGGGCCATTGCTAATGAGCGGTACCGTCGTGGTGGTGGTCGATGACGTGGTCGTCGAAGAGGTGACCGCAGTTGTCGATGGAGGAGTGGTCGTCTCGGCCTCGCCCGAGCTACAGGCCGCCATGAACAGGAAGGCGCCCGCGCTGAGAGCCAGAAATCGTTGATTCTGTTGACTCCGCATCATCGCCGTCAAATCCTAGTGGGAGGGTTCCCAAACTGACGCATAACTCATGGGAGCATTTTCCCAACTCTGGATCAGTAGATCGGTTCGAAGCGCGCTTGGAAGAATCGCAGCGACTTCGGCTCATAGGTGAATCGGAGCCCTTTGATCTCATGGCGACGCTCGTAGGTCGCCCCGATCGACTCGGCAACGACATCCATGTGAGCCTGGGTATAGACCCGCCGCGGAATCGCCAGTCTCATCAACTCCAGCTTCGGTACATGGTGCTCGCCATTCTCGGGATCGCGACCGGCCGACACGATCCCGCGCTCCATTGCCCGCACCCCGCAATCGGCGTAGACCGCCGCCGTGAGTGCCTGGGCCGGAAAGTGCTCTTGGGGAAGATGATCGAGCATCTTGGCGGCGTCGACGAACACCCCGTGTCCGCCCACAGGTCGCACGATCGGCACCCCCGCCTTGAAGAGCATGTCGCCCAGGTACTCGACCTGACCGATACGTGCTCGAACATGATCGTCGGTCGCCACCATTTCCCTGATGCCTCGAGCGAGGGCTTCCATGTCCCGACCGGACATTCCGCCGTAGGTGTGCAGCCCCTCGAAGGCCACCAGAAGCGAACGTGCCCGCTCGGCCAACTCCGGATCCCGCAGCGCCAGGAAACCGCCGATGTTGACCAGATTGTCCTTTTTCGACGAGACGGTGGCGCCGTCCGACAGATTGCAGATCTCATAGAGGATCTCTGCCACCGAGCGATCCATCTGTCCGCCCTCGCGCTGCTTGATGAACCAGGCGTTCTCCACCGCCCGGGTGGCATCGAGCATCAACAGAACACCCTGTCGATGACACAGGTCGTAAGTGGCCCGTAGATTCTCGAGCGACATCGGCTGTCCTCCGGCCATGTTCACATTCGTCTCGACCGAGACGTATGGGATTCGGTCGACGCCGTATTCGTCGATTACTGCTTGCAGCTTGACCAGGTCGACGTTGCCCTTGAAAGGGAAATCAGATTCGGGCTGATGTGCCTCGTCGACGATCACATCGACGAAGGTTCCGCCGGGGTGCTCCTGATGGAACCGGGTGGTGGTGAAGTACATGTTGCCGGGGATGGCATCGCCCGGTTTGATCAGAATCTGGCTGAGAATGTGCTCGGCCCCGCGACCCTGGTGCGTTGGTACCAACTCCGGATACCCGTAAACATCCTCGACCGCCTGACAGAGGTTATGAAAAGAACGGCTGCCCGCGTAGGACTCGTCACCGACCATCAGACCGGCCCATTGATGATCGGACATCGCCGACGTTCCCGAGTCCGTCAGCAGGTCGATGTAGACGTCATCGCTCCGAAGCAGAAACGTGTTGTAACCCGCCTCCTGAATCGCTCGCTCACGTTCCTCGCCGGTCGTCATCCGGATCGGCTCGACCATCTTGATCTTCCAGGGCTCGGCCCAACTGCGGCGCGTCACAACCACCTCCTCATGGGCGGATTATCGCGATTCGATCGGGGGCGGACTAGGGGCACTCGGCCCTAGTGGAACATCACAGAAGTAACAACCACGTGGTTCGCACGAACCGCCACCGGCGCTCGAGAGCGTCCTCGAGTGGCGGACGCCCCTGCGGACCCGGAGCTCTTGGCCCGGGCCGCCGAGTCCTCGCCGACCGGCGAGCCTCTTACGACAGGCGGTCGATAAAGGCCAGGACCCGCTCCCAGGCATCGGCCGAGGCCTCGGAGAACTCATCATATTTGCGATCGAAGAACGAGTGGGGGGCGCCGTCGTAGACCACTATCTCGTGATCGTGCCCGGCGACTTCGAGCGCGCTGCGGAACGCATCGATCTCATCGACCGGAATCCCGGGGTCGTCACCACCCATCAAGCACAGCAACGGGCTGGTGAACTCACCCACCCGCTCGATGAGCGGCGTGGCGCCGTCGGGAAACTCCCGATTGGGATGCCCGTAGAAACCGATGGCTCCGGCAAGATCGAGCCCGTTTGCGGCCTGATGCCACGAATTCGATCCTCCGAAGCAGAATCCGACCGTGAAGACTTTTCGGGTCGGATCGAGCGACCTGAGATGAGCGACGGCGGCTGTCGAATCGGAACGCACGCCGTCGAATGTCGTGGCGCGGACGTGGGGCATGTAGTCGAACTCATCGGTTCTGGCTCCGAGTCCGGCGGTGCGCCCGAAGTAATCGATCGCCACCGCATACATGCCGCGCTCGGCAAACCGAATCGCAAGTTCCTCGTAGAAGCGGTACAGACCCCTGACATCGGGAAGCACCAGCACCGACGGTCCGCTTCCGGTCCCCAGCGCCTCGAATGCGGTGAAATCGATCCCGTCCGACGCGGTCAGCGTGAGGTGGCGGGTGTCGACTGCAGCTCCCGAGACGGGGGCAATCGGAGGTGTGGAGTCTGGCTGAAAGCACATGGGCAGGACCTCGCATCGAGAACCCGAGGAGCCTAGGGCGCGTGTCGGATAGGAGCCGGTCGCGGCGATACCCCACACCCGACTCCCGACTCCCGAGTGTTGGGCCCCCCTAGGCTGATTTGTCGCGGTTAGTGCTCGACGGTTGGTTGGATCACTCTCCCCTCTGGGGGGAGTCAATCGGCCGCAGGCCGATTGATGGGGGGACTCACCAAGTCGCG
>JACZWZ010000046.1 GCA_022571885.1 Acidobacteriota bacterium
GTCAACAGACGGAGTCGAGTGGGCTCGGCACTCCCAGATCGGCACGGGCAGCACGATGGACGGCCCGCAGGAACTCACCTCGGTGAGCGGACAACTCATTGCTGCAGGGTGGCGCGACGGGACCGCGTTGGTGTGGGTCCACGAGGGCGAGGGCGTTTGGACTGAGGTGGAGGTCGGTGCCGGAGTTATCGATCGGTTGGTCTTCTTTGGAGGCAACTACATCGCACTCGGCAGGTCCTTCTTCCAACCCGGCCCAGGTCAAACTCCAGGCGATAACCACCCAATGATGTGGTCGTCGTGGGATGGCTACACCTGGTCCGAGACCGTCGGCGCCGGAGACTTCGAATCGATCGCTTGGATGAGGGGCCTCGTCGTTGGTCCAGCCGGTCTTCTCGCCATCGCTATCGCCGACGACTTTCCGGTCAACTCGATATCAGCGGTGCTGACCAGCACCAATGGCATCGACTGGGTCTCGAATCAACCAACCGGACTCGACGACTACTGGCAAGTGGCCCGCTTCACCGGCAACGCTTCGGGCTACGCCGCGCATGCGTACACCGACGGCGGTTACGACTCGCCGATTCTGGTTTCGTCTGATGGGGTGAATTGGAGAGCGATCGGCAGCCCGGACGTCCCTGATGGCGTACTGCCGAACTGGGGCGGCATATCCATGCTCGGAGACCTCATCGTCGTATCGGGCAGTATTCCTGTAAACGACGAATACCTGCCCCGTGTCTGGGCGTATCGAGGCGCCGGGCTGTGGGATGTGCTGGGAACCGGCGACTGGTACAGCGAGCCTGGAAACGCCTTAAGGATGGTGTCGGGAAATGGTCGCATCGTGGTTCGCGCTCAGACGGGTGGCCCGGTACAGGACCCATGGGCCATCTTCACATTCGTGCCTTCGAGTGACTGAAATGCGAAAGACGATCCTTGCCGCTGCCGCACTCGTCGCTTTCGCCTCAGCGTGTTCCGACGACCCCGTGTTCGGCGTGGCACCCAACGAGACCGCGGCGACGACGCCGGACCACCTCACCACGAGCACAACGAATGTCACCCTCGGCGAGCCATACGTCGGGACTTCGGGCGTGACCGAGTGGAGGTTCGTCGGTACGGTGATCGACGACGGCAACCCATTGATATGCCCCGGTGGGGTTATGACCTCACTACCGCCCCAGTGTGAAGGGGTCCCGCTGCTGGGACTCGACTGGTCAACGGTCGACTGGGCTGAGACGGCTGGCGGCGTGCGATGGGCCGACTTCACCTTGATCGGCACCTACGACGGCGGTGCGTTTGAACTCACGCGCCCACCCGAACCGCCGCTCTGGGGCGAGGAGACGCCGTTTTCCACTCCGCTTCCCTGCGAGGAGCCAGAAGGCGGCTGGAAAATCATCAACGCGGCGACAGCCGACAGAGACGGTGCCGCCGTCGGGTACGCCCAAGCCCAGCCTGAGTTCATGGGTAACTGGTCGCACCGACTTCCAGCCGATGCCGCGGCGTACTCAGTCAAGGTCTTCACCTTCACAGGCGAACTCGTTGAGCACGAACAAGCAATCCGCAACATCTACGGCGGACCTGTGTGCGTCGGCCTGGCAGACCATTCGCTGGCTGAACTCGAAGCCATCCGCCACGAGGTCCAAGAGGTGATTGTCAGCCCCCAAGCAGAAGCTGCGGGCATCTACCTCATGAACGGCCAGTACGGCGACACCATTGACATCCTCACCGGATCGATCGAGTTCTACGTGTTGGCTGCGGATGCTGGGGGGCAGGGATGGCTCGACGCCCAGTTCGGGCAGGGAGTTGTCGGGCTCCACAGCTTGCTGACCCGGATCGGTCAACCGTGATGCACCGGCGCCGTCTGATCATTGGGATGACGCTGCTGCTGGTGAGTTCCTGTTCGACAGAAGCCGTTAACAGCACGACAACAGTCGAAACCGCGCCAGCAACCGAAGTCACAGGCCCGGCAGCGACATCGATGTTCGGCCTCGCAGATGTAGTCGAATCGCTAAGCGGCGCAGGAGCAACGGTTGAGCAGGGCGATCGAAACTCAGGGACACCTTTCTCGGTGGCGAGGCAACTGATCACCGTCGACGGGTCCGAGGTCGCCGTGTACGAATACGCCGACACGACCGCTCGTACGGCCGAAGAGGCGACCATCGCGATGGACGGATGGAGCGTCAATGGCACCCCGGTCGAGTGGATCGGACCTCCGCACTATTGGTCACGTGGACGGGTCATCGTGCTGTATCTCGGCGACGACCCGACGACCATCAATCTTCTGACTGCTGCCCTATGGCAGGCACTCGATCTGTAGCGAAGTCAGCCAGTCCGGGCCTGGCTTCAGGATGAACGACGGTCGCGGACCGTCACGGGAAGGGGAGAACATCTACTGGTTCGCCGGTCGTTCCATCAATCAGTTGACGTCCATTGAGCGGTTCGGGGAGCTCGACCATATGGAGAGGTAGGCAAGTTTGGACGAAGTCGCCAGTGTCTTTGGAGGTCAAGATCTCGAATCTGAGTGTGACGGCTTCGCCGTCGATCTTCAAGACCTCGTAGCTGTGTGTGGCTCCACAGGGTCCAACACCTATCTCAAGCGTCACGTCGTCGTTAGCGATCCTCGCGCTGGCGATCGCAACGTATTCCGCGCTGGCGCAGCTGGCCGCTATGAAGCCGGTCAACGCGATGGCGGCGACGGCCAGACGCGAAGAAGCTGGGCGGATTCTCATCGATCATCAATCGTACCGCTGATCCCAGTTCGCGGGAGGGGCCGATTGGCACATTCGCAACGACCACGACTGGGATGACCTTGGGAGTCTCCCCTGCGTCGTGATGTTCTCTTCTATCAGTGCTCACGTACCGCCTCCTTCTATCCCAAGGCCGATCGCTGCCCACATCGGCCCAGGTATCTCCTCGCCGACGACCTCGAAACCACGATCTGGGACGAAATCCATTCGGCCTCAGCCTCCACGAGGGGTCGGTCTTTTCCACCGTCGGCTCACCGACCTGAGGTCTGCTGTTGCCGGTGTTCTGGCTGGGACCGGCGGCCTTCTGGCTCTGGTGCCGGCCCCGGAAACGGCGGTGGTTCCAGCCGTGGATGTGGGGCCTGTTCGCCGCCTACATCGGGTTCGTGTTCCTGTGGGCGATCAACCTCACCCTCTACTGGGGATGGTGGTTCCCGATCTTCTTCCTCCCCTTCTTCGGGTGGTGGGGGGTGACCCACGGGTACACGCAGAGCCTGTGGCTGCGCAAAGCGACCGCCCTCGTGCCCATGGTCCTGCGCCGTGGATGGGCTTCATGCTGGCCATCTACTGCATTCCCGCCTACTACAGGCTGTAACCGCTCCTGGGTGGCCATCGCCAGGACGCGATGACTTCGGCGTGGAGGCGGGTGCTCGAACGAGGATCGGCCCATAGACCAATTGCCTTGAGCTTCGCAAAGTAGGCAAAAAGTAGGCAAGAGGGTGCGAAACAATGCATGACAACGCGATCGGACGAGTACCGCAAACCCTTGTTGTACATGGGATTCTGACCAGACGCCCAGTAGTAGCGGCCAGCGTTTCTGCCTTCACACGGCAGAGGTCACCGGTTCGATCCCAGTAGCGCCCACCACAAGAACCCTTATGATTAGGGGTTTCCTGGCGTCAGGGAATCAGCGGAGTCTGATGACGGTGCCCGATTCACGCAGATTTCGCACATCAGGTGCCGAAATCAGGTGATCCAGAGCATCTGCGGCACCCTCATCGAGCCCCTCAAACAGGTGTCCGTAACGGTCCAGCGTGATGTGAATGCTGGAGTGACCTAGCCGCTCTTGGATGACCTTTGGGTGTTCGCCGGCAGCGATGAGGAGCGCAACGTGGCTGTGGCGCAGATCGTGGAAGTGCAGACCATCGAGTCCAACCGTGGTGAGCGTTGGCTTCCACACGCGGCGCCGGAAGTTCGTATCGCGCAGAACAGAACCAGTCGCAGAGGTGAACACCAACTGCGTCTCGGATGGGAATCGCCGTATGTGATTGGCGATCAGGTCCACGAGCGTCGGTGAGCGACTCACGGAGCGCCTTGATGCCTTTGTCTTAGGGGACCCGAAGGTGAGCTGTACAAACGGAGAGACGGCAAGTGGGCGTTCCGTGTCAAGGCATCAAACGGGCAGATCGTGGCGATTGGGCAGGGCTACGTGTCGAAGTCGAATGCGCGTCGCACTTTGGAGAAGTTGATGGGCGGCGGGTACGACGGTCCTATCGAAGAGGTCTGATTACTCGCTCCGTGTGTGGGTGTGTGTGAAGGTGTGTGAACCCTCACAGGGGGAGAGCGTCTGAGGGTGTTAGATCAACGGGCCATTCTCAAAATGACCCTCAGGTGCTGTTCAGTCCGCACCCCGATTTGCCGATGCGGTGACTAGTCATGTTGAGAGTCAGAGCTCTAGTCACTCGAAGGACAGAAGGTTGATGATGTCGCGTTCATCGAAGGGTCGGTGGGTAGTGCTGCTGACGGTAATGATGGTCTTCGGAGTGGCTGGCAACGCGGCGGCTCATGGGACGGTTGACCAGAGCAGCGTAAGCCGAGATTCCAAATCCTGCCTCACCTCGCACGTCAAGTTCTTGGCTCAGACATTCAAGCCTACCGCCGTCAACCTGACGGGCATCGACGTGCACATGTCCAGCGTGGACTCGGGTCCGAAGGTCGAACTCACTATTCGGACAAGCGCAACCGGTGACATACTGGCGAGGGTCGAAGACATCCCGCTCAGCGATGGGTGGAACCACATCGACTTGGCCGTCCCCATCGATCTCACACCAGGCAACACGTATGCGATTCGCCTCGATTGGAGAGGCGGAGAATCTTGCTGGTCGGTGGACTTTGGCAACCCGTATTCCGGCGGGTGGTTTTGGCGCCCCGGTGGGTCCGACGAAAGCAAGGATTTCAATTTCCGGACCTGGGACGAGGAGGGTGTCCCCGACAATGAACCGCCGGTGGCCGACCCGAACGGACCGTATCTGGTCGGTGCAGGAGCAAGCGTCGCCTTTGACGGCAGCGGATCGTCCGATCCGGACGGGGACTCTCTGACCTTCGACTGGGTTGCGGACTTCGGCACGTTCGACGATGCCACCGCAGTCCAGCCGACCTACAACGCACCGGCGGCGGCTGGGACCTACACAGTCACGCTGACGGTGGACGACGGAAACGTCACCGACACTGAGTCCACGGACGTCGTGGTCTACGAGCCCGATCTGGTGGTCAACGAGCCCGATCTGAAGGAGCGCAAGTGGGCGGTCTTGGATGCTCTTTCCGCCCTTGATCCGACCGGAAAGAGCAAGAAGGACGACAAGAAACTAGAGAAGGCCGTTGAGCATCTCACCAAGAGCCTCAACCCGGACTACTGGGTTGATGGGGACACCCTTGTCGCCAAGGATGGGAAGAAGGTCTTTGCCGAGGAGTCCAAGGCCGTCAAGGACCTCGAGAAGATCAAGAGCACGGACGTGTCGGGGGCCATTGCCTCGCTCGTCGCCATCGACAAGGAGTTGGCTCAGGGTGCCATCAAGGACGCCCAGGACAGATACGACGCGATCTGCAGCGTCCCGACGACGCGCGAGTGCGAGAAGGCGGCCAAAGAACTCGCCAAGGCGGCCAAGGAGATGGACAAGGCGCAAAAGGAGCTTGCCAAAGGACACTCCCATCATGCCATAGGGAAGTACAAGAAGGCGTGGGAGAAGGCCGATAAGGCTCTGAAAGCATTGCCCGAACTCGATCTTGGCGGAGACGCTTAATAGTTCCGCCTTGTGTGGGTGTGTGTGAGCCTGTGTGAACCCCCCACGAGAGTGCCCCTGAAACCGACCACCTGAACGGAATCCGCACAAAAACCGCACACCGCAACCCAAAACAACCAAACCCAACCAACCCCAACACAACCCAACCAAACCCTCAAAAACCGTTGCCACGCCTAGCGATGCGGCGATAAGCGTTGACGCTTAAGGGATAACGAAGTTGTCCTGATGTGCCTTCACACGGCAGAGGTCACCGGTTCGATCCCAGTAGCGCCCACGGCGAGAAGTCGCTGCGCCGGAGAGGGGGTTCGGGGGATCTTCGAGGTGGTTCGACCGGCTATCGGCGAGGTGCCTGCTCCGATTTCCTTCGAATGTGCCCGGCGAGCAGTACCAGTGCGGTAGCGATCGTGGCTTCGATGAGCGGGACATAGTGCTCGGGATCGTCGCTCAGTTGATTGGCGATCACGCTGCCGATCGTCACCAGCGTCAGCAGGAACGCAACGCGGGTCAGGAGCCATGGCACGTGCACAAGCCTAGGCGGCAGCACAAAATGCGAAGCTCAACCGTCACCGGATCGGTTCTTCCACGAACACGGCTACCTCGTCGAGTGGCTTGCGCGTCAGATCGGGCACCTTGGAGCCGGGGAGCGGATACCCGATTGGGAACATGATGAACGGTCGTTCATTCGCCGGCCGACCCAGGATCGCCCTCAAAAACGCCATCGGGGTGGGCGTATGGGTGAGGGTCGCCAGCCCCATATTGTGCAAGGCGGTGATGAAGATGCCGGCGGCGATTCCGACGCTCTCCTTTACGTAGTAGTTCTTGCGCCGGGTGCCATCGGCAAGGATCTCGAACCGTTCTTCGAATAGCACCACGATCCAGGGCGCTATCTCCAGAAACTCCTTGTGGTGATCGGTGCCGAGCGGAGCGAGTGCCGCTTGCCACTCCGGGTTCATCCGGTTGTTCAGGTAGTTGACGCGTTCTTCTTCTTCTGCCGCGATCCGAATCGCTCGCTTTACCTTGGGGTTGTCGGTGGCGACGAATCGCCACGGCTGTTTGTGTGCGCCGGAGGGCGCGGTGGCGGCAGTCCTGATCGCCTGCTCCACAAGTCGTCGGGGCACCGGTTCATCGCTGAACATCCGCACGCTTCGTCGGGCGTCGAGTCGAGCAAAAAATGCTTCGGCTCGGGCGTCCATCTCGTCTTCCGACATTCTGTGGAACTCGAGTTCGGTGAACGGATGGGCGGCTTGCAACGCTGCCGAGGGATATGGGTGTTGGTACAACTCCATCGCGAATCAACCCGGAACGGTGAGCGCCATCCCGATCGAAACGATGGGCAACACCGCCGGGGTGAGGATGATGGCGATGATGCGGAACACCGCGGCCTGGTCGCCGGATTTGGCGCGGAGGCTGTCGAGAGTGAGGTCGTCCTGAGGCATCGTCAGCAACCCTACCGGTAGGCACGAGTGGCGGGCCGGCGGCCGGTGCGGCGCCGATTTACCGGCGCTGCCCCGACTGTCTTGTTACGGTTTCAGTGAGACGGAGGAGTGTCAATGGAAGACCTTGAGAAGCTGCAAGGAATCTCGAAGGCTCAGATCGCAAAATTGCACAAGGCGGGGATCAGTGTTCTCGACTCGTTGCTGGTCAAGGGGAGCACCCTCGAGGGTCGGGCCGAGCTGTCGCTGCAGACCAGGATCGCGTCCAATCGGATCATGAACTGGGTGCATCGGGCCGACCTGATGCGGGTGAGAGGGATCGACGACGATTATGCGCGGGTGCTGGCTCGTGCCGGTGTCACCAGCATCGTCGATCTCAGCACACGCAATCCGCATCAGCTGGCAGATGAAGTACGGGTGGCTGCGGTGATAGAAGACGTCCAACGAGTGCCCCGACAGGCCACCCTCAAGAAGTGGGTCGAAGAGGCAAGGCACCGAGTTCGTCACGTTTGGTATCACGACACAATCGGCGACCCGGAACTGACGGGGATCCCAACCACCGAGTGGCCGGGGCCGGTGGTTTAGTCCTGGGTGATGCGGGCCGCCCGGCAAGCATTTCTCGGCAGATCGTTACTTTCGACGCAGTAGCTGGATAGGTGCCGCCAACCAGAACGTGAGTGGGAGCCGGCTGAGAACGAACCAGCGGGCTGTCGGACCTGCCCGAGTGGGCCCGCCGCCGGCGGCGTCGACCGTCAGTGGGCTGGTGGAAGGGACGAGCTGGAAACGGCCCGTCCAGTCGAGAATTCGGATCGGCGCGATCCACTTCTCTCGGACGCGGACCACCCGTTGATGGCCCGGACGGTCGACCCACACGAATAAGGCGGCCAGGGCGGCCACCGAGAACACCTGGACCGCGGCGGTGAATTGGATGGAGATGTGAAACGGGATCGCTACCCAAATTGCGGCCTTGCGGGTTCGGGAGATGATCAGCCCAAGACCGATGAACAATTCGGTCAGCACCAGCACCTTGGCGGCTGCCGATTGAAAGCCGGGGTCGGCGAGCACGTCGACGATGGCATCCGGGATGCCGATCTCTGAGAGGCGAGGGCGGTAGCGCTCGATACGCAACCGGGTCACCGTGCCTCCCCACCAGTCGGGATCTATGAGCTTGCTGAAGCCGCTGGCCAGGTATACCGCGGCGATCTCCATCCGCAGCACGGTGAGGGCCAATCTGCTCCCACCGCGCGAATCTAGGGGGGCGCCTTTGCGGCGGGCCAGGACCGCGTCGAGCGACATCGTTCGGCCCGAGTGGAGCACCGCCAGCCCGATCAGGAGAATGATGAGGAAGGCTCGATTGTGCCGGAAGTGGATCTGTGAGAGAAAGACGTTGTATGCGATGCCTCCGGCGGTGAGCCACGCCATCGTCCGTGAGAACAAGCCGACCGAGAGCAAGAGCGCAGCGACCACGATCAGCCACAGCAGGGCAACATAGGCGATGCGGGGGAGGGCCGGGTACCAGTCCCAGAAAGGGAGCGTAAAGCGATCTGAGTAGATGATCCCGTCCCGGGCCGCGCTCAGAAACGGCCTCAGATGGAGCAGCACGATCGGCCCGATTGCTATCCGCAGCACGGCCAGGGCCCGCACGTCGACCGGATCGTCGAGAGTCCTGTTCCAGGTTCGAAGCCGGGTCATCATTGCGGTCATCGTGACGCCTCGAATACAACTGTTGCCGAGTCTCGCCCGTTTGGCCACACGGTGACGGTGGCGATCAGCAGCACCGCCTCGGTGTCGAGCGGTGTGTTCACCGCCACCCATTCGAGTGCCGCCGAAAAGAAGTGGAGAGTGGAGACGAGGCCGGTGTCGGCGTGATGTCGGGCGAACGGCTGACCCAGGCCGTAACCGGCGACCAGCTCCGACCAGCTGTATCCGCCGGGCCAATCCTCTCGAACATCGACTCTGTCACCGTTGGCCAGCTCACGCTCGATGGTTGCCTGCCACTCGCTCGACTCGGGGAACATCTGGAACCCGAAGACGGCATGGTCGGCGGAGTAGCCGCGGACGATCAACAGGAGCTGGGCGACCAGAATGGCGGCGGCGCCAACCCGTCGGGCGATGTTTCGGGGGGTCATCTCGGGTGAGCAGGCTAGGTAATGCTGATGGCGTTTCGCCAGCCGCTCGGCGTTCGATGCCGCCGGGAGCGAGTTGATCTACCGGCGCCGATGATCCCGGCCCTGCTCGGAACTGATTCGCGGCGCTCGGCGTTGACCGGCCGTGGAGGGACACAGAACTCGCGCCGGGATTGCCGGAGTCGTTGCCGCCTTAGTGGCCCTCGGCGTCGGCGAACTACTGGCCGGGATCTTCGATGCCGTGCCATCACCCCTCGCATCGGTGGGCGGTGTCGTGGTCGATTCGACGCCGGCGTTCGTCGAGGACTTCGCCATCGCCGTTTTCGGAACTGCCGACAAGGCGGCGTTGGCGATCGGGACTTCTGTGACGGTGCTCTTGGTGGGCTGGTTCACCGGTATCCAGACGGCGCGGCGTTCCTGGGTGGGTCCGGTGGTGTTCGGCCTCTTCGGTTTGCTGGGCATTCTGGTCGGCCGAAGCGAACCGTTTGCAGAACCGGTACCGCTGGTCACCGCTACGGCATTGGCCTCGGTGTCCGGATGGCTGGTGCTCACCCTCCTGCTCGAATCGGCTGCCCGGGTCGAGGAGCCGACCGATGGTCTGTCGGAAGATGTCTCTCGGAGGCGTTTCATCAGGTTGGCGATCGGGACCTCGGCTGCGGCGGCCGTGGCCGGTGCAACCGGTCGCTCACTGCTGACCCGTGTCCCGGACGTTCCCGAAATCGAGATTGCGGCGCCGAGATCTGCCGCTCCTTCTGTGGTCGGTGCCAACTCGTTTGCGATCGAAGGTATCACTCCAATCATCATCCCCAACGACGAGTTCTACCGCATCGACACCGCCCTTCTGGTGCCGTCGATCGACGAGACCGACTGGTCGCTGCGAGTCCACGGCTTGGTGGACTCCGAAGTGGTCCTCAGCTTTGACGATTTGCTGGCGATGGACATAGTCGAGGATTACGTGACCATTGCGTGCGTATCCAACCAAGTGGGTGGCGAACTGATCGGAAACGCACTGTGGAGTGGCGTTCGTCTCACGGATGTGCTCGACATGGCCGGGGTGCTACCGGAGGCAAGCCAACTGGTGGGACGCTCTATCGACGGCTTTACGGCCGGGTTCCCGCCGGACCTGGCATATGACGGTCGCAATCCGCTCATCGCACTCGGCATGAACGGAGATCCGTTGCCCCGCAGGCATGGGTTCCCCGCCCGGTTGATCGTTCCGGGTCTCTATGGATACGTGTCGGCCACTAAATGGCTCACCGAGATCGAGTTGACCACCTGGGATGGCTTCGATGCATACTGGATACCGCGCGGTTGGGCCAAGCAGGCTCCGATCAAGACTCAGTCGCGGATCGACGTCCCCACCTCTAGCCAGGTGCTGAATCCGGGACCCAACGTCATTGCCGGCGTGGCCTGGGCACCTCTCAGGGGGATCGATCGAGTCGAAGTGCAGATCGGCAACGGCGAATGGCAGGCCGCCGACATATCGACGCCGTTGTCGGACCGAGCCTGGGTGCAGTGGAAGGCAGAAGTAGAGCTGGAATCCGGACGGCACCAGGTTTCGGTTCGGGCCACAGATGGGACCGGTGAGACCCAAACCGCAGAAAGAGCTTCACCACGACCCGACGGCGCCACCGGCTACCACCAGGTTCGGCTCCGGGTCGCATGAGGCTCCCCGCTGCCCGACCGGCCGGCTCGGGGGGCACCAGCGCTTGCCGGCATCCCAAGGTCCACGGCTAGGTTGCGAAGGCAACCGACCAATCTTTGGAGGAATGCCGATTATGGACATACTTCGCAGCGGTTCCCGCGGTGAGGCAGTCGAGGCGCTGCAGAAGAAGCTGCTCGGCCAGGGCATCAACCCCGGTCCGGTCGACGGGGTCTTCGGTCCCAAGACTGAAGAAGCACTCAAACGGTTTCAGGAGCGTCAAAGCCTTGATGCCGACGGCATCACCGGACCCAAGACCCTTGCTGCACTCGGCCTGACGGAGGCCGAGGGTGGTTCCGGTGGGGAGACGACCATCTAGTCGGATCTGACGCCCGGGATTGAATCACCGGGTGCGACGCGTCTTGACCGGGTGGCGCTCGAGCACCGGCCGCACCTCGTCCGAACCGAGGTCAAATAGGGCCGAGCAGCGTGCCGAGCGTGGTGCGGTCAGCCGAAGTGCTGGCCACAGGAGGGGCAGTCGTGGTCATCCTCATACGTGGCGGACCGGCACCAAGGGCAGGGTAGATCCGGATTGATCGGGTCGTGCAGCAGGACGAGCCTGGATGGCAGTCGGCTGGCGGCAGTACTCAGCAGTAGCGCGGTGAAGATCGCAAACACGTCCCGACTCCTCGGTGGACCGGAGGCAACGGTAGAGGCCTATGAGGCGCGTGGGAAGGATTTCGGAGTCTCCAGGCCTGGTGGCGGCAGCGGGTGTGCTGACGCGTCTCTCCTCCTCCGGCGGCGCGCCGTCGGCGATTCCCGTTCCAGACCCCGTCTCGGCTTGGGTTGCTGACGCGCCTGCCGTGCTCTTGTGGGTACGCCGTCGAGTTTTCCGATTCCCGAGCAGATTGGATTTCATCGGGTATCGGGTATCGGGCGTCCTCGGGCCACGAGAATGGGGAACGGCTCCCATGTAACTACCCTCCCGGAACCATGATCACTGTCTCCCTCCCCGACGGAACTCCGCTCGAACTCGATGACGGGGCCACCGGACTCGACGCTGCTCGTGCCATCGGAGCGCGGCTCGCCGAGGCAGCAGTGGCAGTCGTCGTCGACGGGAACGAGCGGGATCTCACTCGGGAGCTTCCCGACGGCGCCACGTTGTCCGTGATTACGAAGGACAGCGAACCCGGTCGCCATGTGCTGCGACACAGCGCGGCGCACATAATGGCTCAAGCCGTTCTGGACCTCTTCGACGGGGCGACATTCGCCATCGGTCCGGCGATCGAGGATGGCTTCTATTACGACTTCGACATTGGTCGCGCCTTCACCCCCGAAGACGTCGAGCGAGTCGAGATTCGAATGGCCGAGATCGTCGCCGAGGATCAGCCGTTCGAGCGCGCCGAGATCTCCAAGTCCGAGGCGCTCGAGCTGTTCGCCGATCACCCGTTCAAAATGGAGATCATCGAGTCCGTCGAGGAGTCGGAAGGCGCTGCCGGCGACGCGGTGAGCCTCTACAAGAATTTGGAGTTCGTCGACCTTTGTCGTGGACCGCATCTCTCCAGCACCGGTCGCCTTCCGGCGTTCAAGCTGCTGCGGACTGCCGGTGCGTACTGGAGGGGCGACGAAAACCGTCCGCAGCTGCAGCGGATCTACGGCACGGCTTGGGAGAGCCGTAAGGCTCAGAGCGATTACCTCGATCGTCTCGAAGAGGCGCGCAAGCGCGATCACCGCAAGCTGGGCGCCGAGCTTGACCTCTTTTCGTTCCCGAGCGAGCTCGGCAGCGGGTTGGCCGTGTGGCACCCCAAGGGGGCTCTGGTACGGACGATCATGGAGGACTACTCGCGGCGCACCCACCTGTCGCACGGGTACGAAATCGTCGTCACCCCGCACATAGCCCGCAGCCACCTTTGGGAGACATCGGGCCATCTGGAGTTCTACGCCGAGGCCATGTACCCGCCGATGGAGCTCGACGACGGCGACGAGTACCTGCTCAAGCCGATGAATTGCCCATTTCACATCCTCATCTACCAGTCGCGGTCGAGGTCGTATCGGGAACTGCCGCTGCGGTTCTTCGAATTGGGCACGGTCTACCGCTACGAGCGGTCAGGCGTCATTCACGGCTTGTTGCGCGCCCGCGGTTTTACTCAGGACGACGCCCACATCTTCTGCTTGGAATCGGACTTGGCCGATGAGCTGAAGAGTCTGCTCGAATTCGTCCTGATGGTCTGGAGCGACTTTGGCTTCGAGGAAGTAGAGGCCGATCTCTCGACCAAGCCTGAGAAGTACGTCGGCCGGGATGACCTGTGGGAAAAGGCCACTGAGGCCTTGCGCGACGCCGTAGAAGAGACCTCGATCCCGTATGCCGTGGCCGAAGGCGAGGGCGCCTTTTACGGACCAAAGATCGATATACATGTCCGGGACGCCATAGGTCGGCGCTGGCAGGTCGGCACCCTCCAGGTGGATTTTGCGCAACCCGAGAATTTCGCTCTCGAATTCACATCCAGCAATAACACCCGGGAGCGGCCGGTGATGATTCATCGAGCGCTGATGGGGTCGATCGAACGTTTCTTTGCGATTTTGATCGAGCACTATGCCGGTGCGCTGCCGGGATGGCTGTCGCCGGTCCAGGCAACGATCGTCCCGGTCGCCGATCGCCACGTCGAGTACGCCAACGAGGTAGCCGCGGGGTTGCGGGGCGCCGGATTGCGAGTCGAGGTAGATGATCACGACGATACGGTCGGTGAGAAGATCCGTAAGGCGATCACCATGAAGCATCCGGCGGTGCTGGTGGTCGGAGACGACGACGTCGATGTCGACACCGCCGGGTTCCGACTGCGCGGTGCCGAGGAGCGGCGGGGCATGGCATTGGCTGAGATCGTCGACGAGCTCGTGCAGTTCTGTAAACCACCACGGTGAAGCATTCGGCCTTTGCTCAGGATGGCGCTGGTCCGTGGTCTGCCGACCTGCCGGTGGTGCCACGGAGTTATGGTTCATCCGGTGAGCTCGATGTCATCGCTTTGGTGCGGGTGATGGAAGCCGTGATCCTTCCTCCCGACATGCTGGTGCTGTGGGATCGGAGGCATCGGCGGCGGAGCGACATGCCGGCCGACCCAGACGAGGCGTTAGCAAGTGAAGTCTGACGACAGCCACCCGCTCGAGATCAGCCAGGAGGTGGCTCGCGCCCAACGGGTGCCGGGCGATCTCGATGCCACCCAACGCCAGCCGTACACGATCCCATCGACCCGTCGTCGACGCACCGCCGCCGTGGTGTACATGATCGGCGCTGCGATCGGCGCCGGGTCGGTATTGGTGGGGTTGCCGGCCGGGATGTTTGTGATCGTCGCCGCGATGGTCGTTGTTGCCATCTGGCATCTGGCGTCGGCGTGGCGGATCGAGATTCTGGATCCGGAGGCGCTGGAGACGGCCAACCGAGCCACCGAGTTTGCCGTCGGGCACGCATCGGGGGCGGTCGGCTTCGACGGCTGGCGAGCTCGCCCGATCTGGAACGTGCTCGTCTTCAGCGCGGACGAGCCACCGTCGCAGCGGGGGCTGGTGCGAGTGGACGCGGTGGATGGTCACGTGGTCGAGATGTACACCGAAGACGTAGCCAGCAGCCAGTAGCCAGTGTGGGGCGGGCGTGAGGATTTCGTTATCGGGGGTGACCACCGCTGCTGGTACCTTCGTCACATGACCGGTCCGACGATTCAGATATACACGCTGCAGGATGTGGGTGAGGCGACTGCGGTTGCGGCGCTGGGTATCGAACGAATCGGCATAACACCGGCGAGGCGCGGTCTGCCGGGTGAGATATCGGCTTCGCTTGCCAGAGAGATCGCCGACGCGGTCCGGGATACGGCGACCGTCTGTGCGTTGAGCGTCGACTCTGATCCGGAGGCGATTGTGGCAATGGTCGAAGCGGTCCGGCCCGATGTGCTCCATCTGTGCGGTCCGCCGGGTGCGGTATCGCCGGATGCGGTCACCAGTCTCCGAGCGCGGCTTCCGGGTGTGGGGATCATGCAAGCGATCGCGGTGGTGGGCGAGGAATCGGTTGCCGAGGCCCGTGCATACGCATCGGTGAGCGACTGTCTCATTCTCGATTCGGTCGGCTCGGATGTCGAGGGCGTTGGCGCCGCCGGCGTCGTTCACGACTGGCAAGTCAGCCGGCGCATTGTCGACGCGGTGACCGTTCCGGTGATCCTGGCCGGTGGCCTGTCGCCCGACAATGTGGCCGATGCGATTGTGGCAGTTGGACCTTGGGGAGTCGACTCTCTCACTCACACCAACCGTCGACTTACGGACGGAGGATTTCGCAAAGATCTGGACCTGGTGGCGGAGTTTGCCGAAGCGGCCCGGAGTGCGGTTGGCGCCGGTGCCGCCGGATGGGGTACCGAATGACCGTGGCGGTGATTGGTGACTCGAATGTCGATCTGGAGATCTTGTTGCCGGCGACGGGAGTCGAGGGGAACGAGCACGCTCATTCCGACCCGACGTTGTCTGGCGGTGGATCGGCCGCCAATGCAGCCGCGGCCCTTTCCCGCCTTGGGGTGACAACACGCTTCGTCGGAACCGTCGGCTCTGATGTCTATGGAGCCGCGGCAATCGCATCGCTCGCGGATGCGGGTGTCGACACCAGCGGGGTGCGGATGGTCGACGGCGGAACCACGGTGATGGTGTTGGTCGTTGTGCCGATCGGCGGAGAACGTCTCATCTACGTATGGCCGCCACGGGGCGGTGCACATCTCGAACTCGGTGTCGATGATGCCGTCGACGGTGTCGAGGGCGCCTCGTGGCTCCACGTCTCGGGAATTGCGCTGCGCGGCGAGCCGGCTGCCGGTTCGATCCTGACGGTGATGGACGCAGCACGCTCGAGCGGTGCCGTCGTCTCGCTGGACGTCAACCTCCGTTTGGAGAATTGGGGCTGGGAATCCGACTTCAGACCGACGATCGACCAAGCATTACAGAGGTCGGATGTCGTATTCGGAGGCGCCGTCGACGAACTATGCCCACTGTCGGATGTAGGGGATCCGGTGCAAGCCGTCACCGGATTGGCGACGACGAGGCGACTGGTGGTGGGCCGTCTCGGCGCCGGTGGGGCGGTCGCCCACGATGGCGATCGTCTCTACCGGGCCGAGGGGCACCAGGTGGAGGTTGTCGACACCGTCGGCGCCGGCGATGCATTCGATGCCGGCTTCATCGCATCGCGGATGCGGGGCGAGTCCATCGAGATGGCGCTGCGCTACGCCAACGGGACGGCTGCGCTTTCGATCGGTCGGCCCGGAGCGCGCGCCACGCCGAGCCACGAGGAGGTGGTGGCGTTCATTGGGGGTGAGGGGCAGACAGCAGCGTGCTGCTAGCGGATTGTGATTGCGGATTGCGGAACCCGTCTGCCGTCTGCGCTGCTTGCTGTCTACAGCACGTATCGGTCGCCGTCGGAGTCGGCAACTTCTAGGGCCAGGACCAGTTTCGGCTCTCGAGCCCACCGTTCCATCACAGCCGCCGCCTGGACGTTGCAGCCGGCGAGAAAAATAGGCCAGGGCTCACCATCGTGGGCCTTGCCGGGGTCGACAGACATGCCAGCAATCGGGTTGGCCCAACCGTCGTCGAGCCGAAACCCTTCGAGTGAGACGACGGCCAAACCGAGGGCTTCGCATTGGCGGACGATTCGCACGGCAGTGCCCAAGGGGTAAAACCCTTCGTCCTCATCACCACGGTGTGCTGCCAGGTCATCGAACTCGGTCGCCAATCGGTCGACCGGATGGTTGGTGTCGGGTTCGTCGATCGCGTCTTCCGCCAGCAGCGAGGTCCCCTCGGGCAGCAGCATTGCGGCGGCGCTGTCCAGCGCCGTCTGTAGATCCGCCACCTCGAATGCCCAGGGATCTCCGTCGGCGTCGGGGCTGAGCTCGGTGAAGAGAGTGGCGCCGTCGAGATAGACGACCCCGACAACCCGGCTCTCCTCTACCAGCTCTACGACCGGGCCGTCCCACTCGCCGCTCGAACCCTCGCGGGCGCGCAAATCAGACACGAGTCAGCGCTTGGTCGGGAAGTCGCGAGTGGGGCTGCCGTTGTAGATCTGGCGAGGACGGACGATGCGGGTGTCGGGATCCTCGCTCATTTCCTTCCACTGGGCGATCCACCCCGGGAGGCGCCCGATGGCGAACAGGACCGTAAACATGCGGGTCGGAAATCCGAGCGCCCGGTACACCAGCCCGGCGTAGAAGTCGACGTTCGGGTAGAGATTGCGGGAGACGAAGTAGTCGTCCGACAGGGCATGTTCCTCTAGTTTGCGGGCGATATCGAGCAGCGGATCGTCCCCCCCCATCCGCTCTATGACATCGTCGGCGAAGCTCTTGAGTATCCGAGCTCGCGGGTCGTAGTTCTTGTAGACCCTATGTCCAAAGCCCCATAGCCGGAATGGATCGTCTCCATCCTTGGCCTTGTCGATATACCGCTTGTAGTCGCGGCCGTCCTCATTGATCTGGGTGAGCATTTCGACGACGCGTTGATTGGCCCCCCCGTGAAGTGGACCCCACAGGGCGCTCATCCCAGCCGCCACCGAAGTGAACAGATTGGCCCTGCTGGACCCAACGAGCCGGACTGCCGAGGTCGAGCAGTTCTGGGAGTGGTCGGCGTGAAGAATCAAAAGGACGTCGAGTGCTCTGGCGACGATCGGATCGACTCCATAGTCGGCGACCGGCAAGGCGAACATCATGTTGAGGAAGTTCTCGGTGTAGCTGAGGTCGTTGCGGGGGTAGACGTACGGCTGGCCAATCGACTTCTTGTAGGCGAAGGCGGCCACCGTCGGCAGCTTGGCGACGAGTCTCAGCGCCGACTGTTCTACCGCGTATGGGTCCGTCGGGTTGTGGAAATCTGGGTAAAAGGTCGCCATGGCGTTGGTCGCCGAGGACAGGATCGCCATTGGATGGGCGCTCTTGGGGAAAGCATCGAATAACCGCTTCATTTCTTCGTTGAGGAGCGTGTGGTTGGTGATGCTGTTGGTATAGGAGGCGAGGCCGTCGGGTGACGGCAGCTCGCCGTGGAAAAGCAAGTAGGCGACCTCGAGGAACGTCGAATGTTCGGCCAGGTCTTCGATTCGGTATCCGCGGTATCTCAATTCCCCGGCGTCCCCATCTACGAATGAGACACCCGATCGGGTTGCTGCGGTGTTGCTGAAGCCGTAGTCGAGGGCGATCATCCCGGTTTCGGCGCGCAGCCGGCTGATGTCGATGCCGTCGTTGCCTTCGGTTCCCGAGACAATTGGGAATTCGATCTCGCCGCCGTCATAA
>JACZWZ010000169.1 GCA_022571885.1 Acidobacteriota bacterium
ATGAGCTTCTTCATGGCATCTCCCTTTAGGAGGTCCAGTCTATGATGCCCGGGGACGGCCATGGACAAGTCGACCGATCGCCCAAAAGTGACGCATACAGCACTCTCGGGTCATCTTCCCGCCCAATCCCTCTAGGAACATTCGTGAACACTGGGGGATCCCAGAGTGGCCGGACTTGAGGTCGCGAAAGTCGGTGTCACAGGCCGCTCAGAATGCCGGATCTTGTGCTGTGGACCGATGGCTCGTGGGGTGTTAGCCGCGGTCGTTATGTGCGGTTGTCGGTCCCCGGGGTGCCGCCCTCGTCCTGGGGTTGGGCGGTTGGCCAGCCGTGCGGGCGAGAGCCCGTGCCTAGGGGTTCCCGCCCGCGTCGTTGGGCTCTCGCCGGTTCTTGGGTTTGGGTTTAGCCGACGAGCCCTAGTTGTTTTGCCATTGCGGCTGTGTCCCAGTAGGAGAGGATGGAGCGAATCTTGCCGTCGGAGAAGTCGAACCGGAAGGCGCCTTGGGTGCGGTAGCTCTGCCCGGTTGGCTGCTTCGGTCCCATCGGTCCTTCCATCGTTCCGCCGTGAGAGATCTCAGCAAACAGCGTGTCTCCTTCTGAGGTCAGGTCGACGGCGTCCATGCGGAAGTCGGGGAATGCGTTGTAGATGGTTTGCCAGTGGTGCCTGGCCTCGTCCTTGCCCTTCGCCGGTGGCATATCTGCACCGGCGGCGCTCTGGATGGTGATGTCGTCGGTGAGGAACGTCAACATAGTGTCGAGGTCGTGCGCTCGGTGCGCCTCGATCCACTTCGTGAATGTCTCGGTGTTTTCTCTGCTACCCATGGGTTGCTCCCTTCTGTTTCGGCTACCTGTGGGGACATGCATTACTCTACGCGACAGTAACTGTTTTGTCAACTACTGAATCTAAGAAGAGTTATGATGCAACTATCTGCTATCGTGGGAGCCATGACTGAGACTGTTGAAACTGACATGGTTGACGCCTGGCGCGGGCTCCTGTTTGCGCACGCCAAGGTGGTGCGGGCCCTCGAAGCCGACATGCTCGAAGAACACGATTTGCCGATCACGTGGTTCGACCTGTTGAGCCGACTCAAACAGGCTCCCGATCAACGACTGCGTATGCACCAACTTGAGGAAGCGTCTGTCTTTACCCGGAGCGGACTCACCCGTGTCTCTGACCGTCTCGAAGAGGCCGGGTTTGTTCGAAGGGAACAGTCAGCAGAGGATCGCCGTGGCGTCTATCTGGCGATCACCCAGGCTGGCATCGACAAGATTGACGAAGTCTGGCCCGACCACCTAGTCAGCATCCACAAACACTTCGGGCAATACCTCGACCGCAGAGACGCCGAGTCACTGCAAACCGCCACCGAAAAGATCCTCGACGACGACAGTCGGTAGCATCCATCCCCCTACCCACCAAGATCTGTAGGCCTCGCACCTCGAGCCACACAGATCACCGGTTCCCCGGGTAAATCGCCCAGTTCGGAGAAGAGCGGCCAGATCGGCACATCGGCGCTCGGTATCGGATCTCCCGCTGGGCGTTCCCTCTAGGAACATTCGTGAACACTGGGGGATGGCGGGGTCGGGTCACTCGGCAGTCGTCGCGCTCCGCAATGTTTGGTGGACAACGTCGGCGAGCGTCTCTGCGTGGCGACCGTCGGGGTCCAAATCGGGATCGAAGATGCAGATGTCGATACCGACCGCAGCCCGATGACGCACCAGATCAGAGAGGAGAAGCGTGAGTTGGTCCGGGTCCAGCCCCCCGGGCGAAGGAGAGTCGACGGCAGGCATCACATCCTCATCGAGAATGTCGACATCGAGGTGTACCCAGAACCCGTCTAGATCCTCTCTGGCAACACGCTCCAAGACCGCGGTGGTGACGGCCCGGAGTCCTTCGGCCTTGATGCGATCCACCGGCCACACAGCTATGCCCAATTCCTGGATCTCGGCGGCATACGGATCGTCGGAACGGATTCCGACGACGGCGACATCTGCCTCGCGAAGAGAAGGGCCGAGGTCTTCGAGGTCGACGAGTCGAGGATCTCCGCGCCCGGTGACGATCGCCAGGTCTTCACCCGCCGCCGCCACGATGGGTGGATCGTTTCCCGGGTGACGAAAGTCGCTGTGTCCATCGAGAAACGCCAACCCATACCGTCCCCGCCGTTTCAACGCCAGAGCTGCGCCGACGAGGACGCTGCAGTCACCGCCCAACACCACCACGAACGCTTCGTCGATAAGGGACTCGATCCGATTTGCAACGATGCGTGAGTAGGCGGCGATTCCGTCTGCGTTGCGATCTCCTTGGCCAGCCACCCAGGCGGTCTGATAACGAGGCGGCACTACCACGCCGGCCTCTTCGAGAACCAAGCCCTTCGTCATCCCAGCTTCTCGGAGAGCCCACCCCAGCTTGTAGCAACCCGGAACGCTTCCGTCCAAGGGAGGTCGTAATCCCAGGTTTGTCGGCGCATCAAGCAGCGCAACTGTTCGCATCTCAGGGCCGTCTTTCAGGCTGGTGGCCGTGGGGCGCGGGACCCTACTGTCGTGTATCGATCCAGGCTTGTTCGGCTCAATCGGCAGACCGTGGGTTCATGCATTTCGAACACTGGGGGATGGTGCGGCAATGTCTTTCGATACCTGCCGGTGTTTTGATTGCTGGAATTCAGCGGCTACCGCAGATATAGAGACCACGTCTGATCCGTACTATCGGGTGTGCCGATAGGAGGTTCTAGGCCGAATGCGGTTCATGCTCGTGTCTGTCTGTTTGGTTCTGACGGTTTCGGGTTGCGGCGGCGGCGAGATGTCGCTGACCGAGTACGTCGATAATCTCAACGCCGTCGGCGGCCGGGCGTTGCAGCAATTTGAGGCGTTCCTCGCCAGCCCGCAAGGAGAGGTGCTTGTCGCCGAACCGGCCGAGATCAACGATTTCACACCGCAGGATTTGGCGGCGGCCCTCGAACGCGTCATTGAGATCGCTGTCGAACTCAAGGAAGCCGCCGACGCCATCGAACCTCCCCAACAGGTCGCCGACCTTCACCACCGCATGTTTCATGACAAGTACACCTTCTACGAGGAGGCTCTGGCCGGTCGAGCGAACACCGCTGCGGACTGGGAGGAACTCTCCCAGAGCCCCGAGATGGAGGCGTACCGCGTTGCGATCGCCGAAGACAAGCAGGCATGTATCGACCTCCAGAGCCAGCTGGACGCTACCGAAGCCCGCGGTGACTTCGCCGATACGCCGTGGATTCCAGGTGAGCTGAAGGAGATTGTCGATGCGGTTCTCGGCTGCTCGATCTTTCCCGAGAATCCCGAGGACCTGTACCGATACCCGCCGTCAACGTCTACTCCTTAGCTCCCCGCACTTCGTCGGGAGCCAGCCAACACGACAAGCAACTCTCATGTAACAATTTCCAACACTGGGGGAGGGAGCGGTGCCCTGACTGGCTTCCGATCAACCGTATTCGGATCGCCGGGTTGGCTACCGTCGTGAGATGAGCGGCGCGTCGTCCCGGATGCGGATCGGTGTCCAACTCCCCGAGGTCGAGTGGGAGGTGCCCTTCGGCGAGCTGATCGAGATGGCGCAAACGGCCGAAGGGGTCGGGTTCGACTCACTGTGGCTCGGGGACCACCTGCTGTACGACCTGCCTGTCGGCCCGCGAGGTCCGTGGGAGGTCTGGACGTCGCTGGCAGCGATCGCCGCATCGACCACGCGCATCACGATCGGGCCGCTCGTCGCATCGACCGCGTTCCACGCGCCTGCGATGCTCGCCAAGCAGGCCGCGACGGTGGATGCGATCTCCGACGGGAGACTGGTCGTGGGGCTCGGCGCCGGATGGAACCGCAGGGAGTACGACGCATTCGGGTTCCCGTACGACCGGCGCGTCAGTCGGTTCGACGAGGCCTTTACCATCATCCGCACGCTGCTGCGCGACGGCGAGATCGACTTCCACGGCGAGTTCTACGACGTCGACCGTTGCGTGCTACACCCGCGCAGTCCGCGCGCCGGCGGCCCACCGCTGATGGTCGGGTCGACCGGTGCGCGGATGCTCGGTATCACACTCCCCTACGTCGATGCGTGGAACATGTGGTGGAGCCAGTACGGAAACACCGCCGACGGGTTCGCTCGCGAGAAGGCCCGCATCGACGGGTTGATCTCGACCGCGGACCGGTCGCCGACCGATGTCGAGGCGACCGCCGCCGTCTTCGTGCGACTCGCTGGCGGTGCCGGGCGGCAGATGGGCGACTACGACGGCGGGCCGGAGGTCGACCCGGTCACCGGGTCCCCGGCGGAGATCGCCGAGCAGCTCCGAGCCTGGGAGGCCGCCGGGGCGGCGCATGTACAGCTCGTCGTCGACCCGATCACGCAGGGCAGCATCGAGTGGCTTGCCGACGTCATCGAGGAGTTCTGACCCCTTAGTAGAGGGCCACCGGATCACGGTCCACTAACCGCAGACATGCCCGATCAACCTTCAACAGCGGCGCTTCAGCACCCCTGACCTACCCACGGCCTTCATATAACATTTTCGAACGTTGGGGGATCCCAGAGTGGCCGGACATGAGATCGACAAAGGTCGGTGTCACAGGCCGCTCAGAATTCTGGTTCAAGAACGGAACTGTGTCCTCTGAGGCCCTCTGGGAGCGTTGTTCAGGCTGGCATGGCTCGTGGGCAGGACGCGACTGCCTCACAGCCACAGTCTCGAATCTCGGCGAGCATGTTGATCATCGTATCGAGGCGGTCCCGTCGCTCCGACAATTCAGCGAGCTTGTCCTCGACGAGGCCGCGCCAGCCGCCTTGTGTTTCATCGAGAA
>JACZWZ010000047.1 GCA_022571885.1 Acidobacteriota bacterium
TTCTGGCCGTTTCCCCAGGTCACGAATACCCCCTGATTTGCCTTCACGCGGCAGAGGTCATCCGGTCGGGGGCATTCGGTGGCAGTCCCTGCGTTGTCCACGAACTGTCCACACGACAGCGAGAAACGTCGAGAACCACTGGCGTCTAGTGATAGCTTCGGACCGTTGGCCCGCAATGGTTATCGGGCGCACGCCGAGTCCTACCAACGATTCGTTGCGCAGGGCGATTGGCTCTTACAAGGAAGAGGTCGGGGGTTCGAGTCCCTCAGCGCCCACGAGCGGGAGTCCCCATTCATAGGGCCTTGTTACCTCCGAGGTTCGAATCTCCGTCGGATCAGGCTCCAGGCCGCACCGAGGCCGCGAGATGATGCGAAATCACCGCTTCCAGGCGGTCTGCGGCTGCTTCGTCCATGCCCTCGTATATATGGCCGTACCCGGGGCTACCGAGGTCGGCGTGCGCTCACAGGCTACGGGCATTGTTCCGACGCTCTGTGAACTCATACAAGGGCTCGGCATCGAGGACAAAGCGGCGGCCGAGCCCTTTTACGGCTCAGGGAGGTGGTTGAGGGCGTGCTCGTCGAGGCGACCCCCGACCTGGCTGATGACGGCGGTAGCACATCGCGAGGCGAACACGGCGCACTCCCTCAACGATCCGCCAGCCGCCCGTTGGAAGAGGAACGCCGCGGTGTGGGCGTCGCCGGCCCCGGTGGCGTCGGTTACCACGTCGACCGGATATGCCTCCTGAACGGTGATGTCGGTGCCGTCGACGACGACACAGCCCTTCTCCGTGCGCGTAAGCACGAAGAGGGCGTCGAATTCGGAGGCTCTGTCCACGGCCTCCTCAAAGCTCGTCGTCTCAAAGAGGCTGATTATCTCGGTCTCGTTGGCGAACACCATCCCGGCGTGCCGAGCTGTAGCATCGAGGAACACCTCTCGATGTCGTTCAACGCACAGCGCGTCCGACAGCGAGATGGCCACGACCGAGTCCCTATGCTCTGCGACCTTCATGGCTTCTCGGGCGAGCTCGGGGCCCTCGGCGATGTCCCAGGCATACCCCTCGAGGAGGACGACCTCGGGGTCGCCGATGGTGCGTTCGTTCACATCGTCCACCGTCAACTCGGCACAAGCCCCGAGATAGGTCTGCATGGTCCGCTGTCCGTCTGGTGTGATCAGGATGTGGCTGCGCGCCGTCGATGCCCCGCCATCGAACGGTGGCAGCCGGACATCGACCCCGAGCGACTGCAGATCGTGGGTGAAGATGCGACCCAGTTGATCGTTGGCGACACGGCCGATGAATGCCGTCCTGGCCGAGAGACTCGCCAGGCCTGCGATCGTGTTGGCGACCGAACCGCCGGACATCTCGACGGCGGGACCCATCATCCGGTAGACCTCGATGGCTTGATGCTCGTCGATGAGCGTCATCGATCGCTTCTCGGCACCGATATTCGTGAGGAACTGGTCGTCGACGCGGGCGAGTACGTCGACGATCGCATTACCGATTCCCAACACGCCGACCCGCAATGTCATCGTCTGCCTTGCCGTCTGCTTCGGTTGAGTTCGCTGCGGCCGCGGCCACACTATCAGCGGGACCGGCGCCGAGCGATCGGCTCGATCGGCGGCAGGCGATTCGACCTCGGGGTCCATCGAGCATCTCTCGGGCTCAGCTATCGAGTGTTGCCAGCCAGCCCTTCCGCCACTCCTCGGAACTCTCGACCTGGTTGAACGTGTAGAAGTGCAACGCCTCGATCCTTGCCGATGGGTCGGCGATCACCTCGGCGAGGCCCATGATGAGCTTGTCCGGCAAGTAGGTGCTCCGACGCAACAGTCCCATGTGCTTGGACAGGAAACGTATCGAATCCCCGACGCCGATCCGCGCCGAAATGCTGATCAGCTTGTGCAATGGGGCAACCCCCGGTATTCCGAGGTGAATCGGGAGCATGATGCCGTCTGCCCGCACATCGGAGATCCAGTTGGAGATGATGGCCGGGTCGAAACACATCTGGGTAGTCATATACGAGGCGTAGGGTCGCTTGTCCTTGAGTGCCTGACGCAGCACATCATCGGGGATGAATGGATGACCGCCCGGATATGCCGCCACGCCGATCTCGGGAAGCGGATAATCGAGCGCTTCGATCGCTTGGATCAGCGAAAGCGCGTCGGAAAACTCCCCGGGCTTCTTGGCGTCGCCGCCGATGACAAAGATGCGCCGGATGCGGGCCTCCGTAATGGTGTCGAGAACGGCGGCCAGGTGTGCGTGGTCGCCGATCGATCTCGCTGCGATGTGCGGAACGACCTCAAAGCCCCGCTGCGCCAGCTCGGTGGCGTACCTGAGAGACGAGTCGATCCCTTTCGCAGGCGACGCGGTGATGGTGACGGTGGCGGCTTCGGGGAGAAAGTCGATCTGATCGATCGCACTGCGGAGAGGAAGCAATTCGAACTCCGGCCTCAGCAACACCCTCCGCACCCCCTCCATCATCCCGGTCTTGTCCTGCATCAGCCCTCCTCAGCACCGGTCCGCGCAATGACATAGGCCTCATCGTTGAACCAGACGCCGCCGTAGCGGTGGAGCACGCTTTGGGTCGCCTCGACATATGCGCCGGAGGACAGGGCCGCAGCCAGCCGGCCCTCGTCGATCTGTGCAACGTACGCCGCCGCGTTCCATGCCGCCAGCGTCAATCCCGTTCCGATATGCTCGGTGACCTCGGAGGGCATGGCATGCAGGTCGTAGCGGAATATCGCCTCCCGATCGCTCTGCTGCGGATACACCAGGTCACCATCCGCTGCCGAATCGAGCTGCCTCCGTGCCTCGGCAACCAAATCTGCTCGTCCGGCCTGAAATGGATCCTCATCCGGCCACAGGCCGCGGATGATCTCCAGCCCGGGGTCGTCCCCGTGCGAGTGCACGACGACCATCCTTCCGCCTGGAGCCAGCGCTCGGGCGAGCGGGACCAGCGCGATTCTGACCTTGCGCTCCACGGTCGTCCTGGCCCGATAGGGCTGTGAGGCAAGGATGAGGTCGTACTTGCCCTCCACTTCACCGGGTTTGGGGATCACCGAATTCAGCAAAAACTGGCGATCCTTCCGGTACAGCACCAGCACCGAAGGACGGACATAGAGGGGATTGCCCGTCTTCGGGCTCGCCATCACCTCCCAGTCATGCACCAGATCGGAGAAGAGGCCATTGATCTGGCGCCCGAAATCGTCGGTCGTCGAGCCCTCGAGGGCCACTTCCCGCCAGACGAGCTCCGACTCTTCCCGGCCTGCCGGGGATAGCGACGGTGCCTCCGGGTAGTACATGTTGGTGACGACGAACACCATCTCTGGGTGCTCGGCGAACCGGTCCGGTAACCGGTCCAGGGCGAGCCGCACATCCTCGATGCTGATCTCCTTGCCCACCACCAGCCACGGGACGTGAGGAAAGACCCGGTGCATCTGACGCATGAGCCGGGTCAGCACCGAGGTGTCGCCCATTCCGGCGTCGAAGATCCGCAGCGCATGCTCGCCCGGACTCAGGTACGCCAGCTCCTCGCCGATACGGGCCGCCACCACCGGCTTCTCGGTCGTGGCGATGCTGAACATCAGGTAGGAGGCGCGGCTGTCGAAGAACCGGGTCGGTGTGGTCCCAGAATGCGTTTCCGCTGCCGCGTTCTTGGTCATCAATCAGCCCCATCGACGAGATCATCGATCAGGCGTTAGCACCTTCCCATTTTGGGTGGTTGCCGCGGCGTCGGCGGGCCTGTCCCTCGACCGCTCTGGATGACGGGACCGAATTTAGCTCGGGCTGGTGCGATCCACAAGGTTCCCGGCTGTCGGCGCAGCCGTTCTAAGCCGGACAAGAGCGCGGATCACTCGGGCGTCACATGTGCTGCGGCAATCCCGCCGTCGACCAGGAATTCGGTTCCGGTGACGTAGGAGGACTCATCGGACGCCAACCCACGGCAGCTTGCGCGATTTCGGTGGATTCGCCGAAACGGCCCATCGGCACAGTACAAGGCGACGTTGCTTCTTTTCCTCTGTGTCGAGGAGCTCCGGGAGAAGGTGGAGATGGTCTGGCCGACCAAAACGGGCACCCAATCGGAGCTGGAGTCGGGACAAGTCTTCACGGTCTCGAGTCGGAGCGTGCCAGCAGAACGGTGCCCGCCAGCGACCCCTGTCTCTACCTCATCGTCATCACCCGACTCCGGAATCATCCACCCACTCCCGCCTACATCGAACGCCGAACAGCTGAAGGTCTCTCAAAGCGAGAGATCATCCGATGCCTCAAACGCTACGTCGCCCGAGAGATCTATAACGCCCTCCCAGCCACCGCTTGACAAACATAGGAGCATCGAACGTTTCCACCGCACCCTCAAAGACGAATGGGCCTGCATCCGGCCCTACACCACCAACCACGAACGCGTCGAAGCACTCACCACTGGCTCAACAGCTATAACTACCAGCGACCCCACACCAGCTTCGGAGGCAGACCACCAGCCACCAGACTGTGAACAACCTCTGTGGGAAGCACAGCTAGTCGATGTTGTCGAGGACATCGCAGGTATGGAGCTCGAACGGCAGTACAAGCTCAATGCACCCGGGGTGTGAGCGGTCGCAACAGCGACAATACCCTCATCGAGCAATATCTGGGATGGAGCCCGGCCATCAAGCTTCGTGAGGGCACGGAGAAGACGAACGAATGAATCTACTCGGAATATGTTGCTCAAGAACGGCGCTAGCAGCCCGAATCGGCGTTGCGACTCTGGTAATCACGGATGCTGTTTGTCAGCGGATCATTCAACCGTTTCTTGATGAGGCGGGCATCGAGCCGTAGCTGGTTTCAGTCTTGCCACCCGTCGCCGGCCGACTCCACCGTCTCCTGCTTTAGCTCCCACAATGCCTGAGTGAGTGACACGTGGTACACGTGCGGGTTCATCAGCCTTCGCACCCCGGGGTCCAACCGAGCCATGTCGGCTGCGCGACGCCCCCGGGGTTGATCGATCGGCTCCGGCCCGATTATTCGCTTCCCGTCGAGCCAGGCGGGTTCGAGCAGTGACTCGACCCGTTGGATGTCGCTTCGATCCACTGTGCGGTGGAAATCATGTCGGATCGGGTGCCGGAGCATGAGGTGGTCAGCGCCGGCGATGTCCTCTCCTTCGAGACCCAGCACATCGGCGGCAGCAAGGCCACGCTGATCGTAGAGACGCACCACCTGCTTGTGGCCGGGGGTGACGGTCTTCTGCGGCGAGTCCGAGATCTTGACTGCGGGTACCCAGGAGCCATCGCGTTCGATCGCCACCAGTTTGTAGACGCTGTCGAGCGAGGGGTCACCGTCCGAAGTCAGGAGCTTGGTTCCGACGCCGAAGGCGAGACGATCGATCAGATGGTCCGCATCCACTCCGTATCCGGCAGCCTCCTGGTCGATCTGGGTGAGGATCTGCCAGATGGCGAGTTCGTCGAGCCCGCTGGAGAGGACGATGGTCTGGTCTGTGAAGCCGGCCGCATTGAGTTGCTGAGCCGACCGGATCGCCAGGTGGGCAAGATCGCCCGAGTCGAGCCGGATCCCGAGCGGCTCGTGACCCTGGTCGCGTAATTCGGTAAACACCCGGACCGCATTGGGGAGTCCGCTGGCGAGGGTGTCGACCGTGTCCACCAACAACAGGCAAGAATCAGGGAAGGAGCGGGCATAGGCCTGGAACGCTCCCAGCTCGCCTCTACCGAGCGCCATCATGGCCTGCACCATGGAGTGGCCGTGGGTACCGGTCGGTTGCACCCCGGCCAGCATCGCCGCACCGACGTAACTGGTGCTCGATGCCCCCCCGATCAGGGCTGCTCGGGTGCCGGCGGCTGCTCCGAACTGTGGCCCTCGCCTCACCCCGAATTCGAGCGTCGGACGTCCCCGGGCGCTCTCGGCGACGAGGCTCGCCTTGGTGGCGATGAGGGTCTGGTACGAGAACTGGTTGAGTAGTGCCGTCTCCAATATCTGGGCCACCGCCAGTGGGCCGGTGATGATGCTCAGAGTGACCCCGGCGTGCACGACTCTTCCCTCGGGAATGGACCAGAGCCGGAGATCCCGAAACGACATGGCCTCGAGCCACTCGAGGAACGGGTCGGTGAACAGAGGTCCGTCGCCGCGATCGGTCAGGCTGCGCAGATAGCCGATCGCCGTTTGATCGAACCGATGCTGCTCGATCCAGTCGAGCACCCCTTCCAGGCCTGCCTGAATGCAGTATCCGGCCTGGTGGGTGCCGTAGTCGGGGTATGACCGGAAGAAGTGCTCGAACATCGCAGGCATCTCGTGGATGCCTTCGTTGAAGTAGAGCTGAGCCATCGTCAACTCGTAGAGATCTACCAGCAGTGGGCCATTTGCGGCGCGGCGAAGTTGGTCGGGAGGTGGCATCGACCCGAGCGTACCGCCGGTGGCGCGATTCGAGTTACGCCTTCAGGCCGGAGGACGACCCTCCTGCAGCCTGAAGGCTCCCTCGTAAGTAACCTCGACGGCATGATCGACTACGACTCTGAGACGGCGCTGGTGGTCGTCGATGTCCAGAACGACTTCGCAGATCCCGAGGGCGGCCTGTCGGTCGCCGATGGCGCCGCGGTGGTACCGGTGATCAATCAGCACATCGCCGCCGCCAATGAAGCCGGAGGTCATGTCGTGTACACGGCCGACTGGCATCCGGGGTCGACTCCCCACTTCGCCAAGGACGGTGGGATTTGGCCGGTGCATTGTGTCGCCCACACCTGGGGCTCGGAATTCCATCCGGACCTCGTCGTAGACGGCCCGGTGGTGCGCAAGGGATCCAACGGAGAGGACGGCTATTCGGGGTTCACCATGCGGGACCCGCAGACCGAGGAGACGACACCGACCGAATTGGCGGCGATGCTGCGGGAGTGGGGTGTCACCAAACTGATCGTCACCGGGCTCGCCACCGACTACTGCGTAAAGGCCACCGCCCTCGACGGGTTGTCCGAGGGCTTCTCGGTACATCTGATCCGCGATGCGGTGCGCTCGGTCGACCTAGAAGAAGGAGACGGTGACCGCGCCCTGACTGAAGTCGAATCTGCCGGCGGCAAGCTCGTCTAGGAGCAACTGTCCGAGTCTCGTCAGTCCCCTTCTTATCTGACTGGAGACTGGTGAACTGGAGACTGGCGACTTAGGTAGACCCCTCAAATGCCGGATCGGCCCCGGTCTCCTGTGACGTATCCACATGCCAGGTGCTGACGACGACCTTCTTGTCGGTGTAGAAGTCGACGGCATCGTTGGCACGCCCGCGTAGCGATCCGAAGAACGATTTCTTGCGACCACCGACGGCGTAGAAGGCGATCGGCGCCGGAGTACCGATGTTGATCCCGACTTGGCCGACCTGGGCGCGCTGGCGGAACTCCCGGGCCACCCCACCGTGTTCCGTGTAGATGGCTGCCGTGTGGCCATACCGGCTGGCGTTGACGACCGAGATGGCCTCGTCGAGACCCGAAACCCGTTGCACCGCCCGAACCGGTCCGAACAGTTCCCGATCGAACACCTCCATCCCGGGTCGACCGGTGACGATTGTCGGTGCCATCCAATTGCCGCCCGGATACTCGTCGACCTCCACTCCGCGTCCATCCAGCAGGAGCTCGCCGCCCTCCTCGAGCGCGGTATCGACGGCCGCCTCCAGCCTCCGCTGCGATTGGGGTGAGATCACCGGCCCCATCGTCGTCGCCGGGTCCATTCCGTTCCCGAGCTTGAACCGGCGCACCTCGGCCAGAAATCGTTCCATGAAGTCGTCGTAGATCGAGTCGTAGACGACCAGGTTGGAGCCGGCGAAGCACCGCTGGGAGGAGTTGCCCAGCATCGAGGAGACGATGTTGGGTAGGCACCTATCGACCACGGCGCTGTCGGTGACCACCAGATGGTTCTTCGACCCGCCTTGTGCCTGGCAACGCTTGGCATTTGATGTGACCAGCTTGTAGACGATCTCTGCGACGGGGGACGAGCCCACAAAGGAGAGGCCGGCGACGTCGGGGTGGTTGGCCAGACCCTCGACGATCCCCTTGCCACCGAGCACCATGTTGACTACGCCCGGGGGAAAGCCGGCTTCGGCTGCCAACTCGATCAACCGGATGGTCGTCAGCGGACAGTGCTCGCTCGGCTTGATGACCACCGGATTTCCGGTGGCCACCGCCCAGGTGAAATAGAGCGGGATCATGGCCGGGAAGTTGAAGGGAGCGATGATCGCAAACGGCCCCAGTGGCTCCCGAATGAATTCGATGTCGACCCCGGAGCCGACGTTCTCGGTGACCGCGCCCTTCATCGTTTCGGTCACCGCGCTGGCGTGCTCGATGTATTGCAGAGCCCGCAACATCTCGCCCTTGGCCTCGGCCAGCGTCTTGCCGTTCTCCTCGACGATGATCGCGGCGAGTTCATCGCGAGCATCCCACACCAGGTGGCGATAGCGGAACATCATTGCCGAGCGAGTCGGCACCGGCGTCATCCACCAATCCCAGAATGCCGCCTCGGCCGCTCTCACCGCGGCGTCGACCGCGTCGCCGGCCGACATGGGATGGATGGCGATGGTCTCGCCGGTCGCTGGATTGGTGACCGGGACCGAATCCGTGCCGGCTGCTTCCGTCCACGCTCCGCCGATGAAGTTGCGCAACACTGCGGGGCTCATTGTGGGATTCCGATCGATCGGACCGGGGGAGGAGTGTTGCGGCTCTTGCGGACTCGTACCACGCCATCGATTAGCACGGCGGCCACGGCCAGGGTGTCGCCGATGGATAGGGCTCCGAGTGCATCGTCAGCCTGTGATCCGAGCGGGGCGTCGACGATCACCAGATCGGCTTCGGCCCCGGGAGTGATCGTTCCGGTGTCGAGTCCGTGGAGGTTGGCCACGTTGCCGGTGGCCGCCGCCACCGCGATCGCCGCCGGTATCCCTCCGAGCGAGGACACCCACGACATCGTCCTCAGCACTCCCAGAGGCTGCACCCCGGACCCCGCTGGACTATCGGTGCCGACGACCAGGCGATGCAGTTCATCCCGCTCCGCCAGCAAGGCCGCAACGGCGCCGGCCGCCTTGACGTTCCCGTTGTGAACGACCTCGACCTTCGCCTCCGTTTGATCGAGGATCATCTCGACATCCGAGAGCGGCAGGGCGGTTGGTCCACCATTGGTGTGCCCGGCGACATCCGGCTGGACCGTTATCACGAAATCTGCACCGATCACGCCACTCCCCGGAATCGAGGCGCCACCGGTGTGCACCATGACCCGCATGCCGTGAGCCTGAGCCCAGCGCGTCATCTGGGCGGCTTCATCGGCGTCCTTGATCCCCGAGATCCCGATTTCTGCCACCAGTCGAACCCCTTCGGCCGCCATCTCGGCAAAGTCCGATTCGGTCAGGCCGGGTTCCAGCATCACCGCCCCCGCATGGACCTTGACTCCGGCCGGTCTGAGATTGGTGAAGGACTTGGAGGCCAGGATCGCCAGGGCCTTGACTCCGGCCGGGTCCTTGGGGCGGCCCGGAGTGTGGGGCTCTCCGGCGGACATCATTGTGGTGACTCCCCCGTGGAGGCACGATTCGATGAACCCGATCTGATGCTGGCGTGGGGTGTAATCCCCGATCACCGGATGGACGTGGTTGTCGCACAGTCCGGGGATCACGGTGGCACCGCCGGCATCGATCTCCACTCCGTCGGGACCCGGTGAACCACCGACCGATTCGATCTTTCCGTCCCGGATGACGATGGTGTCGCCGGGCGTGATGGGCGCGGTTATGTTGCCGCTCACGATCGTCCCGATGTTCGTAATGGTCAGGTCGCTCATCTCAACCCGTCCTCGCCGACGACCTCATCTACCTGGAGCCCGCCTATCCGAGGCAGCGGGCGCCCGCCGTCGGTCACCGCCACCGCGATCACGACTTCGTCGGGGGTGGGAGCATCCACAATCCTCAACTCGATGGCGTCGAAGTGGCTCCGGACGAAGGCGGCGTCTTTGTAATGCACCGGAATGTCGAGGGGAGTTCCGGCTGCCCCTCGCTTCTTGGCCGATGGGATGATCGACTTCCCACCGCCGCAAGCCTCCCTGAACGGAGCCCCGAACTTGGGATGGAGTATCGCTGCGACGTGCTCGAGTTCCCCGGCGGTGCCGACGATGCCGCCCTTGCCGTAGCTGTGAACCGGGTGTCCTTGGAGATGGTCGACTGCGATCGAAGCGAGCATCTCGGAGAGTTCAACGCCCAGATCGGATAGGTCGGACAGGTCCTCGACGTAGGTTCCGGAGTACGGGTTGGCGAGAACCGCCGACGTGATCACTCGACGAATTGGAGGCGAGACGTCCCTCCCGGCCTCGATGTGTACCTCGTCGACGATGGTGACGATTTTGCGGATCTGCACGAAGACCTCCCAGTACCAATTGCTCTTGGCCTTACGGCCGTCGCTGGGCAACCCGGGGCCTCGCTCCCCGGGGCCGCCGATTCTCCGCCTGACGGCCGAGCCCCCCTTTCCACCCGGCGAGCCTAGGTCGGCGGACGGCGGCGGTGCGCGTAAGGTACGGCTCCGTGCGTTACGCGACTCCGACCACGCTGGCCGAGGCGCTCGAGTTGATGGTCGAGCCCGATATGACGGCAATCGCCGGTGGAACGGATTTCTATCCCGGTCGAGTCGGCAATCTTCAGGAGGGCCCTGTGCTGGACCTCGGTGGGCTGTCGGAGTTGAGGGGAATCGAGGTGTCCGCCACCCAGATCCGGATCGGCGCTCTCACAACTTGGTCCGAGATCGCCGGGAAGGACCTTCCCGACGGATGCCGGGCCCTACAACAGGCAGCGGTGACCGTGGGTGGGTGGCAGATCCAGAATGCCGGCACGATCGGCGGCAACCTCTGCAACTCCTCGCCGGCGGCGGATGGTGTTCCGCCCCTGCTGGTGGTCGACGCGGCAGTGGATCTGGCGTCGGCATCTGGGGTGAGACAGATGCCGCTGCAGGACTTCCTGCTCGACTACCGGCGGACGGCGCTCCGGCCCGACGAGCTGCTGACGGCGGTGACCATCCCGCGTCACGGCGCCGAAGGACGGTCGTGGTTCCTCAAGCTCGGGTCACGGCGGTATCTCGTGATCTCGGTTGTGATGGTCGGTGCCCGTCTGGTGGCAGCCGGCGACGGCACGATCACCGAGGCAAGGGTTGCGGTTGGGGCCTGTTCGCCGGTGGCTCGGCGGCTTGTTGCGCTCGAGAGAGACCTGGTGGGGGTGGATGTCGAGGCCGCCTCGGCCGTCGTAGATGATCGGCATCTGGAGATGCTGACCCCGATCGAGGATGTGCGAGCGTCGGCCGGTTACCGAAGAGACGCTGCTCGGGTCCTGGTGCAGAGGGCTCTCGATCGCTGTGCGGTGCCGGCGTGATTCGGTTCCGTGTCAACGGGAAAGCAGCACGAGCCGGCGGCTCGCGGCTGCGGCGCCTCTCCGATGTCCTCAGAGAAGACCTGAGGCTGACCGGAACCAAGGTCGGATGTGACGCCGGGGATTGCGGATCCTGCTCGGTGCTGGTCGACGGCGTGCTGGTCAACGCCTGCACGGTGCCGCTGGGCCGTCTGGAGGGGAGCGAAGTGACGACGGTGGAAGGTCTCGCCGACGGAGACACCCTCGGCTCCCTGCAGAGGTCGTTTCTGCATCACGGCGCGGCTCAGTGCGGCATCTGTACCCCAGGGATGCTGATGGCGGCAAGTGCGCTGCTGCGGGAACATCCCCGCCCCTCCGTGCGTCAGGTCGAGGACGCGCTGGGGGGAGTGCTATGTCGGTGTACCGGATACCGCATGATTGTCGATGCGGTCGTGGCGGCCTCCGACTTCGAGCAGCTGGCGGCGGATCCTCCTCCCGGAAAGGCGGTGGGCGCTCGGGTCGTGCGTGTGGACGGGATACCAAAGCTGACCGGGACGGATGCATTCGGTGATGATGCGCCCCCGCCCGGTGCCCTGCTCATCCGCGTCGTACGGTCGCCTCACCACCGGGCGCGGTTCGACATCGGGGACGTCGAGGGCTACGTGGCGGCTCACGACGGCGTGATCGCGGTGTTCGTCGCCGCCGATGTTCCGGGTCGCAACAGGTTCGGGGTTATTCCACGCTTTGTGGATCAACCGGTTTTCGCCGAATTGGAGACTCGCCATCGTGGCGAGCCGGTGGCCATGGTCGTTGGTGATCCGGAATCGATTAGTCACCTCGATCTCGACCGATTTCCGATCGTGTGGCACGAACTGGAGCCGATGATGTCGCCCGACGACTCATTGGCGCCGGGTGCCCCTGTTCTCCACCAGGGGCGCCACCAGAACGTACTGGTACGCGGGCTCGTACAACGGGGCGCCCTTGCTGAGGCCTTTGCCGGATCGGATGCGGTGATCGAGGCATCGTATTCGACACCCTCGATCGAGCACGCCTACATCGAGCCCGAGGCGGGTCATGCCAAACGTATCGGTGATCGACTCGAAATCACGGTTACCACGCAGACACCGCACCTGGACCGCACCGAGATCGCGGCGATCATGGGACTCGATCCTGAGGCCGTGATCATTCGCCCCAGCGCCGTCGGCGGGGGTTTTGGCAGCAAGCTCGACCTCTCGGTCCAGCCATTTTTGGCCATCGCCGCCTGGCATCTGGATCGGACGGTGCGGATCGTCTACACCCGGCCCGAATCGATGATGTCGACGACCAAGCGGCATCCCTCGCAGATCTCGGTCCGGGTCGGCGCCACCTCCGACGGGATGCTCACCGCGATGGAGTTCAGCGGGCGCTTCGACACCGGGGCCTATGCCTCCTGGGGCCCGACGGTGGCCAACCGAGCGCCGGTGCATGCCGGTGGTCCCTATTCGTACCAGGCCTATCGAGCCACCACGGTCGCAGTTCATACCAATCAGCCTCCCTCGGGCGCCTTTCGAGGTTTCGGCGTCCCGCAGTCGGCGATCGCCCAAGAGGGCATTTTCGATGAGTTGGCCGACGCGCTCGGCGAGGACAGGCTCGACTTCCGAATCAAGAACGCGCTCACAGCCGGACGGCCGACCTTGACCGGTCAGGTCTTCGAATCTGGTGTCGGGTTCAAGGAGTGCTTGGAGGTTCTGCGGCCCCACTGGGACCGCGCCTTGTATCAGAGTGCCGAGTTCGACCGAAGTCACTCGAGGCGACGGCAGGGGGTTGGAGTGGCCGGAATGTGGTACGGCTGCGGCAATACCGGTCTCGCCAATCCGTCGACTATCAAGATCGGAGTGTCTCCCGCGGCGAGGGTGGTGCTCTTCCAGGGTGCCGTCGACATCGGCCAAGGTGCCAACACGGTGATGAGTCAGATCTGTGCCGACGCGCTTGGTGTCGAAATCGGAGTGATCGATCAGATCGGAGCAGATACCGATACCACCCCCGACGCCGGCAAGACGTCGGCATCGCGCCAGACATTCATTTCGGGCAACGCCGTGTTTGCCGCATCGCTGAAGCTGCGTTCGGTCCTGCTGACAATGGCACAAGCATCAGAGAGTGGGCGGCTCGAGTTCGGTGCGGGTCGAGTTTTGGTCTACGACCGGGGAGAGGTGGTCGAGATAGACCTTGCCTCGCTCGACATCGACGATGACGGTCTGGTGGTGGTGGCCACCGGATCGTTTGATCCGATCACCACCGGGTTGGATGAGAACGGGCAGGGATCGCCATATGCCATCTACGGGTTTGGGGCCCAGATGGTCGAGCTGGTGGTGGATCTAGATCTGGGTACGGTCGAACTGCTGAAGATCACCGCGGCTCACGATGTCGGACGAGCCGTGAACCCGACGCTGGTGGAAGGTCAGATCCACGGTGGCATCGCCCAAGGAATTGGGATGGCGCTCATGGAGGAGTACTTGCCGGGTCGGAGTGAGAACCTGCACGATTACTTGATCCCGACGTTTGGCGATGTGCCGGAGATTGCCACGATTCTCATCGAGTCCGATGATCCCCTTGGACCCTACGGGGCCAAGGGGGTTGGGGAGCACACGCTGGTGGCGACGGCGCCGGCGATTCTAAATGCGATCAGACATGCGATCGGGGTTCCGGTACGCCATCTCCCGGCCAGTCCGGGCCGGGTCCTCGAGGCGATCCGCAGTCGATGATCAGCTGAAGGGCTCGACGATGTGTTCGACGATGAGATCGAGTTGTCTCGGATCGTCGACCAGCGGGGTCAGGATCAGGTACTCCAGACCCGCCCGCTGCAGCCCTGCCACAGTTTCTTGCATCTCCTCGATAGACCCGGTCAGGTACGAGGCCTGTAGATCATCACGAGTCCGGTGATCACCCATCACGCGGGTGAAGAGCGGCATCTGCTCGGCCATGGCATCCTCGGTGGAGGCCGAGGCGGCGATGTGGAGAAACTGGGTCGCTCCGAAGGTGAGCGTCGTCGGATCTCTCCCGTTCTTCTCCAGATGGGCTTGCACAGCCAACCAGTCGTTGCGCACGTCTTCCGGATCGCTCCCGCTGGATCGCGCCATCCACCCGTCCGCCTCGAGTATCCGATCGAGGACGGTTGCGGCGATATACGGCTTGTCGGGTGTGTCGGGTGCGTGGGTGAGGGTGCCACCGGCGACCCACAGACGAGGAGGATCGTTCACCCGCGGATAGATGGTGACGTCATCGAATTGCCAGAACCGGCCGTCGAAGGAGACGTGTTCCTCCGTGAGCAGGAGGCGGACGATCTCGATGGCTTCGTCGGTGCGTCTTCCGCGTTCTTGCAAGGGAACGCCGATCGCGGCGAACTCAGCCGGATCCCAGCCAACGGCAACACCGAACTTGAATCGGCCACCCGAAAGCACCTGTAATGAGGCGATCTCCTTGGCGAGGATCACCGGATGGCGGAGGGGGAGAACCAAGGCCGCGGTACCCAGGCCGACCCGGCTGGTGACGCCGGCAGCAGCTGCCAGCATCGTCAGCGAGTCGATCCAAGATACGCCGTATACGCCCTTCGACACCAGTAGGTGGTCGATGACCCAGATGTCCTCGAACGGCAGATCGTCAATGTGGCGGCAGTAGTCGAGGAGATCCCGCGACTCTTGATAGGTGAGGGCCGGCCAGGCGTACGACGGGATGCGCAGCCCGAAACGGACAGGTCGATCGGTGCCCAGCGAAGCCTCCTTGGAGAGTCGGCGAGGATGCTAGATCGCGATAGAGCACCTTTGGGTCGATGTCTCATCCATCTCAGAGGTTCTGGGATGCTTGTCGGCAAGGCGCAGTTAAATTGTTGCTCATGAACGGTGCGAAACGTGTCATGACGGCCGCCGCCGCTCTATCCCTACTGCTGGTGGCTCCGATGCCCGCCGGCGCCGATTCTTCTGGGGGCAGCCCTCCGACGCCGCTGCAGCGGGTTGTCTCTCGGCTGGGGGAAGAGGCGAATTACTTCGACCCGTCGGGAATCATCGGGATCTCGGTGGTTCGGCTCGATACCGGGGAGGAGGCCACCTTTCAGGGAGATCGTTGGCTAAAGGCCGCCTCGGGTCTCAAAGCGACCTGGATGGTGGCGGCGATCCGCCGATCGGGTATCGAGGCTGTTGAGCCGCTGGCTGTTGCCGTGTTCGGGCAGTCTTCGAACGACGCCGGTGGTCTAGCCATTGGCTTGGGGGGCGGACTGGACGCGATCAACAGCTTCACGTCTGGCCTCGGTATGAAGGAAACGCTGGTGGTGGAGTGGACCTTCGGGGGCGAATGGCGTTCTTCGGATTTTCCGGGGCCGCACCCGTACTTGAACTTCACCACCGCCGACGACCTGGCAGCCTTTTGGCGTCTCGTCTATGACGGCTGGGTTCTCAGCGCCGCCGACACCAACACCTTCCTGGAGTGGGGCCGGATAGAGAGGTTGCCGGGATATCCTTCCGGTCTTTTGACCAGGCTTCCGCCGGACGTGTGGAGCGGCGTCTCGTTCAAGATGGGTTGGCTTCCCCCTGGAAGGACCGAGGAGGATGAGGAAACCGGTGAGATCGTCGAGGTGGACGCTCTCGACACCCTGATCGGGAGCGGGGTGGTCGAAGTCCCGGACGGACCGGTCTACGCGTTGGCAATCGGGTCTTTCGGGGGGACGTCATGGCCCGGAAAGGTGGCCTTCGTCGCATACGCGGCCTGTCGCATCCATGAAACGATCATCGGCGAAGACCTGGCGTGTGATCGGCCGGGAGATCCTCACCGAGTTCGCGCCGATACCGATCCACCAATCGGCGGCCTCCACTCGGTGGAAGGGACCGCCGGATTCCTGGAGGTTCGAGGCTGGGCGGTCGACCCGGACGACATCTCGGGTCACGTGCTGGTCAGATTCACCGTCGATGGATTCTGGACCGGTTCCGACCGAGCTAATGAACGACACTCATGGGGCGGCGATGCTTTCATCGTGGACCCTGGGCACGGCTTCGGGGATACGCTGCTGGTCGAACTGTCCCCGGGGCCACACGAGGTCTGTGCCGTCGCCATAAACGACGGAGATGGTCGCGATACGGGGATCGGGTGTTTGAGCGTGGTGGTTCGGTAGGTCGGCGGCTGCGCCGCCTCCCGCGATTAGTCGTTAGTCCTTGGTCATTAGGAAGACGGGCTGGCGATGGCTGCCTAATGCCTAATGCCCGGGGCTGCAGGCTGCAAGCTGTTTACGGCCACACCCCTCTTGATTCCGCAGTAGCCCGGGTGCGACCTACAGCGACCGCGGTTGCGGCGGTGCGGTAGCTCGGGGTCGGGAGCTTTGGAGCATTCGGGACCCGCTCTTCCCAGCGGATCCGGTATTCGTCGAGATTGTCGCACAGAGTGCGCCGTTCGGTCACGACCGCTTCGGTGGCGCGTCGCATTTTCTTGGCGAGCAACTCGTCGACCTGATGCTCTTCCCACTGTTCGTTTTGCAGATTTTGGATCCACTCGAAGTACGAGACGACCACTCCACCGGCGTTGGCCAGAATGTCGGGGAGAACCTTGATGTCGCGGTCGGCAAGTATCTCGTCTGCCAACGGCGTGGTCGGTCCGTTGGCAGCCTCCACAATGAGTCGAGCTTGGATTCGCCCAGCGTTTTCTGCCGTGATCTGGTTCTGCAGTGCGGCGGGGATCAGGATGTCGCATTCGACTTCGAGCAACTCGCCGGGTGTGAGCTTTCCGTTGTCGAGAGCCCCGACCACGGTTCCCGTTTCATCCTTGTGGGCCTCGACCCTGGCGACGTCGAGGCCCTTGGGATCGTGAACACCTCCACGGCTGTCGCTGACCGCGACGACCGCGGCACCGGCGTCCCGGAAGATCCTCGCCGCGTTTCGGCCGGCGTTACCGAATCCTTGGATCGCGACACGGACGCCGTCGAGACTATTGAGGCTCGGCATGGCTCCGATTTCAATGAAGTGGTTGGCAACGAAGTAGACCCCTCGAGCAGTGGCGGTGGAGCGACCCGGGATGCCACCCAGGTCCAGCGGCTTGCCGGTGACTACCGGCAAGTTGTTCTGGCCGGGATGCATCATGTGATACGTGTCGTAGATCCACACCATCGTCTGGGCATCGGTATACATGTCGGGTGCCGGGATGTCGGTGTGAGGGCCGATGTTGTCGCCGAGTGCTGCGATGAACCTCCTGGTGATGCGACGCTTCTCGTTCTTCGACAACGTAGTGGCATCGCAGTTGACGCCGCCCTTGGCTCCACCAAACGGTATGTCCACCAGAGCGCACTTCCATGTCATCCATGTCGCCAGGGCCTTCACCTCATCGGCATCGATACTGGGATGGAAACGGATGCCGCCCTTACCCGGTCCTCGCACTGTGTTGTGAATGACTCGGTATCCATGGAAGATGTGGACGTAGCCGTCGTCCATTTCGACCGGGAGCGTGACACTGAGGATCTGCTCGGGTTGGAAAAGCCATTCCGCCATGCCGCGCCATCCGTCGAGGTCCCCGATGAATGGAGTCGCCAGATCGAACTGGCGCCTTGCCACATGATGCGGGTTGAGATCCTCGGTCATCACACCTCCCATAGAGGCCCCTTATGGTCGACCGATCAGAGACTCGTGACCAGGGACCATTGGCTCCCACATGAGGCTAGCGGCGTCGCACCGCCGGCCTCGACGAACAGGGGCGCCTCCCGATCTGACTCACCCGGCCGGGCGGCTCGGTGAGGTTCGAGACGGAGACCGGC
>JACZWZ010000170.1 GCA_022571885.1 Acidobacteriota bacterium
AACCGAGCACCGGATGACCGTCGTTCTCTACCTGCTCGTCTTCGCCGCCGGCGCCGCGGCTGGGATCTTCACATGGATCACACTCACCACCGAAGCCGCCAACCCGACCGAATACGTCTACTACCGCGGCGGCTACCACGACGGCCACCACGACGGCGCCCTCGGCATCTGGCGAGGCGGGCCGCTCCGATGACCACCCTCGACCAACAGTTCGACGAGGCGGTGGTCGACCTCACCGGAGATCTTCGCGCTGGCAGGCTGACTATCGACGAGTGGAGCGAACAGCTGCACGCCCTCGAAGCTGAGTACCGCGGCTACTTGGATGAGATGGCCGAGGCCCACCGATGACGACCCAAGACGGATACTCGCCCATCACATCCTGGGCCGACACAGGGCCGACCCAAAAGGAATGGGATGCCTGCTCTGACCAGGAGAAGCTCCGCGGCGCCGCTCAAGCATTCCTTGAGGCAACCGGCCGACGATCACCGGATTTCCAAGGGTCGTTTACCCCACGCCAAGAACGCACCCTCGAATATCTCCGCGATGCCGTTCGGGAGACAACATCATGACGACGCGCGATGGTTGGCTCGTCATGTTTGTCGCCTTTGAGGTCACCCTGATCGGTGGCGGCATGTTCCTGTTCTGGCGGCTCGGATGACGACGACTGAACGGAAGTGGATCCGGGGCGGCCTGCAACGCGTCACCGTCGGCGACAAAGGGCGTTGGTATACATGGGACGGGGTCCGGTACTGGTCGGTCACCACCATCATCGACGCTGGCCTCCCCAAGCCCGCCCTAATCAACTGGGCCAAGAAGGTGACCGCTGAGTATGCAGTCGACAAGTACAAGGCGTTAGGGGTCATCCTCGACGACGCAGGCCGTGAGGGTGCGGTCGACTGGTTGAAAGACGCCTCCTATCGGCAGATGAAAAAGGCCGGTGACCTCGGGACGCTCGTCCACGATTATGCCGAAGCGTATGTCCTCGACGCGCCGATGCCGCCGGCACCGAAGGACGTGGCCCCGTACATGGCACAATTCCTCAAGTTCCTCGACGACTACCAGCCGAAGTTTTCCGCGGTGGAGGCGCCGGTTATCAGTAAGGCGCAGCGGTGGGCCGGGACGCTCGACGCCATCATGGAAATCGACCGTGACCGGTTCGACGCCGCCGCCATATGGATCTTTGAGGACCGCCGCGACGGCATCGTGCAACCGACGGAGAGGCTGCCTTCGCCGACCCTCCGGCTCCTGGTGGATTACAAGACCGGCAAGGGCGTCTACCCGGAGGTGGCGTTGCAGCTCGCCGCGTACCGGTACGCCGACACGTTCCTCGGCGCCCCCGACGCTACCGAAACCACGATGCCCGAGGTGGACGGCTGCGCGGTCCTCCACCTCCGCGAAGACGGCTACGAGCTGGTCCCAGTCCGGGTCAACGACGACACGTTTACGACGATGCAGTACGCCCGCGAAATGCACCGGTGGCAGATCGAAGGGTCGAAAGAAGCCATCGGCGGCCCCAACATGCTGCCCCGGCTGGAGGCTGGCGATGAGTGACCTGCCAACCCCCAAAGAAATGATGAATGATCGACCCTGGATCGGGGATGAACTTGAAGTGGTGATCGTCGAAGCCTATGCGTCGGGCCGGTTGGTTGATCGTGAAGCCATCGACTACGAAGCAGCGGAAGCGATAGTGCGGAAGTATCCACGGAATCCGACGCAATCAGCTTCGCTAGGGGAACCGATTGGATGGGGCGCAACTATCCGAGAGATCGTCGATGCGGCACTGAGGGTCGGCTGATGCCTAAATCACTGGGCACTGTTCACCGTGGGTCGGCGACGCATCGGATCCTCGCCGAACTGGAACGCTTCCCCGGCTCGTGGTACCGGTGGTACCAGTTCCCCGTCCTAAACGATGTGAGGAAGCCGACAATCATGAAAGCGATCCAACGGCTCATCCGTTCCGTGAAGGTGGACCATCGACGTGTCTTCGACGAGGACACGATATCGACGGCGAAGACGCGGGGGCGAGGCTTCTGGTACACCGAAATCCGTCACCGCGACGAGGACGGTAGTGCGTGATGGCTGACACGATCCAGGTAATCCGCGTCGACGGTGTCCCGTCAGCTCCACTGCAAGACATCCAGTCCATCGTGGCGACCTACACCGATCGCCAACCAATCGTGATCGAACTCACCGAGGAAGCAGAGGAGTTTGACGACGAGAACGACCGGTGGCTCAGGACGTTTTCGGCACCAATCGAAAGGGCCCAAGCTGATGGCTGAGATATTGGATACCGCCAACTACGACTTAGTGATAACTGGACGATGGGTCGAAGCCGTAACGGACACCGTCGAACCGGTAATGGTTTACGAGGTGAGGGGGGATCGTCCCGGTCTTGACCGGCACGCAGTAACTCACCTCAGCGACGAGATGGTACGAGACGCCGCTGTCGATGTTATAGCGATGGCAGCGGGCCGGATAGCGGGCAATCTATTGCTCATCAAGGAGTCCTGATGCCGCTTCTTGACGTGCAGCGCCGCTACCGCCTCCTCGGCCGGATCAGGCTCGGGCAGAAAGGCACCAAAGTAGTCGACGGTGAGACGGTCACCTTCCCCGTCAAGCTCGACACGTTCCGGCTCACCAGCCCGAAAGAGGACTACCTAGAAGCCGCCGCCAGCCTGTACGGCGGGACTGTCCAGCCGTGGGAGGACGCCCCGACCGGCGACCAGTACCAGCTCGTCACCGACACCAACCAGCTCGACGTCCTCGTCCCGCCGCAACGCATCACCGACACCCAGTCATACGCCTTGTGGAACGCCGGCGGGCTGCAGCGCCGCTGCGACGGACACACCCAAACCGACGGGACCGCCTGCGCCTGCGACGCGACAGATCGGGAATGTAAACCCGTCACCCATCTCCAAGTTATGCTCCCTCGGCTCCCCGACCTCGGCGTCTGGCGCTTGACGACGACCGGGTTCAACGCCGCCGCTGAGCTCCCGATGACCGTCGACCTCCTCTCCGCCCTCACCGACGCCGGGCGGCCGCTCCCCGCGGTGCTGATGATCGAACACCGAACCGCGAAAGTGGGAGGGCAGACCCGCCGGTATGTGGTCCCGACCCTCGGGTTCACCGAATCAATCAGCGAAATCGAGGTGGCGGCGGGGCTCGACTCGGGGACGCTGGAGCGCATCCTGGCTACCCCCGAGCGAGCTACCGCCGCCGCCCGACCTGTCCTACCACCGGAACGGGCCGCCTTGCCCGCCGAGCCGGCACCGATCCCGACACCTGATGATTCCGTAGAGCCGCCGGCGAGTGATCGTCCCGCGGTCGACGGCTCTACGGATGATCCTGCCGCGGAGCCGGCGCCTCCTGATGGCTTGGGTGCTGATGGCGGCTCCGCGGCAGAGATCCGTAACGCGGTGATGGCACTGGCACCGTCTGAGGCGATCGACCTCGCCCGCCTCCTACTCACCGAACGACCCGCGACACCGGAGGCGATGCCAGTGCATCAGGTGTGGGTACGGCGCCTGTTCTACGCGATGGAACGCTGCGGCCTCTGGCGCCCCGTCGAAGACGCCGCCGCCGTGTTCCGAAACGATGGCGACCCGATGCCGACCGACCCGCTCCACGTCGCATTGTGGAAACACCACCAAGCAGCCCACCTCGCTGATCTGCGCCGCGACGACCTCCTCACCTTCTGCACCCAGGCCGCCGACGCCGCCTTAGCGAAACTCGGAGAGGGCGAATCATGATCGATCCGGTAGCTCACATTCCACCATTGCCTCCTCTCATCGTTGAAGGAGTAGCCGACGATGCACGAAGGGAAGTGCTGCGCCAGGACAAACTCGCTCGACAAGGCCGATTCGGTGGCACGCACGTAATGCCAGGAGGACCCGATGACGCTCGGCTCACCGTCTTGGTCGAGGAGGTCGGAGAAGTCGCTGAGTGGGTCAACGAGGAGCGACAGGCGCCAGGCGAGTTGAGCTCGGGGGCGCTGTATGAGGAGCTAATACAAGTAGCAGCTTGCGCTATCGCTTGGGCCACCGCTGTTCTCGAGGATCGAGCAGGCATAGCCGACACGAGAGATACCGGATGATTACCCGTACCGTCGAAACAGACGTCAGGGTCCCTCGCGGCGATGCTGGCCATATCCGCGGCCCCGCCAGCGAAATCCTCACCGCCCTCAGAGACGTCCAAGCCGCCGTCGCTGAATGCGCCAACGGCGTCAAAGCGCCCCAGGGTGTCGACCCGGTCGCCACCATCAACCTGACACAAACCGACGTACATATCAGCGTCTCCTACACCGAAGACGAGGGTTGATGATGGTGTTGCAAGCGTCTCTGTTCGCCACCACGATCGACTCACGGTTCGAGGCGTTCCACGCCCGCCACCCCGAGGTATATGACGAACTTGTCGACCTCGCCTACCAGGCCCGCCGCGTCGCCGGTCGCCGCCGTATCGGGATCGGGATGCTGTTCGAGGTGCTCCGCTGGGAATGGACCCTCGCCGGACTCCCCGACGACGCCGAGGAGTTCAAACTCAACAACAATTATCGGAGCCGGTACGCCCGCCTCATCATGGCCAACAATCCCGACCTCGACGGACTGTTCGAGCTACGGGAACTGAAAACACCATGATCGGATACGGCTGGAAGGCCCACCTTGCCGACGACTTCATGGCTAACGGTCGACGCCTGTTCCTCTGGGCGAGACGGGGCGACACCTCCTCGCTGCTCACCAGCTT
>JACZWZ010000048.1 GCA_022571885.1 Acidobacteriota bacterium
AACGAGGGTGAGCTGCATCCCGGATCGAAGTACCAGCCGCGCCGCTGCGGGGTCGACCCAGAAGTTGAACTCGGCCAGCGGGGTCGTATGGCCCGGACCGGAGCCCGTGCCTCCCATCACATAGCAGTGTGTGACGACATCGGCGATATCGGGTTCCCGCAGCAGTGCGATGGCGATGTTGGTCAGTGGCCCGAGTGTGACCAGGGAGACCTCGCCGGGGGACTGCATGATCGTTTCGATGATCACGTCGACGGCACTCGTCCCGGCGGGCTCCCGCCCTGATAGCGGGAGCCCGATGCTCCCCATGCCGTCTTGGCCGTGAACGTTCTCCGCCGTCTCCAGATCGCGCATCAGCGGGGCGCTTCGGCCGGCATGTACCGGCACCTCTGAGCCGCACAATTCCACCGTGTACAGCGCGTTCTGCACGGCCTGTTCGAGAGGCACGTTGCCGGCTACCACCGTGATCGCCTCGACCGAGACCGTTGGCTCCCGCAAGGCCATGACGAGCGCCACGGCGTCGTCGGATGCGGTGTCGGTGTCGATCAGGAACCTGCGGGTCACCAGAGAACTCTATTCTTGTGTCCTGAGTCCTGAGTCCTGAGTCTGAGCCCCGACTCCTGACTCCTGACTCCAGACTGCAGGAGCCCCGGGCTTCCATCCGGGGTTCTTGCCAACGACTAATGACTAATGACTAGCTACCTACCCGCCGAAATCAGCCTCGCTCAGGCAGGCGAAGGCGATCTCGATGAACTCCTCCGGCGCCTCTTCCGTCGCCTCGATGGCAAACCGGATGAACTCCTCTTCGGAGAATCTTTTCTCGATCTCATCGAAGGTGCACTCACAGAAAGCAGCATTCTGTTCGCCCTGGCAACCATCGAGATAGCTGTCACGGATCTGCGAGCTAAAGCCGCCGGTATTGCCACCATCGTCGTCGCCGCAGGCGACCGCGACGAGGGCGAAGGCGAAAACGATCGCAAGGGCCTTGCGGAACTTCATGGTCATTCCCCCCACATGGGTCTTCGGCGGGCGCCAGCGTAGAGGAATGGTCCGCCCGCATGCCAGTATCCAGCCACCGGCAGCCGAGCAATCGCCTCGCTGCGCTCGGCGGGCGATCGTCGGCGCCTACGGCGCCGCCGGGCGATCACTGCGTGGGCCGACCGGCAGCGCTTTGGATCGCCCCGAGCGGAGCGAGGATTGCCCCCTGATTCCCGATCATCGCACTAGGGCCCGAGGACCTCCACTACGGCCTGTGCGATCAACGAATACCCAATTGCGTTGGGATGGATGTCGGGTGATGCGTCGAGCATGTGGGTGGTAGCTGCGGTGGTTCCCTGCAGCGGCGTGAAGCCGTCGGCGACCGCCAGTCCTCGGTCAATTGCAAGACCGGCGGCGACGTCGTTGAAGGCGTCGAGGATCTCGTCGCTGCGCACCTCGAATTCGACTCCACCGCCCAAGCCGAGGCTGAACGGGTTGTACGCCCGGACGAAGATGATCGTGGCCTCGGGCTCGGCTGCCCGTAACACGTCGAAGATGGCAGCCATGTTTGTTTCGTAGGTGGCGAAGGCTGCATCGATCCGGGCTCGGCATGGGCCCGCATCCAGATCGGCGGCACAGTCGTCCGAGCCGAGGTGGCCTAGGAGGTCATTGGCACCGATGTCGATCGTGACGAAGGCGACCTGTTCGACCGACATGAACGCGATGGCGGTGTCGAGTTGGCCGGACCGAATGAGCGTGCCGGACGTTTCGCCGGAGACCCCGAAATTGCGGAGCCCGAAATCGCCACCGGCGATGATCTGCAACTGACGGTGTACTCGCGACACGTAGCCGAGCGAGGCCTCACTCACACCGACGTTGGCCGCCAGCGAATCACCCAGGGCGACGTAGTACCGGTCGCCGGGGGCGGAGACTCCGTTCACGATTCCGGGGGGCAGCGGTTCCGGGGGCGGCTCGATCGCGGTGCCGACGGATGCAGCCTGTTCTGCGATGCCGGTGAGCAGGGTTTGCGACGTGAGCAGGTCGCCTTCGGGTTGGGTGCCGGTCACAACGATCCGGTCATCACCGACCTCGATCGACTGAACATCGGCCCTGAGCTCGGTGAGGATCGCATTCAGATCGGCCACCTCGGCCAACAGGTCTCCGATGGCGCTCTTCCCGATACCGGGGAGTTCGAGGGATCCAAGTTCGAGGTCTAGTACCTCCACGCGGACCGCACCGGCTGCGAGTGTGATGCCGATCGTCCCGCGGAAGTCGAGGCTGCCGCTCTTGAACTCCCCGTTGAGGGTGATGGTGCCGCTCTCCCCGTCGACCCCGTCGACGACATCGATTTCTAGTCGACGCACCGGGTTGTTCTCGATCTCGGCAAGCCCGTCCTGGAGATAAGACGTGATCTCCGTCTCGTGGAGTTCGATACGGAATCCGGCTTCTGCCGCAGCGTCATCGAATTTGGCAGTGGCTTCGGCGAGGAGGAGGGGATCTGCGGGGTCGACAGGTCCCTCGGTCTGGCTTATCGCTTGATAGATCGCAACTGCCTGACTGCCGATGAAGTATGTGCCTCCCCCGAATCCCAGTACGAGGACGATCGCGATGAGAACGGCCAACTCTCGCGGTGCTCCAATCGCTCCGTACAGACCGACGACCAAGACCACCACGCCGACCGCGACCGCCGTAGTCTCACCCTCGGTGAGCCAGGCGATGAGGGCGGTGACTGCGCCGGTCAGAAATCCGAAGACCGCGCACACCTTGGGGGCGACCGATCGTCCGGTGTGCGCCTCGTAGTACTCGTAGCTACTCATGCGTAGCGACGGGCTCCGGATATGGAGCCCGTCGGTAATCGGTGGCGTGTCAGGGTGGCGATCAGCCCGCCAGTACGTCGACGAACGAACCGGTCAGGATGTCGTAGCCGATTGGGATCGGGTGAATGTCCGGCGGGCTATCGATCATGTGTGTGGTGGCTGCGGTCGTGCCCTGCATTGGGGTGAAGGCGTCGGCGACCAGAATGCCCCGTTCTGCTGCCAGTGCGGCCGCGATGTCGTTGAGAGTCTGCAGCGTGTCGCTGCTCTCCTGTTCGAGGCTGACTGCGGCACCGAAGCCCAGCGAGAACGGGTTGTAGGCCCTCATGAAAAGGATGGTGGCATCCGGTGCTGCCTCCTGGATGCGATCGAGGATCTCGACCATGTGGACCTGATACGAGGCGAAGGTGCTCGACAGGCGCTCCCGGCATGCCGGCGTCTGGAGATCGTCGCTGCAGTCCGACGAACCGAGGTGCCCGAGCAAGTCATTGGCGCCGATGTCGAGGGTCACATATGAAATCGAGTTCGACTCCATGAAGGCGACCGCCTCGTCCAGTTGGCCGCTGCGAATCAACGTGCCCGACGTCTCGCCGGAGATACCGAAGTTGCGTAGGCCGTAACTCTCGCCATCCATGCTCTGAAGTTGGTTGTGCAGCCTGCTGACGTACCCGTCACGGGCCTGATCGACACCGACATTGGCCGCCAGCGAGTCGCCCAGCGCCACGTAGTAGGTGGGACCGTCGGCATTGGTCGAGTTGACCACGCCGGGACCGAAACGCTCCGGCGGTGGCGTGGCCGCGTTGGCGATTGCCCCGGCCTGGCTGGCGAGGCCGGAAAGCAGCGTTTCCGAAGTCAGCAGGTCGCCGTCGGCCTGGGTGCCGGTGATCGTGAGCCGGTCGTTGGCGAGGGTGAGCGACTGTACGGTCACCCGACTCTCGGCCAGAATCGCGTTGAGATCGGACACCTCTTGGATGATGTCCTCGATGGCGCCCTTGGCCAGACCGGGGAGTGTGAACATGCCGGCATCGACGGAGATGACCTCTATCTCTGCTGCACCTGCCACCAGTCGGGCGGTGACCACACCTTCTATCGAGAGGCCACCACTCTTGAATTCACCGGTGAAGTGGATCGTTCCCTTCTCGTCTCCCTCACCGTCGACGATGTCGACGAAGATCCTGGCCAGGGGCGAGTCGGCGTCCGACAAGCCGTCCTGCATGACCGCCTGGATCTCCTCCTCCGACAGATCGATTCGGAAGCCGGCGTCGTCGGCGATCTCGTCGATCTTGTCATTGACCGCCGCCAGAGCGATCGGGTCGGCAGGATCGGCCGGCCCGTCGGTTCCGGAGAAGGCGCTGACGAGTTGGGCCACCTGCCATCCGAAGAAGGCGCCACCGGCAAGTGTGAGGACCAGCATTGACAGGCCGATCGATCGCATCATTCCGGCGTCGGCGGCGACGGCCCCGTAGATGCCGATGCCGAGGATGATCAGGAACACCAGGACGCCGAATAGGAGGCTGCCCGTCAACAGCGTGACCAGCAAGCCGACTATGACCGCTGCCAGGAACCCGAAGAAGACGCTGACGACCTTCACGATGGAACCCTCCCCAGGGGTGTGGCTATTTTCGGCAGGTTACCCGTAGGCGCCGTCTGTCGGCTCTTCCTCGGGCTCGAGAACGAGATCCAACCGGTGATTGCAGTCCTCGCAGGCGTATGCGACCACGTCGCCCGGCTCGAACCCTTGATAGGGGGCGTAGGACGAACGATGGGCGACTCCGGCGCACTCCATGCATATGACGGTGTTCGGCGGATCCATCAAGAGAGGTTAGGTGTGCTGTCTGTTGTTTGACTGGTGACCGGGGACTGGCGACTATTTTCTATTCCGTGCTGACACGCATCCTTCTCGCTATCGGCGGATCCTTCGTGATCGGCGTCGCGGTGCTGTCGGCGGTTCGCACCGTGATCCTGCCCAGAGCCGCAGCGAGTCTGCTGAGTCGAGCAGTGTTTCGGACGGTCCGGCGTTTCTTTCGGTTCATCGCCTCGCGGCGGAGTTCGTTCGAGTGGAGTGACGCGGTGATGGCCATGTTCGCCCCGGTCGGACTGTTGACCCTCGTGGCGTCGTGGTTGGCGTTCTTGATGGGCGGGTTCATGGCCATCTTCTGGGCTGCCGAGCAGCAAGGTTGGACCGAGGCGTTTCATCAGAGCGGTTCCAGTTTGTTCACCCTTGGGTTTGCTCCGATCGATGGCGCTTGGCTTCAGGCGGTCTCGTTTGTCGAGGCGGCGCTGGGGCTCGGCATGATCGCCCTCCTCATCACATACCTCCCCTCCCTGTACTTGGCGTTCTCCCGCAGGGAGACGCTGGTCGCTCTGCTCGAGGTCAGGGCCGGTTCTCCACCGTCGGCGGTCGAGATGCTGGAGCGGTTTCACCGCATCGGGTGGATCGGGCGACTCACCGACGTGTGGCAGGAGTGGGAAGTCTGGTTCGCAGAGGTCGAAGAAAGCCACACAACGTATCCGGTCCTTACCTTCTACCGGTCGCCGCAACCGGAGCGGCATTGGGTTACTGCGGCGGGGACGGTGCTGGACGGGGCGGCACTCACGTTGTCGACGCTCGATGTTCCTTGGCAACCCCAGGCCGCCCTCCAGATCCGTGCCGGGTTCTTGGCGTTGCGGCGAATCGCCGACTTCTTTGGTATCGAATACGACCCGGATCCGTCTCCGGATGATCCGATTTCCATCAGTCGGGCCGAGTACGACGAGGTGGTGGATCAACTCGAGCAGGTTGGTCTACCGATCAAGCCCGATCGGGACCAGGCATGGCGAGACTTCGCCGGATGGCGAGTCAACTACGACACGCCGCTGCTGTCACTGGCCGAGATGACCCTCGCTCCGTACGCCCCCTGGACCAGTGACCGGTCTGCTCCCGACCATCGGCAACCCAAGGTGCGGCGGTGGGGCAGGCGGAGCCGAGCGAGGCATTCTGGAGGATCGGGGACGTAGCCGACAGCATTTGGTCCGTCAGCCCTCGGCATCGGACCCGCCCGGACGGGTTGCGGCGATTGGTGGTCGTTTTCAGCTGTTGAGAAAGCGCATGTAGGCGACGAGGTCCTGCAGGTCGGCGTCGGTGAGCGAAGGGTTGCCGCCCTTGGGCAACATGGCGATGCCGGTGGTGTTGAGTGGATCGTCCGACGGACGTCCCACGAGCAGAAAGGCCACCATTGCGGCATCGGAATTCGAGTTGATGAAGTCAGAGCCCACCCATGGCTTTCCGAGGCCCTCGATGCCCTCACCGTTCGGCCCGTGACAGGCGATGCAACTGGCGTTGTACAGCAACTCGCCGTTGGCCGAATCACCACCTCCGCTGGGCGCTTCGGTGGCGGTGGTGTTGTCCGTGCTCGTCGACTCGCTGCAAGCGGCAAAGACGAGAGCAAGGACTACCAGCATCCCGATCAATCCCTTACGCATGGTCTTACTCCCATCTTGTCGGCACGCCCCGGCTGCGGTGCGGCACCCGGTTCTCGGCGTCGTGTTACATCAGTCTGCCCTCTTCTAGGGCGAAATCGAAGAGTTCGATCCAGCTGAAAACATCTCCGCCTCGCTCGACTGCATAAGCGTCGGCCGCGACGCTGCCGGCAAACGCCACGACGCCGTAGCCCATTGGCGTCACCAGGCCGGGGGCCACGACGTACCAGGCCGTATCGGCCGACAGCCATGCTCGCGACTCCCAGTCGTGCACCCCGGCGTCGCCGCTGGCGGTGTGGAGATCTCCGGACTCGGTGCCGTGGAGCAGCATGCCGCCGATGTCACCGAAGCGATAGGCGTTGGGGTCGAAAGTCCCATCTCGTACAATCAGTGGGTGAAGCCGGTACTCGTACTACGCCATGGCGACGACATCCCGCTCGGATTGCTTGGTGAGGCTCTAGACGCGGCCGGAGTTCCCCAGATCGAAGTGATGCTCCACGATGGCGAGCCGATTCCGCCGCTCGCCGGGTTCTCGGCCCTGGTGGTGCTCGGTGGCGTCATGGGGGCGTACGAAGAGGAGGCCCATCCGTGGCTCGGTGACGAGAAGCGAGCGATCGCCGAGGCCTATAAGGCCGAGATGCCGATGTTTGGGATCTGCCTCGGTTCCCAGTTGTTTGCCGAGGCCCTTGGAGGAAGAGCGTTCTTGTCCGAGTCGGCTCCGGAGATCGCGCACATGATGCCGACACTCACCGAGGCGGGTGCGGAGGATCCGGTGCTGCGCCACTTCGACGAACCGGTGGTCGTATTCCACCAGGACACGTGGGATCCACCTCCGGGAGCGACACTGCTGGCCACTTCAGAGCGGTTCAACCACGCCTTCCGACTGGGCTCTGCCCTTGCCATCCAGGCTCATCCGGAAGCCGACGCAGCCGTCGTAGCCAAGTGGGTGGAGACAGAAGACGAGCTTCCCCTGATGGAGGCTGCCGGGGTCGATCCGGATCGACTGGTGGCCGAGGTCGCCGCCGGCGAAGCCGCGCAACGCGAGATGGCTGCCCGTTTGTTCGGGGCGTGGGTAGAAGAAGTCACCAGTCATCAGTCGCCAGTCACCAGTCGGACAGAAGGGGATGAGCGGCCGGAGAGGTGATAGGCATTAGGTGTTAGGTATTAGGTATCCAGGCCGATCCTCCTAACTCCTAACTCCTAACTCCTAATCTCTTCCGTGATGATCCGCCGCTTCGCCAACTCTGTGCTCGCGCTCGCTCTAATCGCGACGGCCTGCACTTACGAGTCCTCAGGAACCACCACAACCATTGTGGTCAATCCGGAGGACGTACCACCGTCCACCGGACCGGCCGACCTCGTCCTCGAAGACCAGCGGGTAGAGGGAACCTCGCTCACCATCGCCTCGGTCACAATGCCCGACGATGGCTGGATCGTTGCTCGGGTGGACCAGGGAGGCGGGCCGGGGGCGATCATCGGGATCAGCGAAATTCTGCGAAAGGGCGTGATCGCCAGGGTTCCAATCCCGTTCTTTCTCCCGCTCACCGAGGACACGATCGTGCACGCCACGATCCATATAGACCTCGACCGAGACGGTGTCTTCACGTATGAGGCACCCGACTCTCTCATCGACGAGATAGCTACTTTGGCCAATGGTGACGCTGCCACCGCCAAGAGCACCATCGAGCTGCTGCCACCGCTGCAACCGGGCGAGGCGACTCTCGAAGAGCAACGCACCGACGGCACTTCGGTGTTGGCGGCCGCAGCGGTTCTGCCGGCGCCGGGTTTCGTTGCCCTGATGAGCAACGTGCAGGGCGAACCGGGCGAGGTGCTGGCCATCACCGAATTACTGCCGGCGGGGACGGTGGCCGACATCGAATTCATTCCCGACCCACCATTGCGGGTCAGTGGTCTGGTGTTCCTGGTCGCCTGGGTCGACCGCGATGAGGACGGTCTCTTCGATCCTGTCGAGGACGATATAGCGGTCCGAGTGGACGGAACCCTTGCGACCGCTTCGGCGATCATCACAGTCGTGCCGCTGGAGCCGACCTCGATCATCGCCGAGGATCAAGAGGGCGACGGCACGGTCATTTCCATTCTGCAAGTCGTGCTTCCCAGCCCCGGCTTTGTCGAACTGCTCACGGACGACAACGGCCAGCCCGGCACCCGAATCCACTTGAGCGGGAGTCAGGTCGCCGGAACCCACGATGAGATTTCCATAGAGCTGGCCGAAGCTCTCGAAGGCGAAGCAGAGGATGAGATCGTGCTTTGGGTCCGAATCATCATCGATTTCGACGAAGACGGCGCCGCTACGGCCGACGATCCATTCGGCCTGGTCGACTTCGGCGGGTCCACGGCTCAGGCCAGCTTCACCTTCAGGTTCCGAGCAGACGAGTAACACGGCGCGCTTGGCTGCGGTAGGCGGGCGGCAGGGCGTTCGAACCGTTTCTCTATGCTTGCGAAACGATGACCAGCGGCACCCTGACCCGCCCAGAACCTCCCGAACAGCCGGAGGGCAAGACGCGGCGTTGGAAGAATCCGCTCGATCCGAAGACGACGCTAGGTCGGCAGCGGATCATCGGCACCTTCTTGTTCCTGATCCTGTTTGGGGTCTTCTTCAGCCAGAACCGCTTCCCCAAGCTCGACATCGTGCGCGAAGACGTGGCCATCGCGACTCGAGAGGTCACTCTGGAGGGAGGGGTTCCCGCCGACGAAATGACCAGCTGCTTCCAGGGTTTCTGCTTCGACCCCGATCAGGGCATGTGGGAGACCTGGTGGGACTTCAGCCGGACCTATATCGACCTGGTGGCGATCGGGATGGTCTTTGCGTTCCTGGTCGCCGGATTGGTCGACACGTTTCTGTTCCCCACCTCGTCCGGTCCGGCATTTGGCAAGCGCGGCTTACGGGGCTCATTGCAAGGCTTGATGGTTGGACCGCTGATGACGCTGTGCTCGGCTTGCATCGTCCCGGTGGCGAACTCGTTCAAGAAAAAGGGAGCCGGCGTCGAGGCGACGATCGCCATCACTCAAGGCTCGGCAACGCTCAATGCACCCGCGATGCTGATGATCTTCGTCGTGTTTTCGCCGTTGCTGGCGGTGTCGCGGGTGGCTCTCAGCATCGTCGGGGCGCTGGCGTTGGGACCGCTGGTCGCTTGGCTGGTCAATCGACGGCAGGAGGACGAGGATCTCCCGATCGTGGATGACATGTTGGGAATCGTCGAGGCGACCGGCCCGCCCGATTCCTGGCTCCGGGTCGTGCTCGAAGGGTCGAAAAACTGGATGGTTTCAGCGTGGCGGTTCTTCTATCGACTGGCGCCGATCATGGTGGTCGCAGGGTTCATCGGCGGTTTCGCCATTCAGTTCTTGACCGAAGACGGCGTTTCGACGGTGCTCGGCAACCACCTCCTCGGTATCGCGGTGGCGGCAACGATCGGCATCCTCATCAACGTCCCGTTGCTGTTCGAGATCCCTCTGGTGGCCGGCCTGATGCTGCTGGGCATGGGGATTGCTCCGGCCGCAACTCTGCTCTTTGTCGCCGCCGCAGCAGGGCCAATCACCTTCTGGGGCTTGGCCCGCCAGATCGGGAAAAGGGCGGTCGCCTGGTACGCCGCCGCAACCTGGTCATTGGCGGCGATCGGCGGTGTTGCCGTCATCGGACTCAATGTGGTGTTTCCGCCAGGTGCCAGCATCCCCACGGTCGAGTACGACGGGGCCGCCTGTGAGTACCGCGGACCGTCCGAGTTGAGTGCAGAGATGCACGAGTTCCGGGCCATCAATCTGACCGAGCGGGCTGGTAACGGCCACACCATGGCGATTGTCATCGGACGATTGGCGGATGGTGTCACCGTCGACGAATTCTCAGCGGCCGTGGCCGCCGATCCGACCGGGACGCTCCCGTCATCCTTCACGGTCAGCGGCGATGATGAGTTCATCTTCCCCGGCACGGCCCATCGTGTCCCGGTGATCCTTCACAACCCCGGTCAGTACGCCGCGGTGTGCCTCGACGGTGGCGGGTTCTACGTGATCATGGAGTTCTCGATGCCGCAGCCGATGGGTTGGTTCGACGAGTTCGGGTCGACTTTCCGGCGGACCGTGGCACCCGGTGGCTTTACGGTGATCGGCGAGTAGATCTTCGGGTGTCCGACCGCCGGTTCAGCCGAAGATTCCGCGTAGCAGGAGAGCCGTCGCCGCGATGGTGGAGATGATGAGGATCCCACGGTGGATCGAAGGTCCTTCCACCCGATCCTTGACCATTCCGCTGACGGCGAATCCGAACACCATCCCAGGAGCGAGGTAAAGAGCGATCTCCAGATCTGTCGTGTTCAGCTGCCCCCCGATCGCCCGCAATCCGATCGACATCAGGAGACCCACGCTGAAAACGACTGCCACCGTTGATCGCATGATCGGGCCGGGCGTGTCTCGATAGAGGATGCCCACGGGGGGTCCGCCGATCGCGCCCACTATCCCGGTGATGCCCGAGACCACCCCGGTGCTGAACTCCGTAGCTGGGGTCCGCCGGACTGCGGTGCCCCTGGCGACGATGGCGACGGCGAGGAGGACGATGACTGCGATCGCCAGGTCGAGTACCCGTGTACTGAGAAGTAGCAGCAACACGAGGCCGATCACACCGCCGGGTAAACGCCCCAGCAAGATCCAACCCACTCCCGATCGATCGATCGATCCCTTCTCCCTGAGCAGCTGCCAGATGGTCAGCGGCACCGCCAGGAGCAGACTCGGGACCGGAGCGAGCAGTGGGTTGATGAGGAGGAGTGTCGGCACGGTGACAACGTTGAACCCGATGCCGACCACACCCTGAACCAGAGCGGCAGCGGCGACTACGGCGATGGCGGCGATGAGGTCGGAGGTGGGCACGGGCATGGCGAGTAGACGGTAGAGGTGTTGATGCACCGATCAGCCGCTGGTGAACGGCCTCCGCGGTGGCCGGGGAGTCGAATACCTGAGCTGGTGGGCGTCGCTTACGAGGGTGGCCACTCCGGGACCCGACCCAGCATTGCCGGGGGCTCGTTGTAGCCGAGGGTTCGGGCCAGCCAAACACCGGTGGCGGCCAGCATCACCGGATCGAGCCCGGTATAGATCCCCATCCGGCTCAGCAGCGCCACCACGTCCTCCGAGGCGATATTCCCGCCGGCGCCGGGAGAGAAGGGGCTGCCGCCAAAGCCGCCGACGGCGGTGTCGAGAGTGCGCGCCCCGGCGTCGAGTGCAGCCATTGCATTGGCGTACCCGGCGTTGCGGGTGTTGTGGAAATGGCATCGAATCGGGGTATCCGGTGCGGCCTCACTAACTGCCTCGACCACCTGCCGGACCGATTGCGGGTCGGCCACGCCGATGGTGTCTCCGAGAGCTATTTCGTGAGTGCCCGCCTTGGCCAATGAGTTAGCGATTCCGGCGACACGGGCCGGCGGCACTTCGCCCTCGATGGGATCGCCGAAGGCGACGGAGATCGTCACCGAGGTTCTCTTCCCGGCTGCGTTGGCTCGCTGTACCAGCCGACCGGCTTCGAGGTTGCGGTCGGAAGCCGAGGCGCCGGTGTTCTTCACCGAGTAGCCGTCGCTGGCGTAGGCGACACAGTTGATCTCGTCGAGATCAGATTGCAGGGCGCGTTCGAGCCCCCGTTCGTTGAGCACGAGCCCGATGGCAGAGAAGGCTCGCGTCGACAGCTCGGCGCAGATTTCCTCGGCACCCGCCATCTGAGGGACCCTGTCTGGATGGGCGAACGAGACGGTTTCGATCCTGGTGGCCCCGGCTTCCTCTAGTCGTCGGATCAGTTCGATCCGGGTATCGACCGTCAGCACCTGCTCTTCGCTCTGCAGGCCATCGCGGGGCCCGACTTCGACGATCTGGATCAGAGGTTGCCTCGCTTCTCCTGTTCCAGCTCGATCGCTTCGAACAGCGCCTTGAAGTTGCCCTTGCCGAACCCGGTGGCACCGCGCCGCTCGATGAACTCGAAGAAGACGGTGGGCCGGTCTTGCAGCATCTGGCTGAAGATCTGAAGGAGGTAACCGTCCTCGTCTCGATCGAGCAGCACCTGGAGCTCTTCGACTCGACTCCGGTCGACATCGATGTCGGGCATTCGTCGCCAGACGTCGTTGTAGTAAGAGTCGGGCACCGCCAGTGTTCGCAAGCCACGAGCGAGTGCGTGGGCCACCGTCGTCAACAGGTCCTGGGTGTGCATCGCGATGTGTTGCACCCCGGGCCCCCCGTAGAACTGCAGGTACTCGTCGATCTGAGACTTCTTGAGACCTTCGGCGGGCTCGTTTATGGGGAGCTTGAAGATCCCGGTGCCGTCCCACATCACCTTCGACATGAGGGCGGTGTACTTGGTGGAGATGGCGTCGTCGTCGAAGTGCTTGAGCAGGGTGAAGCCGAAGACTCGCTCGTACCACTCCACCCAATGATTCATCTTGCCGAGTTCGACGTTGGCGACGACGTGGTCGATGAACTCGAGCCCGGTCGACACCGCGATCGAGTCCTCTTTCCGCTCGAACCCGGGCATGTCGCCTTCGAGTTGCACGAAGGAGTGAATCGTGTCGCCGTATGCCTGCACCGCTGAGATGACGGCTCGACCGTGGTCGTCTTCCAAGACGTGTGGCTCGACGGCTGCCTCGGCGCCACGCTCGATGGCTACTTCGAACGCGCCGGTGGCATCCGGCACCGCGATGGCAACGTCCTTGACTCCCGGGCCGTGTCGGCGTACATGATCGGAGACCGGGTGCTCCGGTCCCATGGCGCCGGTGACTATGAACCGGATGTCGCCCTGCTGCAGCATGTAGGAGGCGGTTTCACGGGTGCCGGTTTCGGGGCCCCGATACCCGACGATGGCGAATCCAAGATGGGAGCGGAGAAATTGAGCCGTCTGATAGGCGTTGCCGACCCACCACTCCAGATGGGAGAAGCCGATGAGTGGGAAGTCGTCCTTGCCGGCCATCTCCTTCGCTCGGTCGAGGACATCCGGATCGGTCATTGCATTGTCCCTTGTCGCGTTGTTGCTCATTGTCGCGTGTCGGAAGGTATTAGGTATTAGGTATGGCAACTATCCCTTTACTGGATAGGGGCGCGCCATGACTGATTCAGGGTTCCAGGTTGTTGACTATACGGATCACTTCATCCCTGATGTCTTTCAACACGACGACAAGGGCTGGTCCACTTGGAGGCTCGTCGGTCAGGCGTACACGCGCGGTGAGGCGGAGGTCCACTTCCATGGACGATGGGTGGGATTCGGGGAAGATGAGCCACGCGAACGGTGCGCCGTCCTCAATAGGATCGTCGCTGATCCGCAACTCCCCGTCGCTTTCCAACCCGGAGATCGAAGCTTTTTTGAGGTCCTGGACACCGAAGGCGGCGAGATGGATCTTTTGATGTTTGTCGGGATTGCTGAGGTTGCGGAGTCGGGCCAGGAGTTCACCACCCCGGTCCGTTCGGTTGCAAGGCTGCGCGGCCTTGATCGCTGTGATCATGCTGTCGCTCAACCCGTGGAGCCTGTTTCTCTTGATGGCTCCTTCCCAGTTCGCGTCGGAATCGACGATTGGAAACTGGAGGCTGCCGGATTTGGGGGGCGGGTCCCCGTGAATGCTCACGGCGAGTCCATAGACAAGGTGGTCGAGCGCGTCTCGGTAATTGGAAAGAACATCGCCCGCCATCAAGCCCCAGCGGATGAAGTCAGGCTTGCGGACGAATTTGAATCCGAGGCCGTAGACAGTTCGCTCTGGGTTGTATTTGGCGATTTGTTCATACGAGTCGGGGTGGCCCCATTCCTGAATGGCGTCGTTGAGGGTCTGAAGGTGTTCGTCGCCGCGGTGGAGTTTGGCGTGCGCGCTGATGAAAGGACCGATAACGTTGGGATCACTCATGGAGAACGAGCCTACGCAGAAGACTCCCGAGGGGTACGAGATACCCGTTCCCAAACGGGAGGACTTCATACGGAATCTGGAGAAGACGGCGAAGCCGAAACGCCGGTGGTTAGGGCTTCGCCGGGTGTGACAGAAAAACCTTTCCAGATAACAGGTTTGGGGCCGCGAGCCTCAATAAAGATACCCACGAGGGGTACCCGCCACTCATAGTGTGCGCTGGTAGCGATCCGGCGAACACGTTGATGGTCGGCCCTCGCGGGTATCGCCCTTGGGCAGAACCGAACCTACACGCCGGAAAGAGTGTGGGGGCGGCTACCGAACCACGCAGGAGAGGGGCGTCGCAACTGAGGGGGCAGCGACGATGCGTTCTTGTGTGGCAGGCATCCGCCCCCACGTGGCAAACATACACCCAGGCGGTCCGATGTTCTCCAGTAAAGGGATAGTTGCCTTAGGTATTAGGCAAGATCCCAGGTCTGCAGTGATGTCGATCTTCTGCCCTTCTGCCCTTCTGCCCTTCTCTCCTTCTTCCCTTCTTCCCTTCTGACCTTCTACTCTCGCCTGGGTGACCGCGGTCGAGATCTCACTCCCCGACGCCCGGCGAGCCGCCCTGAGCAGACTGATCGATTATGCGGGGCTGTTTCCTCCGGCCTCCCTGGAGATGGAGGCGGCTGTCGACGGCTTTCGCGCCGCTCGGGCATCGTCCGAATCGTGGATGGTCGATCGGTTCATTTGCCCGGCCGGCCGACTCGAGGAGCTGGTGGCGGTTCTGGCGCCGACGATGACTGCGGACGAGGATCCGTGGCGGCTGGCGGTCACCGCCGGTCCCGGCTGGACCGGATCTCTCAACCGCGACGCCGGAGCCGTCCGCACGTTTGCTGCCACCGTCTCCACCGCGGCTCAGGTCGATCTGGTCGAGATCCGCGTACCGGACGAAGTGGCCAGCAATCCGTCGAGGCTGGCCGCCGAGGCGGCGGACGTTCTCCGTGCCTTTGACGCATTGGTCTTCTTCGAAATTCCATGGCAGTCCGATCCCGCCGAAGCGTTTGACACGCTCGCCGTGCTGCGGGAGGACACAGGCCGTGCTCTCGGTATAAAGATCCGTTGTGGGGGCTCGAAGGCAGCTCTCTTCCCGGATGCGGATGAGGTTGCCCGGTTCATCTCGGCGGCGGTCGGTAGAGGACTCCCGATGAAGGCGACGGCCGGACTACATCATCCGTTCCATCACACAGATCCCCAGACGGGGTTCATCCACCACGGCTTCGTGAACCTCCTCACTGCGGCCGCGCTTGCCTCGCAGGGGATGGAAGTTGCGGCGCTTTCTGCGGTCCTTGCCGATGAGGATTCGGCGTCTTTCTCGATCGGCCGTAGCGGAGTCGCCTGGCATGACCAGAGTGTCGACACGACCGCGTTGGTCGAGATGCGCTCCCATGTCTTGATCGGCTACGGCTCATGCTCATTCGCAGAGCCGGTCGATGATCTTATGGCTCTCGGGGTGCTGCCCCTATGACAGCCTCCTGGGTCGAGGTCGCCGCCGGGAGTGACTTTCCGCTCGACAACCTTCCTTACGGCGTGTTCGATTCGGGCAAGGGCCACCGGATCGGTGTGGCGATCGGCGACCACGTCCTCGACTTGTATGAGGTGGCCGACCGAGGGCTGCTTCCGCACGGCGCAGCACTCCAGGACGTCGACCTCAACGGGTTTCTGGCATTGGGCCGATCGGCGTGGCACGAGACGCGGGGGCGGATCACCGAGTTGCTGGCGGAGGGATCCACGAAGATTCAGGACGCCGGCATGGATGCGCTGCACTTCCGGTCGGAGGTGGAGCTGCACCTTCCGTTCAGTCCCGGTGACTATGTCGACTTCTACTCATCGGTGGAACATGCCACCAACCTCGGCCGGATGTTTCGTCCCGACGCCGAACCGCTGCTGCCCAACTGGCGCCATCTTCCGGTGGGATATCACGGGCGAGCGAGCACCGTCGTCGTCAGCGGGACCGACATCCGGCGACCGCACGGCCAGACCAAGCCGACCGACGGACCGCCGGTCGAGGGACCGACCAAGGCGCTCGATATCGAGTTGGAGGTGGGTTTCGTCACCGGCCCCGGCAATGCGCTCGGGGTTCCGATCCATGCCGACGACGCCGGTGACCACATCTTCGGGATGGTTCTGGTCAACGATTGGAGTGCGCGCGACATTCAACGCTGGGAGTACGTCCCACTTGGGCCGTTCCTCGGCAAGTCGTTTGCGACCACCGTGTCGCCGTGGGTGGTGCCGCTCGAGGCGTTGGTCCCGTACATGGTTCCGGGGCCCACCCAGGATCCGAAGCCACTGCCCTATCTTCGAACTGAGGGAGATTGGGGTGTTGATATCCAACTCGAAGTCGGACTCGCTTCAGCATCGATGGATACGCCCGACGTGATCTCTCGCACCTCATTCGATGGTATGTACTGGACGATGGCTCAGCAATTGGCGCATGCAACCTTCAATGGAACTCGGATACGTCCCGGAGACCTCTACGCCTCGGGAACGGTCTCGGGGTCGGAGCCCGGGACCTACGGGAGTCTGATAGAACTGACCTGGGGCGGGCGTGATTCGATCGACCTGAGCGATGGATCGCAGAGGACATATCTCGAGGATGGCGACACCGTCACTCTGCGCGGGTGGTGCCAACATGAAGGGCTGCCCCGAATCGGCTTCGGAGAGTGCGTGGGGACGATCGTGCCGTAGCCAGTAGCCAGTAGCCAGTGGTCCGTTCTGATAGGGAGACGGGCCCAGGGAAACGGACAACGGCGACGAGAACAAGCCGATTGTGTGGGCGGTCACCGAAGTACCCTCTCCGCATGCCTTTGAACTTCGAGCTCGCGGGCAAGATGTACGAGTCCGACACCATCGAGATATCGGGTGAGTCGATCGCCGCCTATGCCGCCGCTTCCCGCATCGACAACCCCCGACACGAGGTCGGGCCCGAGCAGGTGCCTTCGCTCATCTACCCGGTGGTGATCGGCTTGCCGATGACCGTTGCGGTCTCCTCCGACCCCGAATTGGGAGTCGACAACCCGCTGATGATCGTCCACGGTGAACAGGACATGATCTTCCACCGCCCGATGCGACCCGGCGAGACCCTTGTCTTCACGCCGTTGCTGGAGTCGGTGGAGGACAAGGGCAAGGGTGCCACCTACGTCAGCAAAGTAACCGCCACCACCTCTGATGGCGAGGTGGTCAACGAGCAGATTACCGTAAAACGCTGTGGCGAAGACAAGCACGCCAGGGAACGACATGATGGAAGCCGGTTCTGCATCGATTGTGGTACGCAGCTCATCAAGTAGTGTAACTCTAATAAGATAGGGTTCATGACGGGGAGTGAAATATGGATGAATCCCTAACCGCAAGAGTTTGCAGAGTGAATTAGGAATACCGTTGGAGCAAACTTTCGATGGAAAATCCGCCTGCTGGACACTTTATTGAACCTAAGGATGATTACCTATTTTGCACAGGTGAGCTTTTTGTGCGCCCCTGTACCCGTCCTAGGGACAGCATTGGTGTCGTAGGCCCTCGACGTGGTAAAAGAACCGGTTTTTCTTGAAATGTCCAAAGGCAATGGAGAGGAAAGCTGTCTCGGTGACTTAGTCACGGATGAGCACTCTCCTCACCGAGCGGGCGCGGTTAAGTTTATGGCAAATCCTCCGCAGAGAGGGTGGGTTTCGTTCCTTGGGGGGAGGAATGAAGGATTTGAAGTTGGCCGCTGCGCGATTTTCCGT
>JACZWZ010000001.1 GCA_022571885.1 Acidobacteriota bacterium
GAGGTCGACGGCGTTGGCGATCCACTTGTTCGAGGTCTCCTCGTCGAGACCGGCTTCTGCGGTGTACATGCCGAGCCGCACGATGGCGCCCTTGGAGGAGTCGGCGTGGATCGTGGACATCGACCCGTCGTTGCCCTGTGACATGGCCCGCAGCATGTCCACCACTTCGGCTCCGCGGATCTCGCCGACGATCACCCGATCGGGGTTCTGGCGGAGGGTGGCCTTGACACAGTCGGCCAGGGTGGCCTCCCCCCGGCCTTCGATGTTGGCGCCGCGACGCTCCCACATGACCTGATCGGGATGCAGGTCGAAGAACCGGTCCAGGCCGATCTCCAGGTTGTCCTCCACCGTCACCACCCGCTCTTGGGGTGGGATCTCGTTGAGGAGACAGCGCAGCATGGTGGTCTTGCCGGTGTTGGTGCCCCCGGCGACGATCAGGTTCAGCTTCGCCTTCACTGCCGCCTCCAAGAACGCAGAAAGCCCTCCGTCGATCACACCCAGGTCGACCAAATGCTTGAGCCGGTGAATCGAGAAGTCGTGGCGGCGGATCGTGACCGCCGGCCGTCCCGTCAACCCCATCACCGCGTGGAGACGTTCGCCGCCGGGAAGCTGAAGATTCAGTTCCCAGGAGACCTGGTCCCAACGCTTCTCCGACCGGCCCAGACGGCGCGCAGCAGCGGAGATCACCTCCACCAGCTCCCGATCCGAGTCCGCTACCGGTTCGCCGGCGACCTTGGTGCCGTCGCGGTAGACCAGCCACACGTTGTCGAAGCCGTTGACGTGGATGTTGGCCAGTTCCGGGTCGTCGATGTAGGGCTGGAGTCGGCCCAGGCCGTGCAACCGGTCGAACACCGCCTCAGCCAACTCGGCCTCCATCTGCGCGTCGGGGGGGTTATGTCCCTCCCGATACGCCTCCTCCGCCATCCGCTCCAGTTCTTCGGCGATCAGCGATCTGGTCAGGGCCCGTTCGTCCCCAGAGCCCAGACCTCCGTTGCCGTCGACGGCTCGGAGACGCTCGGTGAGCCGCTCGGCCACCGCCTGGTGCAACCTGGCGGTCACAGCACCGTCGACACTCATGGGCGTCCCTCCCCACCCACCTCGAATGCCGAGGGCGCCGGTGCGGCGCCGCTCCCATCGGCCACCACAGCGGGTAGTTCGACAGCCAGCCGCTGGGCCAGCGAAGCCGCCGACCGGACCAATGGTGAGCGGCGTAGATCCTTGCCACCAACCGCGCCGCACAGCGCCCCGGCTGTGCGGGGATCCCATGCCATCACCCCGGCCACCTCCACCGAGAGGCCCGAGGCCACCTCCGCGGCGTCATACGGAGAATCCCCGACCAGCAGCAGCCTCGCCCCCAGCCCCGAGACACCGAGCGTGGTGAGCCGGTAGGTGGCGGGGCGTAGCTGATCTGGGGTTGGACGCGTCAACAACAACACACCGTCGGCTTGTTGTAGGGCAACATCTGTGGATGACCCTGGGGTGAGGCGGCCGCAGTCGGCGATCACATCCACCTCCGTCGAGCCGGCACACCAGTCGGCCAGCGCCGAAGCGAGGTCCCGTAGCACGGCGTGGGCCTGGTCAGCCGACGGCGGTCCCACCAGCACCGTGACTCCTCCCGGAAGCTGCTGGGCGTGGCGCCACACCATGTCTCCATCGAGACCATTGCGCGACACCGCCGCCAAAGAGGCCAGGCCCGGCGTGTCTCGCAACCCGAAACGGGCCGCCAGCACCCCTCCGAACGGATCCGCCTCCACCAGCAGACACCGCCGACCCTCCGGCCACGCCCCGGCCAGGGCCAACGCCGTGGTGGTCACCCCCGGGGAGCCATGCACCGAACACAGACAGACCAGGCTCATCGTTGGTCCCCTGCCACCAGCACCAGCCGGATATCACCCGCGGCTGCTGCCCGGGCCACCGCTGCGGCGGCGTCGGCGGGTATCCGTAGCGACACGAACCGCTGCCCCTGGGTGCCTAGTTCGGCCAGGTCGAACACCTCCGCCGCCGTCACCAACACCACCCCGCCATCGCCCGACGTCACCCCCGCGGGCTCCGCGGCGGTGCTGATCACGTCCACCAGATCGCCGGCAGTCAGACGCAGCGTCGGATACTCCCCGGCCGACAGCGCCAATCCCACCACCCCCTCGCCGACTTCGAGCAGGTTGCGGGCCACGAAATGGGCCCGAGTCACGATGGTGCCCGCTTCCAGATCGGCCACTGCGATCAGACCCGTCAACGTCCCCAGCTCGTCGACCGACATCGTGGCCACCGGGTCATCCGTCCCCACGTACACCACCTGGAAGTCACCGGCGTTGACCACCTGGCCACGCTGCACCTCATCGGCCAGCGCCAGTACCGGATCACGAGAAGCCGCCCCCGAGAACAACACCACCGCCGCCAACGCGCTCAACGCCACCAGCGTCACCGCCACCAGCAGCTGAGGAACCTGCACCCGACGGTGCGGCGGCTCCAGACGGAACGGGCTCAGGGTGCGCTCCCCATCACCCGACCCGCCGACGTGGCTAGTCGATGCCGGCTTTGCTGATCCTCGGTCCATGTCAGCCTCCCGTCTCCACCGCCTGGATCTCGCCCACCGCCACCACAAACGGGGTCGACAGATCCAGGGTGCCGAACACCCCCTGATAGGTGTCGTTGATCCACCACTCGAACTCCCAGCTCACCGTCACCCGGGCCGAGAAGCGGCCCCCCGGGTGGTCGTAGGAGCTGTGTAGGTAGGTGTAGGAGCAGTCGGTGCCGTTCTCCCCCAACCCTGACACCCACTCCACCCCCGGTCCCAAACAGGTGACCCCGCCACCGTCGCCCATCACCCACCGGGCATGCGTCGGTGTTGCCCACACCGTGACTGTCGTCAACCCCCGGGTCTCCGACGCCTCCAGCAGCCCCCAGTCGGCCGGATCCAGCCACAGCCACGTCGGCACCCGCACAAACGCCTGCCGGGCCAGCGGCGGGCTCGTCTCAGGCACCGGCAGAGGAGGCTCCAACCGGGCCGACGCCACATCGCGGATCACCTCGAGCGGAACCGGCGGTGTCACCTCCACCGCGAACTCATACGAATACGCAACCCAACCGTCCCGCCAACAGTTCGCACCCCACCACCAGTACTCGCCGGTCGGATCGAAACCGACATACGCGATGTCCCCCTCGGTCAAAGGATCCGACGGATACAGCTCCACCTCATCACCGTCCAGAAACTCCCCCACCACTCGGGCGCAGTGGATCTCCCACAATCGATCCACCGACCCGCTTCCCGGCTGACCCGGCGTCCGCCCGTGGCATTCCCCAAATACGTCGCCGCCCCTCTGATCAATGCGGCCCTCCCCCGAACAGTGGTTAGCGAGAGCCGGCGCGGCGGCCAGCGTCACCGCTGGCACAACCATGGCCAGGGCGACAGTCAGACCGAGGGCAACCCCCGCTCCGTTGGTGCGAACTCGCATGCGAAATCCACCTGTCCTTGCAGATCAGCAACCTTCCACAGCCCACCTTCGAACACCATCACCGCTGATTCCAGATCACGCTGCCCCTCACGTACCGATGGTTCGTCTGTCAATCGTTCCCCCGTGTCGAGGTCGTACAGGCCATAGTCCGGATCGGCTTCCATGCAGCTGAAAACAACTAGTTCGGTCGGACTGCGGACCTCTATCACCTCAGCGTGTGTCTCGGGCCGACCTCGCAGCGCCACCCGGCGAGCCTCGTGCTCTTCGAGGAGGCCAACAATGAATCCCTGCTGGGGCTCAGACAGCACAGCGTCGACAAGCGGATGATCCGGATCAGGCGGGTCCCAGAAGGTTTCCCGAGCGTCGTAGTAGGCGTCGTAACCAGCGATGGCCGCCTCGGCCATCTGCTCTGGCACGCAACCACCACCACTCGGGATGAACAGAGAGACCACCACCCAACCCTGCGCGCCGTTCGCCAGGTCCGCCTGGTACCAGACCCCGACGGTGTCCGTGAACGAAAGCGACAGGAGGACGCAATCCTCGATGGTGGCCTTATCCGACCCAAGGTCTGTCACCCTGGCCGAAGTCACCACGTCGGTCTCCACAGGTCCCAGCCCCGACTCACGTTGCCGCTCGAACAGCGCAACCACGCCTTCAACCACGTCGGGATCCGCCACTCGCTGCAACGGGGCGGGATCAAGATCCTTTGAGGCCCGCACCGCGGACCACGCCGCCCAGAAGGCATTCCAAGCGGCGAGCAGATCCTCCTCCAACGGATCAGGTGCCGTGGTGGTAGCGGTGGCAGTAGCAGTAGTCGACGAGGTTGGTGAAGTAGATGTCGATGGCGGTGCGGCAGAAGTTGACGTCGCAAGCGAATCAGAGGTTGTGGTCGGAGCGGCAGCCGGCGAGGCATTGCTGCAGGCCGCAAACACCAGAAACGAGGCCAGGACAGGCGCAAGGAGACTACGTGAAGAAGTCGGGGCTCCGAGCTCCGGCACCGCTTGCTGAGGTGCGGTCACGGGCAAGCCCCAACATCCTGTAGCCGAACCAACCCTGAGTATCGAATCACCTGCGGAGGGCGTGGCAACACGCGCGTCACGCCCCCACGAGTCATCGTCAATACCAGGGAGCGTGTCATCGCTCAACACGCCACAACCCTTTCAGCATGGTGTCTCAGCAAAGTCTCAGCAATCCTTTCAAGCACCGGCAGCGACCGCTCACCTCTAGCTACCCAGGGCCTCGACGATGCAGCCATAGGCGCACGATGAACTGCCACCCTTTCAACAGAGTCTCAGCAACCCTTTCAAACACCCTTGCAGCGGGCCAGCTCAGTCCGGAACAAACACCAGACCCAGCGCCGCATTAGTCAACAATCTCAGAACTCCTGCGTCGGCGCCGGCAACAGGATGAGATCGTGTTGAAAGGGTCAGGACGCACGATCAGCACATGGATCAGCTCGACCACCTCCTGACCGCCCAGGACCTCGCGGCCTACCTCGACGTGCCCCTGACAACGCTGTACGCGTGGCGATACCGTGGAGAGGGTCCGGCTGGCTTTCGCGTCGGCAAGCACCTCCGGTATAGACGGAGTGACGTGGAACAGTGGATCCGAGAACGCGTCGGAGAGTCACAGCCCAATCGCCGACGACCGCCTTCTGCGCTGGACCATCCTTGAGAGCCACCGGTAGAGTCGCCGCCAAGGTGCCGACGTTACGGCAACCCATCACGCGGGGGGAAGCGCTATGGCCAGCATTCAGAAACGACACACCGCGAGCAGTGAGATTCGTTGGGATGTCCGCTACCGGGACCCCGATCAGCGCCACAGGACGAGGACCTTTCATCGCAAGGTCGATGCACAGAAGTTCGCCAACCTTGTGGAGGCCGATCTCGCCCGAGGCGAATGGCTCGACCCTGGACTCGGCAAGGAAACCTTCGGAGAGTGGGCACGTCGCTGGCAGTCAACCATCGCGGGCCTCGCGCCCAAGACTCGGGAAAGCTACGAGTCGATCCTCCGCCGCCACCTGTTGCCCAGGTTTGAGAACACGCCGGTGTCGCGCATCGATCATCCGATGGTCCTGGCACTGATGGCTGAGCTCACCTCCACCGGGTCCGGCGCAGGCACAGTACGAAACGTACGAGACGTGCTTCGCCTCATCCTCGAGCTGACGCGACGTTCAGGTGCTATTCGGACCAATCCCGTCGAAGGAGCGAAGGTCCCGAAGAAACCGCCCGCCCAAATGGTGTTCTTGAACGCCGATCAGATCATGACCCTCGCGCAGGAAGTAACCAACCCTCCGATCAGGAGGGGCGCCGGCGAACACCGACGCGCTGCTTATCCGGAGCGAGGACTCCTCGTGCGCTTTGCCGGCTTCACTGGTCTCCGCTCGGGCGAGATCGTGGCCCTGCGAGCCGAGGCCATCGATTTGATGCGAGGCCGCGTCCAGGTCCTGGCTTCAGCCAGCGAGGCCTACGGCAAACTCCAATTCGGGCCCCCGAAGACGTACCAACGCCGGTCGGTGCCCCTCCCGAAGACTCTTCTCGACGAGTTGACGACCCACCTTGCAAGCAAGGACTCCTCGGACTTCGTGTTCGTGTCGGCGAGGGGTGGCCCGCTCCGGCACTCAAACTTCTACGCGCGGCACTTCAAACCGGCGGCGATCCGATTGGGCCTGCCACAGACAACCCGCTTTCACGACCTCCGACACAGCTACGCGGCGATGCTCATCGCGGAAAACGCCCATCCCAGAGCCATCATGGAACGCCTCGGCCACAGCACGATCCAGGTCACCCTCGGTACGTACGGGCATCTGTTCCCAAGCCTCGAGGCTTCGCTGACCGAGGCCCTCGACGACGTGTACCGAGGAGCCAAGCCGACGCCGCCAGCCAAGGTGCGAGAAATCAAAGGCTAATCAGTCACCCACTCATGGTCGGTAGGTGATCGATGCATTCGATGCAGGGTGCGAAAAGACCCGCTGCGTAGCATGTCGATAGCCGATCAGGAGCAACCAGGATGGCCGAATCCCCCCGGACCCTGGTTGAGGACCTAGCCGGAAGTTTCAACCAGACCGTCCTCGACCATGACACCCTCACGAGCCACAGTGTCCTCGATGCCCTTGCGGGTCCCCCATCTCTCTGGTAGGGGATCCGGTCTCAGACAGCACACATACGTATCACGAATAACTTCAAGAAAGACCGGAACAGCGACCAAAACCTGGCGAGGCATGACTCATCAGCGCAACGGCGGGTCAGTCGGCCCGCGCCATGGACGCGCGATGGAGCCTCTTCGCAGCTCGGAGCAGGACAACCCAGAACTCCGAAAACCCTTGCGGTACAAGGGTTTTCGTTCGTAGCGGGGGCGGGATTTGAACCCGCGACCTTCGGGTTATGAGCCCGACGAGCTACCAGACTGCTCCACCCCGCGTCGTTGGACCCGGAGCATACGGACCCCTCCACTCCTGTGCAAGGTCACGTAGCCTTTCGGCCCTGAACCCGATGTCCGCAGTCACACAGGGACGTCGTGCGCCAGCTTCACCCGACCCGCGACTGAAGATCGACCCCTCTGACGCCGATGAGTGTTTATGGCCGTCGCACTACTGGAGGATGTCGGCAGCTCGCGGCGTAGCGATCTTCGCCGTGAGCTGATTGTGGTAGATCCGCGCCCTCTGTTTGCTGATGCCATCTCGGCCGGCTTCGACTCCGGCGAATGGCTGGTCCACATCCTCGCCCCGGAGGTGGTGTCCGACATCCCGATTCGAACCGGCATCGGTGTGGTGGCGCTGGCCCGACCCGACCCGGCGGAAGTGGTGGCAATCCTCGCCGCTCGAGACAGACGGGTGATCGTGTACGGAAGTGACCAAGGGGCGATGTTTTTCGAGGCCGTCGAGGCGGGTGCAGTCGGATTCGTCTCCGATCGGGCCGAGGCCGGCGAGTTCGGACGGGCGGCGACGGCACTACGCAATGGGGCCCCGTCGGTGTTCCCGGAACACACCCGGCGCCGAATGTCGAGCCCCGGGTGGCCGGCTGCCGACAGCGGCGTTGTCGAACTGGAACGCCTGACCCGACGGGAACGAGAAGTGCTCAATGGGCTGGTCGCCGGGCTGAGTCCCGCCGCAATCGCCGAACGGGATTTCGTCTCGGTGATCACCGTGCGCAACCAGGTGCAAGCCATCCTCACCAAGCTGAACGTTCACTCGCAGCTCGAGGCGGTCGCCACCGTGCACCGCTACGGCTGGATGCTTCACACCGCGTAAGACCGCGCATCCTCCAAAACCTCCGCAAACGGTCACTCCCTTTGATGTATCTGCATCATGACACGACCACAGAGATTGGTCAGGGTGAGGCAACGTACTAAGTCGCTGGGCACGAAATGACTAGTACGTCGAACGACAGATAGAGGAGGTAGCGCCCATGTTGAAGCGTCTGTACATCGCCCTGCAAAGCAGGGACGACGGCGCAACGATGGTGGAGTACGGCCTGATGGTCGCGCTCATCGCCGTGGTTGCCCTGGTAGCCGTCACCGCCCTCGGGGGCAGTGTCAGCGGCATCTTCCAGAACGTCGCCAACACGCTGACGCCATGAAAACACCGTCTGGGTCTCGGGGGGTTCGAACCGCCCGAGACCAGGACGGAGTCTCTTATGAAACGCGACGACGGAGCAGCCCTCGTAGAATTTTCCCTGGTACTCACCCTGCTGGTGATGATCACCTTTGGGATCATCGGCTTCGGGCGGGCCTACAACGCTCAGGTGACACTCACCCACGCCACCCGTGAGGGTGTGAGGGTGCTGGCGATCACCGGCGATGCCGACGCCGCCGCCGCCGCCACCAAGAACGCAGCCACCACTCTCGATCCGGCACTGCTCACGATCACCACCAGCGCCTGCTCTCCCGGATACCCCACCGAACTGACCGCCTCCTACCCCTTCGAGCTCGATATTCCGTTCTGGGGAACCCAGAACCTCGACCTCAACGCCACGGCGGTGATGAGATGCAGCGGCTGAACGGCGAACGCGGCGTCGTCGGGGTGTTCGTCGCCCTCTCGATGACCATTCTGATTGGCATGCTCGGCTTTGCCGTCGATATCGGGGCTCTCTACAACGAGCGACGCCAGCTGAGCAATGGAGCGGACGCCGCGGTGCTCGCCATCGCAGAAGACTGTGCTCTGGGTGTCGGGTCTTGCGACCCGGCCACCGCCACCGTGACCGCCCGGAACTTCGCCAACGCCAACGCCAACGACGGCTTCGCCTTCATCGAAGACGTTTCCCTCGACCTGAACGCCCGGACGGTGCGGGTCGAGGTGGGCACGCTCGAAACCGACGGGGGCCGGGTGCTCACTCCCTTCTTTGCCCAGGTGGTCGGGTGGGACGGATCCACCGTCCACGCCTCTGCCTCGGCACTCTGGGGGTATCCCAGCTCGATGCGCGGCGTGCTGCCGTTGATCATCTCCGAATGCGAATTCCCGCTCGGCACTGCGGTTCCCACCGCCAACTTGATCCTCACATTCCACGAGGGAAACAACACCGAAGAGTGCAACGCGGTCGCCGGCCAGGACATGGACGGCGACGGCAAGCTGGCGGGAGGGTTCGGCTGGCTCGCCACCAACGGGAATTGCGGGTCCGACCTGTCCACCGGCAGCTGGATCTTCGCCGACACCGGCTCCTCGCCATCCAATGGATGCTCCCTGCCGGACCTCAGCGGGCTTATCGGCATTCCGACTCCGCTACCGATCTTCGACGACATCGCCGGTGTCGGAGCCAACGGGCAATACCACATCTCGGGCTTCGGGCTCTTCGTCATCACCGGTTACAACTTCGGCGGTCAGTACAAGGTCAACCCGCCGTGCTCGGGGTCCACCCGCTGCGTGTCGGGCTACTTCACCCCGGGCACCGTCCACGACGGCGAGCCGGGCGGACCGAATCGTGGAATCGTCATCGTCAAGTTGACCGGATAGGAGACGGAAATGCGCAGAGCCATCGGAATCATCGGGGCCGTCGCCGTAGCCGCCCTCGGCACACTGCTGTTGGTCGGCTACGTACGCGGTGCCGAGGACCGCGCTCTGGCCGGCGAGGAACTCGCCGACGTGCTGGTGGTCGATTTACCGATCGCCCAGGGGACCCCGGCCAGCAATCTGACCCCATTCGTCCGCCTGGAGCAAGTCCCGATGAAGATCAGGGCCGAGGGCGGTATCGCCGACCTGGCCACCCTGTTCGACCTGGTGGCCGCCACCGACCTCCTCCCCGGAGAACAGCTGGTGGCAGCGCGCTTTGTGACCGCCGAGTCGCTCGAGAAACACGCCCGAATAGAAGTACCCGCGGACGCCCTCGAGGTGACGATCTCGATTTCACCGGAGCGAGCGCTCGGCGGCCAGCTGGTTCCGGGTGACGTGGTGGCCGTGATCGCATCGTTCGACCCCTTCGACCTGAACACGTTCGAACCATCCGACCTGGGCCCGGGCGAGATCATCGACCCCAATGAGATCTTCCTGGGAGCATCCGACAACGATCCCGGTTCCTCTGTGCGATCACCCACCTCCACCGGTCTCATCCTGCACAGAGTGCTCGTAACTGCCGTGCAGTTGGAGCAGCTGCCCCGATTGGCCGGCGATGACCTCCCCGAGGACACGCCGGAGCTGGCACCGACCGGCAACCTTCTGATAACGCTGGCAGCAGAGGTGGACGACGTCGAGCGAATAGTGTTTGCCGCCGAACACGGATTCATCTGGCTGGCATCCGAAGGCACGGACGTCGTCGACTCGCCGACGCCGATCCAAACCCGGGAGACGGTCTACCGATGAGACCGATAATCCTCGCCGGCTCGACCGACCCCTTCGCCCGCAAGGTGTACGAAGCGATCGGCGACGACCTGCGGGATCGGGTTCGTCTGTGGACCCAGCACCTCGCCGACCCGGGCGGGCTGGAGGCGCTGCTCGACACGCAACCGGCGGTGGTGGTCCTCGGCCCGGGACTGGTCGACGAGGTCTCACTCCGCTTCGCCCAACAGATCGATGCCGAGCGTGCCGAGGTCGGAGTAGTCGTCGTCCAGAACGCCGGGACCAACGTCGAGGCCGCGCTGGCCGCCGGGGTCCGCGGGATCCTCAGCCAGGACTCCGATGCCGATTCGATCAGGGCCGCCATCGAAGGGGCAGCCGCATCCGTCGATCGCTACGAAGAGAGAGCGCAGACTCAGCTACGCAAGCCGTCGGTCGGCCGGGCCAAGGTCACAACGGTGTTGTCTCCCAAGGGCGGAGCCGGCAAGACGGTCCTCAGCACCAACCTGGCGGTGGGGCTCGCCTCGGTGGCGCCGCGCGGCGTGGTGATCGTCGATCTCGATCTCCAATTCGGTGACGTGGCCTATGCCCTCGGTCTCAAGCCGCGCCACACCATGTACGACGTCGTATCGACCGCCGGGCCGCTCGACATCACGACCCTCAAGGTGTTCCTCACCCACCACTCCTCCGACCTCTACGTGATGTGCGCCCCCGATGAGCCGGCTCGAGGCGAAATGATCGGAGTGGAGGCCGTGCAGCAGATCATCAGTCTTCTCGCCGCCGACTTCGATCATGTTGTGGTGGATACCCCGGCGGGGCTCAGCGAACACACCCTGGCGACGCTCGACCTGTCGACCGACGTGATCTTCCTGGCAGACATGGACGTTCCCAGCGTTCGCCATCTCACCAAGGTCATCAAGGCCTTCGATCGCCTGGGGATGCGGAGCGCCGAGCGCCACTTCGTCTTGAACCGCGCCGATGCCCGGGTCGGCCTCACCATGATGAAGGTGGCCAACCAGGCGGGCCTGGCGATCGACATCAAGATCCCGTTGTCGAAGCAGGTCCCGATAGCTCTCAACGCGGGTTCCCCGATCATTCTCTCCCATCCGAAGAATCCGGTAAGCCGCAAGATCTGGGAGATCGTGGAACGACTCGCCGGCCCACAGATGCGGGAGACCAGGCAACCGTTGAAATGGAGTGCGTAAATGAAGTTGAGTGACCGGCTCCAGGCCATCGAACCCGACCAAACACCATCGTCGCCGGGTAACGGACAGGTCGGAGAGACGATTCCATCCAGTGATCCACTCGCCGAATTCAAGGGCATGGCCAAGCAGGCCCTGTACGGCAAGCTGGAATCCCAAGCATTTGGCAGCGCTCTGGGAGAGGGAGAACTCAAGGCCACGGTGATCAAGGAATTGGAGAGGTTGATCGCCGACACCGACATCCCGCTCAGCGCCGCCGAACGGGAGCGCATCGCCGAGGAAATCAGTGAGGACATACTGGGGTACGGGCCGATCCAGCGCTTCCTCGATGACCGCGAGGTCACCGAGATAATGGTCAACTCCACCAACCCGATCTTTGTGGAGCGCGCCGGAAAGATCAGTCGCACCACATCCCGCTTCTCCAGCGAAGAACATCTGCGCCAGGTGATCGAACGGATCGTTGCCAGCGTCGGGCGCCGCGTCGACGAAGCGTCACCGATGGTCGACGCCAGGCTCCCGGACGGCTCACGGGTGAATGCGATCATTCCCCCCCTGGCAGTCGATGGACCGGCCCTGACCATCCGCAAGTTCGCCGCCGACCCGTATGGGGTCGACGATCTCATCCACTTCAAGACGATGACCCGTCCGATGGCAACGCTGCTGGCGGCTTGTGTGGAGGGAAAGCTCAACATCCTCATCTCCGGTGGCACCGGTTCGGGGAAGACCACGCTGTTGAACGTCATGTCGTCCTTCGTCCCTGCCAACGAGCGGATCGTGACCATCGAGGACTCGGTCGAATTGCAGCTTCTTCAGGAGCACGTGGTGCGGCTGGAAAGCCGACCCGCCAACATCGAGGGGAAAGGACTGGTGACCATCCGCGACCTGGTGCGAAACTCGCTGCGGATGCGCCCCGACCGGATCGTCGTCGGCGAGGTACGCGGAGCCGAGGCGTTGGACATGTTGCAGGCGATGAACACCGGCCATGAGGGCTCGATGTCCACGCTGCACGCCAACAGTCCGCGCGACGCGCTGAGCCGCCTCGAGACAATGGTGCTGATGGCGGGACTGGACATCCCGGTGTCTGCAGTGCGCGAGTACATCTCCTCGGCGCTGAGCGTGATAATCCAACTCTCCCGAATGAGCGACGGCACCCGCCGCATCACCCAGGTGTCCGAGATCGTCGGCATGGAGGGCGAGGTGATCACGATGCAAGACGTGTTCCGCTTCCACCAGACCGGTGTGGACGACGAGGGCAAGGTCATCGGCGGCATTATCCCCACCGGCATCCGACCCCAGTTCGCCGAACAGCTCTCCAGAGCAGGCCTGAAGCTTCCGGCCGGGTTGTTCGGTGGTCCGACCGCCAAGGAGAAGGCTGCGTGAGACCGCTCGGCGCCATCGCAGTCGTCTTCGTAGCACTGGCGATATCGATCCCGGCATTGGCCGAAGAAGGCCTGGTGATCGAGTCCGTCGACATCACCAACGCGCCCGAAATGTCGCTGGTCATCTCGATCCCTGCTGAGGTGGTGGCGACAGATCCGGTGGCGTCGGACTTTGCGGTCCTGGTAGAAGGCATCCGGGTCTCGGCCGACGTGTTTGCCCTGGTGCGGGACCCGATGGAAGTGGTGATCGTGATCGATACCTCCGGGAGCATGGCGGGTGAGCCGATGCAGGCGGCGACTTCTGCCGCCCTCGGGTTCATCGATTTGCTCCCCGAATCAGCCCTGGTGTCATTGGTCACCTTCGGCGACGACGCGGTGGTCCGTAACGCCATGGGGGCGACTCGATCCGAGGTCGCCGAGTCTCTCTCAACCCTGATTGCCGAAGGGGAAACCGCTCTCTACGACGCCACGGTCACCGGCGCGTTGCAATTCACCGATGCCGACGCCAGACACGTCTTGGTGGTCCTCTCTGATGGAGCAGACACGGTGAGCACCGCCGGCCTCGACCAGGCGATCGCGGCTGCCGCAGAAGCAGACGCCGAGGTGCGGGCAGTCGCCCTGCAGACTTCTGAGAGCGCCCACGACGCTCTGTCGGCCCTGACCTCCACCGGCTCGATCACCACCGCGGTCGATGCCGCCGACCTGGCGGCCGCGTACCAGATCGTGGCACTCGAACTGACGGGCCGATATCGACTCACCTTCCAGGCGGCGTCGACCGGCTCGGTCCAGATCGATGTCTTCGTCAACGGACCGACGCGGGTGTTGTCATCCTCCCAGGTGGTCGATCTCGCCAGCGGAGTCGTCAGTCGAGGAGGTTCACCACAGCCGATTCCGGCGGGTTTCGGCCAAAACCCGGCGGCAGCGGTCCCGGTCGTCAAGGCCGAGCCGACCGGCCTCAGCTCGAGCTGGACCCTGCCGGCCGGGGTCGCCCTGGTGTTCGTCGGTGCGTTGACCATGCTGTGGCTGACGTCAAAGGATGACGAAAACCCACTGGCGTTCGAGGCTCCGGTCGAAGTCGATCAATCGATCGAGCGAGCCGGTTTCATCCCGGCCGTCGGAAGAAGGGCGAGGGCGATCGGGGAGCGAATCGCCGGGCGTAACGATGCCGGGGCCATGGACCGCGCCCTGGATCGCGCCGGAGTCGCCCTGCGTCCCGGAGAATTCGTCATTGTCTCGGCAACCGGGGTGGTCGTCGGCGTGACCGCCGGACTCGTCATGGGCGGCACCATCGGCGCGGTATTCCTGGGAGCAGCAGCCGCGGCAGCGCCCCGAACCATTCTGCGCACACTGGCCAATCGGCGTCGGCGCGCCTTCGCCAACCAACTCGAAGGCAGTTTGCAGACGATCGCCGGGAGCCTGCGTGCCGGCTACGGGTTGGTGCAAGCGATGTCGACCGTCGCCGAAGAGTCGCCGTCGCCGACCTCAGACGAGTTCAACCGGGTTGTGGTCGAGTCACGCCTGGGGCGATCGATCGAAGATTCGCTGGCCGCGATGGCCGAGCGCCTCGAAAACGAGGATCTCGGCTGGGTGGTCGAAGCCATCGAGATCCAGCACGAGGTGGGCGGCAACCTGGCCGAGGTTCTCGACACCGTGACCAACACCATCCGCGAGCGCAACCAGCTCCGGCGCCAGGTGCAGGCACTCAGCGCCGAAGGCAAGATCTCCGCCATCATCCTGGTGTCGCTGCCGCTGGTGATCGCCTTCTTCATCGCGATAATCAGCCCCGACTATCTCGCCGAACTGACCGATACCGGCGTGGGCCGGATCATGATTGGAGTGGCGGCAATACTCATGCTCGCCGGCGCCGCCTGGATCAAAAAGATCATCAGGGTGGAATTCTGATGCTGGGCGTACCTGTCTACGTCGTGGCGGCGGCCGGGATGGTGGTGGCAAGCTTGCCGCTGCTGGCGTGGTCGGTCGGCGGAAACCGGAGCAAGGTTGCTCCGACAGGTTTCGTCGATGGGCCGATCGATGAGCGGCAGGTGTACTTGCGGGTGGGGCCGCTCGATCGGGTCATCGTTCCGGTGGCCCGTTATCTGGGCCGTAAGGTCCGCCGAATCACCCCCGTGGGTTGGATCGATTCGCTGGAGCGGCGGATTCGACTCGCCGGATCTCCCGACGCCTGGCCGGTGGAGCGGGCACTGGCACTCAAGATGGTTCTCGGGATCGTGGGCGCCCTGGGGACTTGGGCCGCGAGAGGCAACGCTTTTGGCCTCTCCGACCTCGGGCTGAGCGCTCTCGGAGGTCTGGTTGGATACTTGCTGATCGATCTGATCCTCTACTCCCGCGGCAAGGAGCGTCAGAAGAAGATCCTCAAATCGCTTCCCGACACACTCGATCAACTCACCATCAGCGTGGAAGCGGGACTCGGATTCGACGCCGCCCTGATGAGAGTCACCTCCACCGGGACCGGCCCTCTCGCCGAGGAGCTGACCCGAGTGCTGGCCGAGATCAAGGTCGGCGTCCAACGGACCGACGCCCTGAAACACCTGATCGAACGCACCGACGTCTACGAGCTGCGCCACTTCATCCTGGCGTTGAACCAGGCGGAGCAGTACGGGCTTCCGGTGGCCCGAGTGCTGCGTATCCAGTCCGGAGACCTTCGGATCAAGCGGCGTCAGCGGGCCGAAGAAGAGGCCATGAAGATCCCGGTCAAGATCGTGTTCCCCCTCGTTTTCTGCATCTTCCCGGCGCTATTCGTGGTCCTGCTGGGACCGGCCATGATCCGGGTCTCGCGGGCTCTGCTCTAGCTAGAGGAAGTCACCAGTCTCCAGTCTCCAGTCTCCAGTCTCCAGTCAGAATTCAGATTCGGAGGGAGGCCATCCTGCTGAGTGGCTGACCAAAGAACTCCAGTCCCCACTTGAGAAGTCCCCGGTTTCCGGTCCCCAGTCGCTAGTCAGAATTCAGATTCGGAGAGAGGCCCCTCCTGATGACTGGCGGCTTAGAGGCCGCGCGGATAGGCGGGATGCGACCGCCGGTGCCTCGTGAGCCCTTGTGGAATATCGCCCTGCGTGTGAAACATCCGTCCATGTTTCACCCAACCGCTGAGTCTCTTAGTACTGAAGTCTTGCTGGAGACTGGAGACTGACGACTGACGACTGACGACTGACGACTGACGACTCCTCTACGCGTTTTCTCCCGCCAGGGCTCCCTCGATCAACTCCCGGGCCTGGTCGATCAGCCGTTGTGCCTCAGCGACCTGAGACTGATAGGTGGCGAGGTCGGCGTCGCGTAGTGCGGCATCTGCTCGGGTAAAGGCTGCATCCGCCCGGGCCAGCAGCTGTGACACCGCAGCAGTTACATCCTCCGGCAATGGCTCCGTGGTCCCGTCGTCGGTGCCGTCATCGTCGACGATCGGACCCGCATCGCCGAACACTGCCTGGAGCGACTCGTCGAGGGTCGGTCGCATCACGATGCGATCGCCGAACACCACGATGACGAACTTCACCTCCGGTAGAGCTGCGATATCCGAAGCCGCCGCACTTCCCGCCGGGTCGGCAGACACATAGATCGGCTGCACGTACATGATCGACTCTGCGATCGGCACCACCAGCATGTTGCCCTGGATCACCTCGGACCCACCCTGGCTCAGCAGGCTGAACTCACGTGAGATATCGGGCTCCTGGTTGATCCGGGCACCGATCTGGCCGGGACCGTCTACAAAGGACTCGCGCGGCAACTCGAACGTGATCAGCCGTCCGTACTCATCCGGATCCGACTTCGCCACGATGAAGGCAACCATGTTTGGTCGAGTGGCGGCCGTAAACGGCTGCAGCAGCAAGTAGGAGAGATCGGTCTCACCCGGAAGCTCCATCAGCAGGTAGTAGGGCACCATCGGTCGGTTTTCGGCCGGGAAGGACACTCGCTGTGCCTCGGAGCTGGTGGTCGACGGATCGCGGGCTATCTCCCAAGGGGCACCGTTGTTGAAGAACACCCGGGGGTCGGTGACGTGGTACTTGGTGTACACGTCGGACTGGACCCGGAACAGGTCTTCGGGATAGCGGAGGTGGTTGAGGAGCTCCGGTGGCATCTCGTCGGCGTCGGAGAACAGCGACGGGAAAATACTCCGATAGGCCCGCACGATCGGATCGGTATCGTCGAAGAGGTAGAAAATGATCGTTCCATCGAAAGCATCGACGGTGGCCTTCACCGAATTCCGGATGTAGTTGAAGTCGCTGGGGAGCCCGGAGGCGACATTGAGCCGACCGGCAGCCGGGACACCACCGGCGGTGGACTGGGTGCTGTCGGCCGGCGTCGAATACGGGTACCGATCGGTCACCGTGTACATGTCCTGGACCCAGACAAGCTTCCCCTCGCTGCTGATCACCAGATACGGGTCGGTGTCGGCGGCCAGGAATGGTGCCGCCTTCTCGAGGCGGTCACGCAGGTTGCGCACCATGAGCACCCTGCTGTCGCTGGTGATCTGACCCGAGATGAGGGTATTGATGTCGGCGAACCGGAGGGCGAACGCCGCCCTACGGAAGAACGAACCTATCTCCACACCACCTTTACCGTCGTATGAGGTAAAGGCGAGCAACTCGCTCCCGTTGCCCTCGTCGGAGCTGGTCTCGATCGGGAAGTCGACCTCCTGCTCCTTGGTACCGACGACCACGAAGTCTGACGAAGCCACCGTTTCACCGAAGTAGATCCGTCCCTGGCTCACCTCGACGGTTGCCGGCACGCCCTCGTCAGGATTGATGTCCTTCAGAATGAAGTCCGGCTGGCCCTGGGTCGTCACCGTGTTGGCCGGACTCAGCACGGCGCCGAACCCGTGGGTGTAGACCAGATGCTCGTTTACCCAGCCACCCCCGGGGATACCGGCGGTGTCGAGTTCGCGAGCGGCCAGCATCACCTGGGTCAGCTCACCATCCAGCATGTAGCGATCTACATCGACGTCATCGAACTGATAGAACGGCTGCAGCTCCTGGAGCTGCCGATAGGTGGTGAGCAGCACCGACGGATCCCACAGCCGAATGTTGTCGATCGTCGGTGAATTGTTGGCGATATCTTCCGCATCGAGCGCATCGGAAGCTGCAAAGCCTTTGACTTCGACCGAATCGAGACCATATGCCGCGCGGGTGAATTCGATATTCCGGGTGACAAACGGAAGCTCCTTGTTGATCTCGTCCGGCTGGACCGAAAAGCGCTGAACGGCAGCCGGCCAGATGCCGCCGAGCGCCACCGAAGTGACGAGCCACAGGCCGAAGGCCACTGCCGGCAGAGTCCACCCCCTGATCCGCGTATTCACCAGGAGCAAGATTGCCGCCACCACCGAAATCCCAATGAGCAGGTTGAGCGCAGGTAATTGGGCGTTGACATCGGTATGGGTCGCTCCGAATACGGCACCACGGGACGAATACAGCAGATCGAATCGGTCCAGCCAGTAGCCGGCGGCCTTGAAGAGAGCGATGATCGCCAGCAACACCGAGAGGTGAACCTTCACCCCGGCGGATACGCGCTGCACTCGCGGTTGTATCTGTACGCCGCCGTTGAGGTAATGGATCGCGGCAATCACCAGGAAGGTGATCAGGAAGAACTGGAAGCCCCAACTAAAGAGGTCCCGATAGAACGGCACCGTGAAAACGTAGAAACCGACATCGTTGTTGAAGACCGGATCGACAATGCCAAACTTCTCGCTGTTCTGGAAGAGAAGCCAGTCCTCCCACCACGCCCCGGCACCGAGTCCGATGAGCAGACCAATGAAACCGCTCACGGCGAGGCGGAACCGGAGACGCCGGGTCCGCACCCACTCCTGGAAACGCTCCACGATCTCCTCATCCGGGCTTCCGGCAACCAGGGACTGGGGCGGCGAAAGCCGGTCGGCCACGACGAGGTTCAAGAACAGGAGCGAGAACGCCAGCAAGGTGGCGATGATGACGAGAATAATCCGAGTGAAGATCAGCGTTCGCCAGACCGACCCGAACCCCAGCGAATCGAACCAGAGAAAATCGGTCCAGAAGTTCGCTATCCCGCGCAGCGACAGCAGCAGGATGAACAGAACAACACCGGCCCCGATGAGCAGCCGCCGGCCGCGCGAGAAGGAACGGATCGGGATGGGAGTGGGTTCACGCTCAATCATTGAGGACACATACTACGGGGCGTGCGCACCTTTCCCGACGGGCCAGCACCCGGCCTGATGCCGAGTGAGGTGGAGGGCGTATTTTCGAGGGTCGCGCCGAGTCGGCGTCGAGTATCCGGTACCAGGCGTCGGACGTCTACAGGGGTCGACGCGCTTCGCAACCCTCGGTCGTCGTGCCGTCGAGTATCCAGTTCAGACTGGTTACTGGCTACTGGCTACTGGTTACTGGCTACTGGCTACTGGTTACTGGTTACTCTGCCGGGGTGATCGTGCAGGTACATGCCAGGCTGGCCGGCGGCACCGCCATCCCGTCCGGGGGCTCCCGCCCGGGTCGCCAGGAAAGGCCATCCGGTCCGGCACATTTCTCGCACAACGCGACATTCGACAGTGCCGTCACCTTGTCTATCCCACCGGAACGAAGGGCGGCCAGCAGACTGTCGTGGTAGGCCGCAGTGGCGATCGACCGCACCCACCGCTCTGCAGTGTCGTTGCGCCACGAGCGAAACACCCGCCCAATGGCTTCGGTCGCCAGCTCGGGACCACCAACATCTTCCAGCGACGCCGCCAACTGGCCGGCCAACGCCGCCGACATGGAGATCACCAGCCGACCGCCACGATTTCCGGGCTCAGACAGCGATCCGAACAGGCCGGCCAGCGGGCCGGCGGCGGTAGCACCGGCCGACCCTGCCTTGTGGATCAACGATTCGAGGACGAGCCCCAGCTCCCGGCCAATGTCGGGAGGGTGCGGTTCCCAACCCGAACTCCGTAGGCCGTCGAGCGCGACATTCTGCATCTCGACGATGAGCCGCTTCGTCTCACGTACTCCCGCGTTGATGATGGGCAGCAAGAGTTTGTCTTTCAGCTCAAAAGGGTCGGTTGGAAGCTGCTCCCCCACAGCAATCGTCTCGACTTCTCCGGTGGTGCGAAGCGCTTCGAACAGGGTGCCGACGTCATCCTCGGTCCCGAACACTTGAGCCGGGGGATCGACCCGAATCCGGATCGTCTCCGGATCCGACCTCATTTCCTGTACCTCGGCCGCCAGCACATCGCTCAGATCTATGCCATCGGGTTCGAAGCCTTCGTCGGCCGGCTCGACATGGGCGGGCTTGGCCTGGGGCTCGTTGCCGAAGACCTTCACCGATTCGATCGAGCGCTGCAACCGGAGCCGCTCAATCTCCTCGAGCAGTTCCTCTCGACGAGCATCGGCGAGATCGGGAGGAATCGACTCGCCGGAGGCCTCGAGGTGCTCGGGGCCGATGGCGCGATCGATTATCTGCTGTGCTATTTCGCGAGCCTGGTTGAGCCGACGATCGGCCTCGTATCGGGCCTGTCGGATCAAGTCGCTTGCTTCGCGCTCGGAGCCGGAGATGTGGCGATGCGAATCCTTCTCCGCCTGAGCGCGAATCAGAAGGGCATCGTCCTTGCCGGCGCTGACGACCCGTTCCGCTTCGACCAATGCCGCGTCGAGCACATCCATGCCGGTCTCCCAGGCATCGCGGCGAAGATCGAAGGCCTGGCCCTCGGCCTCGGCGACCGCACCGGTAGCGGCCGCGGTCGATTCGACATCGATACGTTTGGCCTCTTCCTGAGACCTGGTGCGCATACCCTCGGCGGCCTGCTGGGCAGAAGACAGAATCTCGCCTACTTCGAGACCGACCGCACCCAATTCACGACCAAGGAATTCGAGTCCGCCGGATGCTTCGACGGTCGCTCTCAATTCCTCGTATCTATCTAGAAGGATCTGCCAGCGGTCCCGCGCCTCGGAGTGCAAGGCATCGATGACCCGTTTGTCGTAACCCCGCCGGGAAGAAGGTACGCCACGCGCCGTCAGGTAATCGGGACCGATATCGTCGTCGGCCATGGACCGAGAGTACCCGCCAGGCAGGTCTGAACGGTGCAATCTCAGCCCGAGGCAGCCACCAGCGATGCCGGTTGGAGAGCGGCGAGGAAATCGAGCGCATCCTGCAGGGTGGCTACCGGGACGATCTCGATGCCGTCTCCGGCCGCGGTGAGCGCATCCTCGTAATTCGCCGTGGGCACGAACACCACGTCGGCCCCGATGCCACGGGCCGCAAACACCTTCTGGCGAACACCTCCCACGGCCCCCACCGTCTCGTCGAATCTGATGGTCCCGGTACCTGCGATCACATGTCCCTTGGTGAGGTCATCCGGCGTGAGCAGGTTGATCACGCTCAGGGTGTAGGTCATCCCGGCCGAAGGTCCGCCGATGTTCCGCGAGTCCACATTGACAACCACCGGCAGGTCAAGGCTGAGGTTCACGGTGTCGAACACGACACCCACCATCGGCGCCCCCTCGATGTCGGGGTGCGGGCCCAAGGTGATCTCCACCTCGAACGGCTCCCCGGCTCGAATGCCGTTCAAGGTGATGGTGTCGCCGATCCCAAAGGAACGGATCACCTCGGCCGCCTGATCCGAGGTCTGGATCTCGACTCCAGCAATGATCGTATAGCGATCTCCCACCTCGAGCATTCCGTCGGCCGGGGCCCCTTCGACCACCTGGATGACTTCGACACCTTCACCGGCGAAGCCGACGTCATAGCCGAGTCGGCCCAACGCGACAAAGATCGCGGTGTCGATCGATTCGTCCATTGCCGCCAGATTTGAGCGGGTCACATCCTCCTGGCTCACACCGGAAGGCCGGATCACTTCGCGGGCCACCAGATCGACCCGATCATCGAGGAACTGGGCCTCGAACCACTCGAAGGCATTGACTTCTCGCAGGCTCACCGTGAGCAGGAAAAATTCGCCATCCGATTCGAACGTCTCTACGTCGGAAGCGGTGACCAGGTCGGTGACGGCTTCGACGGGTCCGGGTGACATGGCGAAGTAGGGGAGCTTGACCGGCCAAAGCAGAAGTACCAGCAGCCCGATGGCCAGGAATCCGATCGCGAGACCATACGGCCACCGTGCTCCGCGTTCCCTGGTCGCCTCGATCGTGGGTGTTTCGTTCATGAGCCTCGTAGATGAAGGATCTGCTTGCTGAGTGATGCCGCTGCTCGACGGCTTGCAGGATCGTAACCCCGGTGCACCGACCCGCAATCTAAGGGCTCGGGCGAACAAAGAGCCGGTCATGGCCTGTTGGTCCGACGCCGGGCCTTGCAGGGCAACGGCTTCGACCTCCACATACGACCTATCAGCTCGGCCTTCGAGCCAAACTCCGTCTGCCGTCCCGACCCCGTACACTGCTGCTCATGAGCCGTATAAGCCGCACACTCGAACTCGCCGGATCATCCTGGCGAGTCCTCAAAGCCGACAAGGAACTGGTGCTCCTTCCTCTTCTGTCACTGATCGCAACGGTTGCCGTGGCCGTTTCGTTCCTGTGGCCGATCGTCAGCAGCTGCACCGAAACCATCGGATCAAAGAACGCCTGTGAGCTCGGTGGCGTCGACTACGTGATCCTCGCAGTCGCCTATCTCACTCTCGCCTTCATCACGATCTTCTTCAATGCAGCCCTCGTCCACGCCGCCAATGAGCGAATGGATGGCGGAGATCCCACGGTCGGCAGCGCCATCAGGGGAGCGTTGGGCAAGATCCACCGAATCCTGCCGTGGGCGATCGTCTCGGCGACGGTTTCGGTGATCCTCCGCAGCCTCGAGCAGAGGGCCGGCCTGGTGGGACGTATCGTGATCGGGTTCATCGGGTTGGCCTGGTCGCTGGTCACCTTCCTCATCGTCCCGGTGCTGGTCATCGAAGACATCGGAGTATTCGACGCCGTAAAACGCTCGGGAGCGTTGTTCAAGCGCACCTGGGGAGAGAACATGGCAGCACAGGTCGGCTTCGGACTCCTCGGAATCCTGGCTGCATTGCCGGGAATCGCAATCATCGTTCTCGGCTTCAACGCAGGCGGACCGGCCGCCGTGACCGCGATCGCCATCGGAATGGCGTGGATTCTGGCGTCACTTTTGGTGCTATCCGCTCTCAATGGGATCTTCCAAACGGCTCTCTACCGGCATGCCACCGGTGTGGGAACCGGGGCGTTCGATGGGAATTTGACGACGGCGTTTGCGACGAAGACGCGGCGCGGATTCGGATCGACCCCCCGAGGGTTCGGAGGATAGGGGTTAGGTGTTAGGGATTAGGCGTTAGGAAGAATTTCTAAGACCTAATACCCAATACCTAACGCCTGCCTACCGCCTTCCAGGCGGTAGGCAATGCCACCCCGGCCAGAGCTACCTTGACCAGATCGCCGATGATGAACGGCACCATGCCGAGTTCCATCGCCTCGGTGGTCCCGACTCCCACGCTGTGCGCCAGCCAGGTCACTCCGAACAGATAGATCACCGCGGTCCCGGCCAGGAACGCAGGTATGGCGGTGGCGATGCTGCGGTCCTGCTCCCGCTCGGCCAGGTAGCCGATCAAGGCGGCGGCGGCGATGAACCCCACCAGATAGCCGCCGGTGGCGCCGGTGACCACCTCCCAGCCGCCGTTGGCTCCCGAATAGAACGGCAGACCTATGGCACCGAGCCCGACGTAGAGAGCCTGGGAGGCGAAGCCGGCACGCCAACCCAACGCGGCACCGGTGAGAAGTACCGCAAAGGTCTGGCCGGTGATCGGCACCGGCGTAAACCAGAGCGGGAACTCGATCTGGGCCATGAGGGCGGTGAAGAGCGCAAAACCTACAACAAGGACCGCAGTGACGTTGCGGGTCTGGGGCAGAACGCGGGAGCTGAGTACGGCGGGGGCGGTGGTCATGGGTGAGAAACCTAGCCGGGTCGTGTCGTGGAGGGTTAGGAGTCAGGATGCAATTAGCGATTCGCAATACGCTCAGAGTCGCGCAGCAGCCCAGCGTCGCGTTCTTGCGAATTGCAGGGAGGCGGCGCCAAACGACGACCACTTGCGAATTGCGAACCAGAAGCGGGGCGGCCATCGGCCGCCCCGCTTCTGCTAGTCAGATTGGCGTAACCGTTACCCGACGAAGCAAGGTGCTACCAGATTGAAGTCGGCAGCAATCTCGCTCACGAACGCGTCCGTGACCGGGGTGAGACCGTCCGAGGCCTCGGCCGATGCTTGGGCGATGATCGTGGAGCGTTCCACAATCTCGTTCGGCGTCCCGTTGTAGGAACCGGTCGGCAGGATGCCCTGGAAGTCGATGCCATCGAGATCGAGTGCCAGCGACGCCAGATTGGCGCGTGTCAGGTCACCCGAAGCAATCGCCTCGGTCAGCAACGTCAGCCACGGGTACTGCCACGTCCAGCCGGCGATGTAGGCGTTGTGCGGACCTTGACCGCCTGCCTCAGCCGCGGCACGCATTGCGGCATGGCCTGCGCTGTCGGTGTCCCAGCCACCCCATGATTGCGTGGTGAAGTACACAGCCTCCAGCAGCGGCATCAGGTCGGCGTTGCCCTTGAGCGCAACGTTCCACGACGGACCGGCACCGAGGACCTGGAAGGTCTGATGGCCGGTTCCGAACAGGCCGGCTGTGATCTGAGCCATCTCGGTCGGCCCGGTCACCATGAGGACCACGTCCGGCGTGAGTGCGGCCAGCGCTCCGACCGTCTCGGCGACGTCGCCACCGAAGGACACCGGGATCTGGAAGAGCTCAGCAACCGGAGCCGGCATACCGAGCAGAGCCGCGCCGATCTTGGCACCGGCAAGATAGTCGCCGCCGTAGTCGCCGGGGAAGTACACGATCGCCCACGAGAAGTCGGTGCCGCGCGTCTGTGCGAGGAACGACATTCCGTTCATGGCTTCCATGCAGTAGGAGGCACCGACCTCCATTACGAGTCCGTTGTCGATGTCGTCGAACGCCCACCCGGAGAACCAGGAAGCCGGTGACACCACCATGTCGTTCTCGATAAAGGTGGGAAGCGCCGCCTGGGTCTGCGGGGTTCCGAGCGACTGTGCCAGGCCCACCACACGATTGGCGAGCGACACTGCGCCCTCGACATGCTGAGCACCGTCGTAGTGCGCATCGAAGGTGTTGTCCGCCGTGATGATCACGTCGAATCCGCCCAGGCCACCATCAGCGTTGACGACTCCCCAGAAGTCCTCCTGAGCTTGGGTCAGCGGCACCCCGAGCGGTGCAAACGGACCATCGGTCAGGTCCGAGATAATGCCCAGATAGATGCAACCATTGCCCTCGTTCACGGCGTCGCTACACGGCGCAGGCGTCACACCTACGTCGAAAGCGATGTCAGAACCCTCATCGGGTGCTGCCGTGGTAGCGGGGGCTGCAGTGGTCGCTGGAGCCGCGGTCGACGCCGTCGTTGCCGCCGTGGGCGCTGCCGTAGTGGTGTCGGACGTATCGTCGTCGCCACAGGCTGCGATCACGAGGGAAAACGCGGCGAGAAGGGTCACAAGACCGAGCCACCGTTTCTTCATTGGGTTCCTCCCTGTATTTCGTTCTGGTGTAGGGGTTTCGCCGGGCGAAACATCCGACACACTAATCCGACCATTCAATAGCTGAACGGCCAAGCCTTCCAATAGTTTCGCACACGAATCCAGATCCCGTAGAAGCCGAGCGGCTCGAGAATCAGGAACATGATGATCAACCCGCCAAAAAGAATCTGTTCCATCTGAGCCAGATTCACAAATCCACCGGTCGGTGAATCAGAAATAAACCCGAACATCCAAAAGCCTGCCAGCCACTTGACGATCCGGGGCAGGAACGTGATGAAGAATGCCCCCATGATCGAACCGGAGACGGTGGCAACGCCTCCGATGAGAATCATTGCGATGTATTCGATCGACAACAGGAGATTGAACGACAGCGGTTCCACCCGACCGATCACGGCAAACAGCAAGCCGCCAGCGACCCCGGCGTAGAACGAGGAGACGACAAAGGCGATCATCTTGTATCGAGCCAGCGGGATCCCCATCATCTCGGCGGCGATGTCCCGGTCCCGGACCGCAGCCAATGCTCTCCCCACCTTCGACCTCGCCATGTTCTTGGCGGCTATTCCAAGGACGATCAGCAGCCCCAGCCCGAGGAAGAAGAGCTTCTGGTTCTTGGCGAGGAAGACGCCGAACACCTCTCCCGGCTCATCAAAACGGAAGCCAAACAACGATGGCACGCCCGAAGCACGCCCCACACCGACACCGCCGGTGACCACCTTTGCCTCCCGGAACACGTGCTCGCCGAGGAACACCAGGCCCAGGGTGACGAATGCCAGATAGAGGCCTCGCAATCGGAAGGCCAGCGGAGCGACGATCAAGCCCATCAGCGCCGCCACAAGCCCCGCCGCCGGAAGCCAGATGATCAGATCGAGACCGAATCCGTACACCAGCGTCTTCTCGACGAATTGGCCGGTGTCGAGATCCACCACCTGGCGGGTCACCTCGACACCCCCCACCAGCGCCCCGGTGAAGGCGCCGATCCCCAGGAAGAAGGCATGGCCCAAGGACACCTGCCCGGCGTAGCCGGTGACGATGTTGAGGCCGATCGCTCCGATCGAGGCGAACATCGCGGTGGTGCCGATCAGCAGCAGATCGGTTTGCAACGAAAAGTCGACCAACCCCGGGATGAGCGGGATGGTTCCGCCGAGACCTAGCACCACAACCGCCACCAGCAACACCGAGAACCAGAACCGCTGGACGTTGGATTTGAAGATCGCGGCATCCGACTGGTAGTCGGCGACGAGGCCGGGGCGGTACCTCATACCCGCTCCACCTCCTTGGTACCAAATAGTCCGTAGGGGCGGAACAGGAGCACGATGAACATCACCAGATACGGCACCACCGACGAGAATCCCTGGCCGAGCCAACTGAGCCAGGCAAACTGGGATTGATAGGTGGCGGTGAGCATCTCGGCCTGAGCGACGATCACGGCCCCGACCAGGGCACCGGTGATCGAATCGAGACCACCGACGATGACCACCGGGAGCGCCTTGAGTGCCGACACCGCAGCCGACCGCTCAAAGCCGATGCCCGAGCCGAGAAAGATCCCCCCGAACAGCGCCAACACCGCGGCTATCGCCCATGAGATGGCAAACACCGAACGCACCGACACCCCCTGGGTCAGCGCCACCTCCTGGTCGAACGCGGCCGCCCGCATCGCCAGCCCCATTCGGGAATACTTGAAGAAGGCAAGCAGCAGACTCACCAACACGATCACCGTCACGATTGCCGCGATCTGGCGATGGGCAATGGTGACCCCGCCGATCAGAACGGTCTTCAGCCCCCACGGGTCCCCCATCTGGCGGATTTCGACCCCCATCAGATCGAGGGCGATGATCGTTATGACGGTATTGAGTCCGATGGTGACGATTGCCACCGCAAAGACCGGCTTTCCCACCATCGGCCTCAGAGTCGTCCGCTCGATGATGATCCCGGTGACCGCGGCAAACACCGCCCCGGCGAGGATGGCGAATTCGAATGGCCAGCCCCAAACGGTGCCGAAGTAGAGGACCCAGTACCCGCCCAGCAGCAGCAGGGCCGGCTGGGCGAAATTGAACACCTGGGTGGACTTGTAGATGATCACGAACCCGAGCGCGATGAGGGCGTAGATCGCCGCCAGCGAGAACCCGTTCGTGATCGCCTGCAAGAACTGGTTCATGTATACATCGACTCGATGAGATCCTCGAAGCGCTCGCCGATGGTGGAGCGCTTCACCTTCTGGGTGGCGGTCAGTTCGCCGTCCTCGTGATCGAGTTCCTTGGTGAGCATTTGGAACTTCTTGATCTGCTCCACTCGGGAGAACTTCTCGTTGGTCTCGTCGACCGCCCGCTGCACCAGCTTGCGAACCTCCGGTTTCTCGGAGAGATCGCGATAAGTGGTGTGGGGAAGGCGCTTGCGCTGCGCCCACTCGCTGGTCACCTCGAAGTCGATCCCGATGAGACACGTCAGGTATTTGCGCCGGTCCCCAATGACGATTACTTCCTTGATGAAGGGCGAAGCCTTGAGGCTGTTCTCGATCTCAGAGGGTGAGACGTTCTTGCCCCCTGCGGTGATGATGATGTCCTTGATCCGATCGATGATCTTGATGTGGGTACCGTCGACCCACTCCCCCACATCGCCGGTATGCAACCACCCCTCGGCATCGATAGTGTCGGCCGTCGCCTGGGGCATGTTCCAATACCCGACGAACACCGCCGGATGCCGGATGAGTATCTCTCCGGTCTGTTCGTCGAGCCTTATCTCGCAGCCCGGATAGACCTCCCCGACGGTACCCACCTTGACCGCCCCCGGTCTGTTGGCGGTAGCCACACCGGAGTTCTCCGTCATCCCGTAGGCCTCGTACAGCGGCACTCCGATCGACATGAAGAACTCAAGAATCTCGGGAGCGATGGGCGCAGCCGCCGTCACCCCGAACCGGAGGCGCCGCAGGCCCATCCGATCTTTGAGCGACCGATACAGGAAGACGTTGCCGAGAACGGCCAGAACACGGCTCACCGGGGTGTGATTGCCGTCACGCCTGACCAGAGTACGCCCGATATGGCCGGCCGCCTTCATCCAGATAGCAGTGTTGATCCGCTTGAGGCGAGAAGCCGAAGCCATCCGCACCAACGCTCCGGCGTGAATCCGTTCCCAGATCCGCGGCACGCCCTGCAGGATGGTCGGCTGGACGTCACGGAGGTCGGCGACGAGCGTGTCGAGCGATTCGCCGAAGTGGACCACCGTGCCGCGGGTCACACTGAACAGCACCGAGAAGAGCTTCTCGTAGATGTGACACAGCGGCAGATACGACACCAGAAGGTCGTCGGGTCCGGCTCCCGGTTGGACTATTCCGTTGTCGCCGGTGATCTCCTCACCCGCAAAATGCAGGTTGGCCAGGCTGAGCATCGCACCTTTCGGCGGACCGGTCGTGCCCGAGGTGTACACCAGATATGCGAGATCCTCGGGTGCGGCCGATGCCATCCGGTCGGCCACTGCATTGGGATGTGCCTGGCGGTGATCTCGGCCCGCTTGCATGAATGCATCCCAGGATTCGAGCCTCGGATCGTCGTAGGCGTCGACTCCCCGATGCTCCAAGTAGATGATCTTGGCAAGATCGGGAAGGTCTACCGGAGGGATTCCCAATACCTTGTCGGCCTGTTCTTGATCTTCGACTATGAGTATCCGGGAGCCGGAATTGGTGAGTAGGTACCCCACTTCGGACATCGGGTTGGTGGGATAGAGGCCTATGCAGATCGCGCCGGCCGCAATCGAGCCGATGTCGGTGAACAACCACTCGGGTCGGTTTTCGGAGTGGATGGCAACCCGCTCGCCCTTCTCGACACCATGCGCCAGCAGCGCGTGAGCAAACGTCTCCGCTCCGTCCCAGTACTGGCGCCACGAGATCTCGCGCCAAACGCCGCGGTTCTTCTCCCGAAGAGCGATCACATCGCCCATCGACGCGGCACGGTCCCGCACCAGACTGGCCGGGCTGGCAAAGCCGGTGATCTCAGTGGTAACGGTCATTGGTCGTCTCCCTGGTCGGCGATGGCGTGCTCCTGTCCGAGATAGGCGCGGATCACATCCGGATTCCGCTGGACCTCCTCTGGGACACCGATTGTGATCGACTTCCCGAAATCGATCACCAGAACCCGGTCGGCGAGATCCATTACCAGACGCATGTCGTGATCCACCAGGATGATCCCGATCTTCAACTCGCGTCGAATGTCGGTGATGAAGCGGGCCATATCCTCGGTCTCTTCCAGATTCATCCCGGCTGTCGGTTCGTCCAGGAGCAGCAACGTGGGCTCCATGGCGAGAGCTCGGCCCAGCTCGATACGCTTCTGGATTCCGTACGGGAGCATCGCAACGAACGACCTGCGGAACTGTGCGATGTCGAGGAACTCGATGATTCCCTCGACGATCTCCCGATTGCGGGCCTCCTCACGGGAGGCCTTGCCGATACGCAGCATCGCCGCCGGGGTCCCGTACCGGATGTGCTGGTGCCTTCCCAGCATGAGATTGTCCAGCACCGTCAGCTGAGGGAAGAGTTCGATGTTCTGGAAGGTACGAGCAACACCGAGATCGGCGATCTTGTTCGGCTTCAAGCCGAGAAGTGTCTGACCCTCGAACTCGATCGATCCCGCCTCGGGATGGTAGGCGCCGGAGATGCAGTTGAAGATCGAGGTCTTGCCGGCGCCGTTGGGTCCGATTATCGCAAACAGCTCCCCGGCCTTCACCGAAAATGAAACCCCGTCGATGGCCTTGATACCGGCGAACGAGAGGTGGACCTCATCGAACTCGAGGATGGCAGGTCCGTCCCGGTCGCCCGGCGGAAGGAACTCATTGAGCATCCGCGCTCTCATGACAACCACCGCTTCTTCCGGCGGTAGTGCTTGGCGTCGGCAAACGACTTGATCTCGCCCTCACCGCCGAGTCCGAGATAGAACTCTCGCACATCGTCATCGGCAAGGAGGGCTGCTGCCGCCTTGTCCATCACGACCTTGCCGGTCTCCAAGACGTAGCCGTGTGAGGCGATCGACAGCGCCATCGTCGCGTTCTGTTCGACCAGCAAGACTCCGGTGCCTTGCCGATTGATCTCAACCACGATGTCGCGAATCTGGTCCACCAGCAGAGGAGCAAGGCCGAGGCTGGGCTCATCGAGCAGCAGGTAGCGAGGCGCCGACATCAGAGCCCGACCGATCGCCAACATCTGTTGTTCACCCCCGCTGAGGTATCCGGCGGTGAACTTGGGACGATCCCGCAGCGGGGGAAACAGGCTGTAGACCCGCTCGAGGCTCTCGTCCATCTGCTTGCGAGCGGTGTGGGCGCCGAGTTTGAGGTTTTCCTCAACGGTCATCTCGGCGAGGATGCGACGGCCCTCCATCACCTGCGAGATTCCGAGCTTGACGATCTTGGCGGCGGAGGCGGCATGAATCGGGTCGCCGTCGAGGAGGATCTCACCCTTGGTGAGATCCCCGTTGTGGATATCCATCAGTCCTGATATAGCTCTCAGCACCGTGGTTTTACCCGCACCGTTGGCACCGAGCAGCGCCACAATCTCTCCATCCGGAACCTGGAGAGAGATGCCGCGCAATACGAGGATCACGTCGCTGTAAACGACCTCGACGTTCTTCAGCACCAACACCCGGCCGCGCCCTCCCTGATCTGGCGCGGGAGGCTACCAAGTGCTTCGCCCACCTGTCGGGCGGGCGAAGCACTGTCTCCAGTTCCAGATGTTGTCGCGCTCGAGCCATCGAACGCTTCTACCGGTCTTTCCCCAACACGCCGTCGAGTCCCCAGTCTCCAGCCAGCACGCGTGCAAACTCCGACTGGTGATTGGTGACTTCCTAGTGGGTGTCTTCTCGCACCCACTCGGCACCGCCCGGCCAGTGCTCCTTCTTCCAGATCGGCGCCCGTCGTTTCAACTGGTCGATCAGGTATTGACCGGCCGGAAAGGCGTCGGTCCGGTGTGGTGAGGAAACTGCAACGGCGACAGAAATTGCACCTACGTCGAGCGAACCGGTGCGATGGACCACCGCCACCCGAATCACTTCCGGCCAGTTGGAACGAACTTCGGCCACAATCTCACCGATCTTCGTCTCGACCACTCCGCCGTAGGCCTCGTATTCGAGGTGAGTGACCCCCGCACGACCCTGAGAGTGATCACGGACCGTGCCCAGGAACAGAACCACCGCTCCTGCCGTTGGCACCGACACCGACGAGATGAGGCGTCCAGGGTCTATTGCCCGTTCGGAGACCTCGATGAGATCATCAGTCGTCAACGCCCTACCACCCATCCGTCCATAGAATCGACCCGTGCCCGAGACTACCTCTCCACCCGGCGACCCACTCCCCGATCCGGCATCCCAACGGCGGGAGACCGCACCACACCGCCTCCCAGAGCGACCTCCCACTTCGGAGTTCGAGGTGGAAGACCCTTGGTCTCGCCGCGCCCCCCGACGCCGCCAACCCGCGCCGAGGTTCTTCTGGCGGTCGGTGGGAGTCGTCGTTGCCTCCGCCCTGGTCGGAGCGGCGTCCGCTTCTGCGGTCTTCCTGCTGCGGGGCGACACTGCACCGTTGCCGAGTGCCGTCGTCGAACTGGTCGAAACGCAGATCATCACCACTGAGTTTTCGGCAGCACCGGCGGCGGCGGTGGCGCTGAAGGTGCTCCCCTCGATCGTCACGGTTGAGATCGGAATCATCGACGGAGCCGACTTCATCGTCACCGGCTCGGGTTCGGGTGTGGTCATCGACATCGACGGAACCCTGGTCACCAATGAACACGTGGTCGGTGGGGCGGCTGCCGTCCGGGTCGTCTTCGCCGATGGGCGTTCATACGATGCCGAAGTCGTCGGAACCGATTCGCTCACCGATCTGGCGGTCATCACCATCGATGCCCTCGGGCTCACCGCCATCGAACTCGGAACCAGCGTCGACATGGCCATCGGCGACCCCGCAATCGCGATCGGTAGCCCGCTCGGACTCGCCGGCGGACCCTCCGTGACCGTGGGCGTACTCTCGGCATTTGATCGAAGGGTTCAGGTCGCTGGCGATGTCGAACTCTTCGGCATGCTGCAAACCGATGCCCCCATCACTCGCGGTTCGTCGGGCGGCGCCCTGGTCGACTCGAAGGGCCGACTCATCGGTATCACGTCGGCGATCGGCGTCAGCGACGTGGGGGCCGAGGGGCTCGGCTTCGCCATCCCGGTCGAGATGATGACGCGCATCACCCAGGACATACTCGAATTTGGGGGAGCCCGACACGCCTTCCTCGGCATTACCGGCTCGACTCACTTCGAAATCGAGATAGATGGAGCGGTTGCCCCCGCCGGCGTCGCAGTGGCATCTGTGATCGAAGACACCGCCGCCGACGCCGCCGGCCTGCTGGTCGGTGACATCATCGAATCCGTTGATGGACAGCAGGTGACGACAATGGACGGTCTCGTCGTGCGACTGCGGTTCTATCGCGTCGGCGACGTCGCAAAACTCCAGATCTTGCGCAATGGAGAAATCGTGCTCCTCGACATGGAGCTCCTGGAACGTCCGGAGGGAGTGTGATGGAGAGCGACAACCTGTTCGACCGTCTCGCCGATCTCTTTCGCTCCAATGGGTCGGTCAATTGGCGGCTCGCCCGCGAGATCGCCGAGAGCGTCGCAGGGGAATCGGAACCGGTCGATCCGTGGCTTGCCGAGGAATACCGCGAGCTGGCAGCCACGGCAGGAATGCGGATAGCAGCGACATCACCACTGGATCCGACCGGGAAGACCATCGATGTGCTGGCAGTCGATCGCCGTACCTGGGCCGGGAACAACGTCGAGGCGTTCTCCTATTTGGCCGAACCGGTGGCCGAGAAGATGGCCGGTGGCGAGGGGTTCGGATCCCCGCTCCAGCCACTCGGGCCTGCACTGATCGGCATGCAGATGGGGTCGGTAGTCGGCTTTATGAGCCACCGTATCCTCGGTCAATTCGACGTGGGAATCCCCGCCGGCACCGAGACGCCGATCTCGTTCGTTGTCCCCAACATCGAGGCCTTTGCAGTAGATCACGACCTGGATCTCCGTCAGACGCGGCTCTGGGTAGCGCTACACGAAGTCACCCACCATGCAGAGTTCGCAGTCCCCTGGGTCAAAGAGCACTTCCTGATGCTCATGCACGCCTTCGTCGAAGGGCTCGAGATCGACCCGGATGAGATCTCCCGCCGGATGGAGACCCTCCAGGACCCGGAGTCGCTGCAGCGCATGCTCGACGATCCATCTGGCTTCTCCGGTCTACTCGCCAGCGAGGCCCAGCAGGGCCCCCTCGAAGACGTCCGGGCATTCATGGCGGTGATGGAGGGATATGGTGAGTACCTGATCGAACGGGCCGCACCGGGTCTCATCCCCGAAGCACCGCGGATACGCCAGGCGATCGATGACAGGCGTGAGGAGCCATCACAGGGCGAGCAAATCCTGCAGCAGGTTCTGGGCCTCGACCTCAAACACCAGCAGTACCGGCTGGGAGCCGAATTCTGCGAAGAGGTGGACGGCCGCTGGGGCGATGACACCCTGGCCAAGATGTGGGACGGCCCCCAGATGCTGCCGACCCTGGGCGAACTGGAAGATGTGGTCGGGTGGGCAGCGCGGGTTCTTCTCTAGGAAGCACCCGATCTAAACGTGGCCTCGCGGAATCCCATCAACGCGCCTGCCGGACTCGCCTCCGAGTTCCGTCGAGCTGCCCGTTCCACACGTAGCGGCCTCCGACATCAGAAACGCGTCTGCAGCGCTCGTGATTGCGACCCTGTCGAGATACCCGATCAGAGCGCGCCTGACCTGTCTCTGCGTTCTGACTGGAGACTGGTGACTGGTGACTGAGGACTGGCGACCGGACTCCTTCGGGAGTCGGGCATCGGGCATCGGGGTTACGCTGAAGACCCCCGACCACAGGATCTACTCATGCCCATCGACATCGGACAGCCCGCTCCCGACTTCGAACTGCGCAACGTCGATGGGGAAACCGTGTCCCTCACCGACCTCGCCGGTCGTAAGAGCCTGATCGTCTTCATCCCGTTCCCGTTCACCGGAACCTGCGAAGGCGAACTGTGCACCATCCGCGATCGGATGGAAGAACTCAACGAGATCGACGCCAACGTGGTGGCGATCACCACCGACACCCTGTTCTCCAACAAGGTCTGGGCGGAGCAGAACGGATTCAAATTCCCGGTGCTCAGCGATTTCTGGCCGCACGGGTCCGTCACCGATGCCTACGGAACCTTTGATCCGAAGGTGGGAGCGGCCAACCGGAGCAGCTTCGTCCTCGACAAAGAAGGTGTCGTACGCGCCGTCATCGCCACCGAAAGCCGCGGGGTCGCCCGGGACTACGACGACTACCTGGCTGCACTCAACGCCATCTAGCCATTTAGGTATTAGGTATTAGGCGTTAGGTATTAGGTATCTGGGCTTGGACCACCTTTGACACGCCCTCTGTACCCACGGCTCTTCGCCATACAGCTCATCGCGGCGTGACCGGAGCCCCAACCCCAGGCCACCGAGTCCACGCCTATGAGGCACGAACTCTCAGCCGCCGACAGCACCCAGAACGCGAAAATCGCAGATGAGGACTGCGTCCCTATAGTGCGATGACGTGGACATGATCACCGTGATCGCCCTTGCGGTCGCCGTCGTCTCGACCGGGCTCGCCCTTCTCTTCTTCAACAGGGCAAGAGGGCTGAGTCACGCTGTGGATGCCGCCCGACGACGCATCGGCGGCAACCCACCCAAGCGATCGTGGCACCGCGAGGCGGCTCTGGAGGAAGCGCTGCAGACGCTCGAACGCTCGACCTCCCATGCCCAAAGGGAGCGAGCGCAGCTGGCAGGAGCGCTACAAGCGGCTCGGCTCGGAATCATCATCACCGACGACCACGGAATGGTGACCTTCGCCAATCAGCCCGCCGATCAGTACCTGGGGGCACAACAAGGCGAGGCCATCGCAGAAGCAAGGCTCAGGGAGGCCATCGAACAGGCGATTCTCAACCGAACCACGATCTCGACCGAGGTCGAATCAGGCGCGCCGATTGGACGCTCTGTCGAAATAGTGGTCGTGCCTCTCGACTTCGGGGTGGAGAGCGTCGGTGCCGTCACCTACTTGGAGGACATCACCGAACGGCGTCGAATGAGTGAGACACGGCGCGATTTCATCGCCAACGTGGGTCACCAACTCACCACGCCGCTGTCTGCTCTGGCGGCGCTGTGCGAGACGGTTGCCGACAGTCTTGACGACGCTGAAGTGGCACGACGGCTGGCGTCCCGCCTCGGACAGGAATCAACTCGCCTGGGTGCAATGGTGGACAGCATCCTCCAGTTGAGCCAGGCCGAAGCCCAGAAGGCACGAACCCAAGCTGTTCAGGCCTCAGAGCTGACAGAATCTGCAGCCGACGAGATGGGCCGAGCCGTCACCGAACGCGGGGCTGAACTCATCGTGGAAGCGGCACCGCCCGGCGTCTGCATCGCCGGGGATGAACGACAGCTTCGCTCATTGCTTGTCGGTCTCATCGACAACGCCGCCAAGTTCTCGAACTTGCCAGAGGGAAGTCCGCCGTCCCGTATCTGGCTTCGGACCTCGGTCCAGGGCGAGTCGGTGGTCTTCACCGTGCAAGATGAGGGAATCGGAATAGCCAAGGATCAAACCGATCGCATCTTCGAGCGGTTCTATCGGGTCGATCGTTCCGAGCCCGGCACCGGACTCGGCCTCAGCATCGCGCGCCACATAGCCCGCGACCACGGCGGTGACGTAACCGTGATCAGCAAGCCGCAGGAGGGATCGATCTTTACCGTGACACTGCCGCTGTGGCGGGAGGAAGGGGTTAGGCGTTAGGCGTTAGGAAGACTCTGCCTAGTACCTAATCCCTAATGCCTAATTCCTTCCTACCTCACCCAAACAGTCGGAACAAGAGCCTCATGATCACGCCACGAAACCCCGGCTTCGGCAAGCGTCTGAGAACTTCTTCGATGTGGTCCGGCGGAAGATCCCCGACCAGTACATAGGAACGGTCAGGCGTGCTCCAGGCCACCCACACATTGCTGGGGGTGACTATCCGGCTGTAGGCGACCCCGTCGACTTCGAACCGGGTTGCGGAATCGAACTCCGCAGGCCTGGTGCCCAGTCCCGCCTCGAACACGGAAAACGAGAACAGACCATCGGTGTAGAAGGCCTGAGTACCGGTATCCCCCATGGCATAAGTGTCGGTTCGGGAGTAGCCGAAGGCCGCGCCGGGAAGCCTCGGTGAGGGCACATCCGACATCAGCATCTCATGTTCCATGAACCCTTCAGGCATCTCCAACTCGGTCACCGGAGCCGCTATGAACTCCACCAATGCGGCGAACCGGAAGACGTCTCCGTTGCCGTCGAATACCTCGGTCAAAAGCGGAACCGTGCTCTCGTCGTCGATCACGAGGCGAGCTCGCTTTCGCTCGCCTTCCATCACGATCACTTCCGTGGCGGGCCTGCCGAGACGGGTAGTCGCCACGCGGTCACCAAGCGAGTACCGCTCCGACAGATTCCAAGCCGACCATTCGCCGACTTCGAGCGCATACCAATCGGCCCCGGACTGCGTGGCGATGAGCGAGCCCGAGAGGATGAAGTCGCCGGCGGGTCCACTCACCATCGACATACCGTCTGAACGGGTGACCTCGTAGGTGGTCGCCGCCGAGTCCTGACCCCACCTGCACATGACCACACCCGAACCGTGGAAATCGGCGTCCATCGCCGACTCCAGGACATCGGCGAGGCCCTCATCGGCGTACGTCGCTGTCGGCAGCAAGATCAACCCGGCCAGCGCGAGTGGTATCGAATATCGAATCACGGTCCACCCACTGGGCCTCTGATCGAAGAAATACCGGGAGCAACCACCACTCGCGCCGTGTGCTGACCAGCAAGCGTGTCCAGGTCGAACACCTCTGGCCGAGCCGGCGAAACCACCAGGCCGATGGCTAGAACCGCAGCAGCAGCCGAGGCGGCAGCCCAGATCCAACGGGGCGGCCGACGTAGAGCAGGGACCAGCGGAACCGGCGGTTCCTGCTCCGGCAGCGCCCGGACCCAGCTCCTCACTCGGGCAAGGCCGGCGAGGTCCGCAGAACATGCGGCACAACCTTCGAGATGGGAGGTGACCGTGGAATGTTCCTCCGGCGACAACTCGTCGTCGAGCAAGGCCGAGAGGATGTCGATCGGATGGGTCATTCGAGCATACCCCTCAACATTTTGCGGCCGCGGTGAATCCGGCTGCGAACCGTGCCCACCGGAATCGCAGTCGCCTCGGCGATCTCGTCATAGGTGAGCCCGACGACATCACACATCACGACCGCCTCGCGGAAATCGAATGGGAGGGCAAGAAGGGCCTGCTGGAGGTGTTCCGGGAGCCGAGTCTCGGCCAGAACATCCTCGGGTTCGGACACCGAACCGAAAGCAGTTCGGTCGTCCTCGGGAAGCGCCACCGTCGGCCGGCGCTTCCTGCGCCGAACATCATCGAGGAAGGCATTTCGGGTGATCCGCCACAGCCAGCCTTCGAATGAGCCAGGCGTGTAGCCGGCGAGCCCGCGTCGGACCCGCAGGAGCACCTCCTGCATGAGATCGCTGGCGTCATCGGGGTTCCCGGTGAGCCGATATGCGAAGTTGTAGATCCGACGTCCATGGTCGCGAGCCACCTCTTCCCAAGTGGGTATGGCGTGGTCAGGCATCCGCCATTGTCACTAACGCCTCCAGGTGAGACAGCGTTCCTTCAATGAGCCCGGACTCACTCCACGGCAAGCGCGTCGATGAACCCCTGCACCCGCTCCCGGGTGATGAACCGCATCCGGGGCTCGCGGCGTTCCCGATCGTAGATTTCGAACGGAGAAAACTTCTCTGTGATGAGCAAGCCGCGATCGGCACCCGAGGAGATGAAATCGACCACGAAGCGACCGACCTGACTCTCCGGCAACTCCGGATGATCGAGGCCGACCTGACACACGGTTCGCAAGAAGATTCGCTGCCCGAACCGGACCGCATCCATGGTATCGGCCGAACGCTCGGTGATGGCGTACCCCGAAAGACGCATCACTCCGAGTACCAGGACGCAGGCATCGACCGAATCGGGATCCAATCCTTGGGCACGAATACCGGCCTCGACGGCCTGCGACAGCTTGATCGTCGGAACCAGGGGACTCAGCGTCTCGGCCGTAGCCGTGTTGGCCAGTCCCGGCGGACTCTGCGGTAGGTCGGAGATTCTGTCAAATGGATCAAAACCGGGACGCGATGCGTGAGGAAGCAACTCGGGGACCATCGGAGGAGGGAGAGTCCCGGGGGTGTCGAGCTCGACTCTGCCGATCTCGATCCAATCTCCATCGCGCCTACCGAATGCGATGACCCGGTTGACCTCATCCAGCGGGAGGGTGCGCCGCTTCTCTCGAACAACCTCCACCGCCTCTGCGATGAGGAGATCCGCCAGCACCGAATCGACCTTGCCGGCGGCAATCGGAACCTCGAAATAGACCAGGGCCGAACCTTCCGAGACGTGGAAGTCCGCAACCTGAGGGCCCGACGGTTTGGTCTCGACGGACACCGATCCGGTGTCGGCGCCACCGGAAGAATGGCTTCGGCGAGCGAAGAAGAGCGCGGCGACACCGACGAGCACGGCCACAGCCACAACGATCACGACTACCAAGGCAACCACTCCATTCGGCGACTGGTCCATTGTACGAGAGAGCGATTCGGTGGGTTACTGGCCGTGGGCAATTCACAATTCGCAATTCGCAATTCGACTCGACGATGGGCGCTTGGCCATCCGTGCCCCGGCGCCGAGCCCTACGAAACCCTCCGCGCAGCAGCAATCTGACGCTCCTTACGCACCCGGCGCTGCACCCACGGCTCTTCGGCTAACACCTCATCACAATGTCGGCCGGGTCCCTACCCAGCCGACCGGCGCCGAGCCCTACGAAACCTTCCGCGCAGCAGCAATCTGACGCTCCTTACGCACCCGGCGCCTTTCGCGTTCGGACATCCCGCCCCAGATGCCGAACTTCTCGCCGGTCGTGATTGCGAATTCCAGGCATTCCACCCGAACCTGACACTCGCGACAGATCCCCTTGGCCGTCCTCGTCGAGGCGCCGCGCTCGGGGAAAAAGAGATTGGCATTGGCCCCCGTGCAGTTCGCCTTGTCCTGCCACTCGAGGTCGTAGCCGGTGGCTAAAGCTTGCTTGAGTTGCTCGAGCATTGCAGTTCCTTACACAGCTGTAATTACGGCAGTGACATTATGCGCGCGGAGCGCGCGTGCGTCAAATGCTTTTCGCATAACAGCTCACTACCGCGCGCGGCCTTATGAGTGGCAGGAGGGAACCTTGACAGTGCGCGCGGAGCGCGCGCACTGTTAGTCCTTAGCCTTTAGTCGTTAGTCCTTAGGAAAGAAAAGACGAAGACAGGAGACAGCCGACAGCCCCGCCTCTGACCTAATGACTAAGGACTAATGACTAACGCCTCCGAGCGAAGCGAGGCTCAGCGCTGCGCGGCGAGTCTCCCGTTGCGCCACTTGGCCTTGATGTAGTCACGGTTGAGGAGTGCGATGAAGTCGATCGAGATATTCTTCGGACACGCTTCCTCACACTCTGCGTGATTGGTGCACGACCCGAAGAAAGACTCCATGGTGTCGACCATGGCTTCGGCTCGGATGTACCGCTCCGCTTGGCCTTGGGGCAGGAGATTCAGGTGGGCCAACTTGGCGGCAGTAAACAATTGGGCAGCACTGTTCGGACAGGCAGCCACACAGGCGCCGCAGCCAATACACACGGCGGCATCCATCGATGCCTCGGCGGCCTCCTGCGCTATTGGGACAAGATTGGCGTCCGGTGCGCTCCCGGTGTCGACGGTGATGTAACCACCAGCCTCAACGATCCGATCGAAGGCGCTCCGATCCACCACTAGATCCTTGAGAACCGGAAATCCGGCGGCCCGCCACGGTTCGATGATGATCACCGCCCCATCGCGGAACTTTCGCATGTGCAGCTGGCAGGTAGCAGTCCCCTGCTGCGGGCCGTGGGCCTGCCCGTTGATCATCATCCCACAGGCACCGCAGATTCCCTCTCGGCAGTCGTGCTCGAAGGCGATCGGCTCCCGGTTGTCGAGCGTGAGGCGATCGTTGACGATATCGAGCATCTCGAGGAACGAAGCGTGCGAACTGATGCCGGGAGCGAAGTACTCCTCGAAAGCTCCCGGACGGTTCGGCCCGTCTTGACGCCAGACGCGAAGTGTTACATCCACTACTTATAGCTCCTCGTCGTCAGCTCCACATTCTCGAATTCGAGTATCTCCTTGGTGAGGCTTGGCTCGGCACCATCACCCTCGAAGCTCCACGCCGACACGAATGTGAACTCGTCGTCGTTGCGCTTTGCTTCGCCGTCATCGGTGACGTGTTCCACCCTGAAATGGCCACCGCAGGATTCCTCGCGATGCAGGGCATCTCGGCACATGAGTTCGGCGAGCTCGAAGTAGTCGGCGACCCGACCGGCCTTCTCCAGCGTCTGGTTCAGAGAATCGCCTTCGCCCATGATCTTGACATCGGCGAAGAACTCCTCCTTGAGCGCAGGAATCTCACTGATCGCCTTAGTGAGACCTTCGGCACTGCGAGCCATCCCGCAGTGCTCCCAGACGATCTTGCCGAGCTCGCGGTGGAACCAGTCGACGGTGCGGGAACCGTTGGCGTCCAACAGCCGGTCCATGCGTTTGATGACATCCGTCTCCACCTGCTTGAAAGCAGGCTCGGCGGTAGACATCGGATCGACGCCGAGCGACTCCGACAGGTACGCCGCGATCGTGTTGGGAAGGATGAAGTAACCGTCGGCGAGAGCCTGCATCAGCGCACTGGCTCCGAGTCGGTTCGCACCATGATCCGAGAAGTTGGCCTCACCAATCGAGTACAGGCCGGGGACCGTTGTCATGAGGTTGTAGTCCACCCAGAGGCCACCCATCGTGTAGTGGGGAGCCGGGTAGATCCGCATCGGCACCTGGTACGGATCTTCATCCGTGATCCGCTGGTACATCTCGAACAAGTTCCCGTACCTTGCCTCTACCGTGTCACGACCCAGCCGACCGATCGCCTCGGCAAAGTCGAGGTATACCCCGTTTTTCATCGGACCGGCGCCCTTGCCCGAGTCGACTTCCTTCTTGGCAGCACGGGAGGCCACATCGCGCGGAACCAGATTGCCGAAAGCCGGGTACCGCCGTTCCAGGAAGTAGTCGCGCTGATCCTCCGGCACGTCGGCAGCCGGCCGAGCCTCATCGACCTCGGCCGGGACCCAAATGCGTCCGTCGTTGCGCAGCGACTCCGACATCAAGGTCAACTTCGATTGGAACTCGTCCGCCGCCGGAATGCAGGTCGGGTGGATCTGGGTAAAGCAGGGATTGGCGAACAATCCTCCTTTGCGATGGGCTCGCCAGATCGCGGTGCCGTTGCACGCCTTGGCATTGGTCGACAAAAAGTAGGCGTTCGAATAGCCGCCGGTGGCCAATACCACGGCGTGGGCACTGTGAGAACTGATCTCGCCGGTGAGCATGTCACGTACGACGACACCGACCGCCCGGCCGTCGGCCACCACAATGTCGAGCATCTCGCATCGGGTGTAGGCGTTCACCGTGCCGGCCTTTATTTGACGCGCCAGCGCTTGATACGCCCCCAGCAACAACTGCTGACCCGTCTGACCCCTGGCGTAGAAGGTGCGCGATACCTGCGCCCCTCCAAACGAGCGGTTGGCAAGTAGACCGCCGTACTCCCTCCCGAATGGGACTCCTTGAGCGGTCGCCTGGTCGATGATCTCGCCACTGACCTGGGCCAGGCGATACACATTGGCCTCCCGGGACCGGTAGTCCCCACCCTTGATGGTGTCGTAGAACAACCGGTAGTCACTGTCACCGTCGTTCCGGTAGTTCTTGGAAGCATTGATGCCCCCCTGCGCCGCGATGCTGTGAGCGCGTCGATTGCTGTCGTGATAGGTGAAAGTCCTGACCCGATATCCGAGTTCTCCCATCGTGGCAGCAGCAGCGGCACCGGCCAGGCCCGTGCCGATGACGATCACCTCGAACTTGCGGCGGTTGGACGGCGCAACCAGTGGGGTCGAGAACCGGTGGGAATCCCACTTCTCGGAGAGAGCGCCCTCAGGGATCTTTGCATCGAGTTGCACTGGTGCCTCCGACTCAGATCTCAAGGATTCCGACTTGCACCGCGATCGGGAACGACAGGTTGACGAGCACGATTGCTGCGGTCAGTCCGGCGGCCAAGCCCTTGCGCCACCTGTTGAACCGGGGATGGCTGTAGCCGAGGCTCTGAAAGAGGCTCCAGGTGCCGTGATAGATGTGTACACCCAACGCCAGGTTGGCGACGATGTACAGGATCGCCACGGGAAGGCGCTCGAAGCTGGCGACGAGATTCGCATATACGTCGCCCCGGAAGAACTCGTCCGGCGCCACCGGTGCGGTTCCCCAAGTGAGGTCTGCCAGATGGAAGACGATGAAGAACAACACCACGGTCCCGGTGAAGCGCATCGAGCGGCTGGCATAGGTCACGGCGACGTAGTCCCGTTGGCGGTATCGGCCGCCCCGAGCTTTCCAGTTGGTGTAGGTGAGGCTGTAAGCCGCATGGACGTGCAGCAACGCCGCGCCCAACAGCCCGATCCGCAAAGCCCACAACAGAGAGGTGCGCGGCACCAGGTCACCACCGAGGTCGCGTAGCGCCTCGCCATAATGATTGAAATCCTCCGGGCCGAAGTAGACCTTGAGGTTGCCGATCATGTGCGCCACCACGAATCCGAGCAGTGCGATGCCCGTCAGCGCCATCACCCATTTCTTCCCCACTGCCGATCGGTAGAACTCGATCGGCCATGGATATCGGCGCCGCGTCGGCGCTTCCTCAGTGGTCGCCACGGACCATCTCCTTGTAAGCCGTCCCAATCAGCATTCTCGCGCGTTGCAGAGCACAGAGCGAAGGCCGTAAGACCCATGAATTCGTTTCCCGTTCCTGACCTGATTTCGTCACACCTGATGCGACGCGCCGGCCGCCATCCGGACGAGCCTTCGTCGAGTCCCCCGATTCCCGAATGCATCCCGACCATCCGCAGAATTCGGGAAAGGGGAAACGGGAAACGAATTCAGCCCAATCAGCGAATACTCTTCCCCAGATGCGTTCCCTCCCCCCTGTCATGCCGGCTCTGATCACTCCGTTCACCCGTACCGGTGAACTCGACCTCGAGGCACACCGCCACAACGTCGCACGAATGTGGGATCTCGGGTTGCGAGGACACCTCATCGCAGGCAGCACCGGGGAAGGCCCCTACCTCGAATCCGGAGAGCGGCGCATCCTCATCGCCGCGGCTCGCGAGGTCTCTCCGCGGTCCTTCCTCCTGTGCGGGATTCACGCTGAAACGGTTCGCTCTGCGATCGCGGCGATGCACGAGGCCGGTGAAGGCGGCGCCGATGCGGCCCTTGTGGTGACCCCGACGACGCTCGTTCGCCACCGGCCCGACCTGATCGAGGCATTCTTCGTCGAGGTCACCGAGGCGGCACAGTTGCCGGTGCTCCTCTACTCGGTGCCGAAGGTGACTGGTGTCGAACTCGCCGAGTCGAGCGTCGCCTCACTCTCGTCGCATCCACGCATCGTGGGGATGAAGGATTCGGGAGGTGATCCGATCCGTTCATCCCGCCTGGTGAGAGCAATACCAGACCGTTTCAAATTGTACGTAGGTGCCACCCCCGCCATCAGTCTGTCGATCGCCGGCGGAGCTCACGGCGCCATAACCGCCAGCACCAACTACGCCCCGCGGCTGGTTGGCGACACAGTGATCGCAGCGCGTCGATCGTTGCGCGCGGCCGAAACTCTCCAATCCAGGCTTTCGGTACTGTCGATCGCAATCGAGGGTCACGGCATCCCGGGCGTCAAGTACGCCGCCGGTCGTGCCGGCTTGGCGGCGGGCCACAGCCGCGCTCCCCTCGACTCACCTTCGCCTGAAGTGAAGCGCTTCGTCCGTCGTGTCATGGCGACGGCGGAGTTGGGGGATTAGGGATTAGCAATACGCCAGTGCGTAGGCAGGTCCCGGAGTCGGAGGACCCCCCTCCAACGACCTACGGTCGTTGACTCCCCCTCAAGGGTGTCGGGTTGCGCGATAGGGCCGACGGTTCTGTTCTGAATACTCTCCCCTTTGGGGGGAGTCAGCGAGCGAAGCGAGCTGGTGGGGGGTACCTGGTCTTCGTCTCCGTCAGGCCAACACGTCTTGTATGTCGTAGTGGCCTTTCACCGGGTGGTTGCGCCAGGTTGGGTAGCCACTCGATCATGCGTCTTGTGGGTCAGTTCGCCGAGTCGGTGTGTGGTCAGATAGGCAGCGGGATTGCCGCGACTTGGTGAGTCCCCCCACCAATCGGCCTGCGGCCGATTGACTCCCCCCAGAGGGGAGAGTGATCCAACCAACCGTCGGGCACTAACCGCGACAGATCACCCTCAAGGGGGGAGTGGTTCCCTATTGCTAATCGCTAATTGCTAATTGCGGGAGGCGGCGCAGCCGCCGACCTCTTGCGAACAAAGAGGTAGTCTCGGATGAGAGACGAGAAAGGAAAGGTCTTGGCCCAGTTCCTCACCCAGGATTGGCTGTCGGCGCTCACCGAGGCGGTGAACGCCCACGACGGCTTCAAGAACGCGATCGCCGAAATCGACCTCACCCTCCAGTTCGAGGTCACAGATGCACCGGAGGCGTCGGAGACCCGCTATTACGTCGCCATAAGCGATGGCTCAGCCGAGGCGGGAGCCGGTGACGCCGAAGATCCGGATGCCTCGATCACCAACGACTACGAGACGGCCACCGCCATCAGCAAGGGCGACCTCAACACGCAGATGGCGTTCATGACCGGCAAGCTCAAGGTCACCGGCAACATGGCAAAGCTCATGATGAATCAGGCGGTGCTCACACAGTTCGCCGAGGCAGCCTCCAGCATCGACGTCGAATACTGATCGACCGGCTGTCGAGAATTGACAACGGGCGCCCGAATGGGCGCCCGTTGTTCGCGTTCGAGAGATCCGGCTAGTTGACGGCTTCCTTGAGTGCCTTGCTGGACTTGAAGGCCGGCGCGTTGCTTGCCTTGATCTGGACCGGCTCACCGGTACGAGGGTTACGCCCCATACGAGCCTCGCGGTGACGGACTTCGAATGATCCGAAACCGGTGACCTGAATCTTCTCGCCATTGGCAAGGGCTTCAGTGAGTGCCCCGAATACGGCATCGAGCGCGGCGGCGCCCATCGTCTTGTTGCCGCCGAATGAGGTTCCTACCGCCTCGGCGAGCTCGCTCTTGTTCATACTTCCACTCCTCCTCGGGGAATAACATCGGTGTAACTCTAACAACACCAGTTGACGAAATACTAGACATTCGCCAGAAAAACCCTTGAATTTCAACAAGTCGCCGACCAATCGGTTCGATCGACCCCAGATCAGTCACCATCCGGTTCGGCTCCGGGACCACCCATCGACTCGTGTGTAGAGTGACGCCGCATCGACTCCTGGAGCAATGGTGAGGAAGTTCCTGAAGAACCGGCCGTTGTCGTTGACCGTCATCGGCATGGCCATCATGGCCCAGTCGATCGCGTGGGAGTACGTTCGAGTCAAACCCACTTTCCGCTTTCTCATCGAGCCCTGGTCGTTTCGCGGCTATGAGGTGACTCAGGGAGCCGTGATCGCTGCTACCGCGCTCGTCATTGCCGTTCTCGCCGTCCTGCTCTCGTACGGCATCCTCAAGGAGACCTTGGCACACTCGATCATCGCGGTCGCGGTGCTCGTCGGGTTCGGCGTCGCGGTAGCCATCATCACCGATACCAACGATGTGAAGACCCCTTTCATCATCCACGTCTTCCTTTCGATCGTGGGCGGGATCGTGGTCAGGTCTCTGCTCGAAGATTCCATCCCCGAGTCGTGGAACAGGCGGCGCAGGGCGACTCGGATCGGAATCTGGCTGGCCGGATTCCTGGTGACCCTGTTCGCGATCACAGGTCCTCTCCTCAAGAACGAGCAGCCGCTCTGGGTGTTGGTCGCGGTAGCCGGGTCGATCATCGGCGCGCTCGCCCTCTCCCGGCCTCCGCGGGCACTCGCTGGTTGGCGCATGGTGATCAACGGAATAGTGGCCATATGGGTGATATCGATGACCATGTCTGCGGCGTTGCGGGTGACGCTCGATCAAGCCCAACTCGACCGCACCGGCCTGGCAGCAGAAATCAAGAACCTCCAGATCACCTCCGGGGTGATGTGGGCATGGTTCGGCGGGCTGGTCGCATTCGTCGGGGCCGTCGGCCTGTGGGCACAACGTCGCGACGAGATCATCGCCGTCGAACGTGCCCGCAAACAACAGGAAGCCGCTCGCCAATCCGAGTCTCAGCTATCGGTCACCGGCTGACCCGGCCGGCATCTCGGCCTAATCCAAGGGAATTCCACCGGGCGACTGAGGGCCTGGCGCCAACCATCTCGGGAAGAACGCTGCGGGCGGATCGGCCCGCACGCCACCGATTGCAGGCTCCCTCAAACATCTAGAGAGTGGAGTTCCTCCACCTTCTCCTGCACCGCGGCCGCGGCCGCACGCAGCTCCATCAGCTCGTCGTCGGTGAGATCCAACTCGGTTATCGCGGTAACACCTCCGGCTCCGACCTTCGCCGGAACCCCCAGATAGACGTCGCTGATGCCGTACTCGCCGCCGGTCCAAGCGCACACCGGCATCTGCTCATTGGAGTCCTTCAGCACCGCTCGCACCATCTTTGCTGCAGCAGCTGAAGGTGCGTAGTAGGCGCTTCCGGTCTTGAGCAGGCTCACGATCTCCGCCCCACCGTTGCGCGTCCGTTCGACGAGTTCCTCTATCTCTTGGGCGTCGAGGACTTCGGTAAGAGGCTTGCCTGCGACCCAGCACTGGGACGGGATGGGCACCATCGTTGCCCCGTGGCTGCCGAGCGTGAGTGCCTCCACTTCGAGGATGTCGGCACCGGTCCTCTCTGCAATGAAGTGGGTGAAACGAGCGGTGTCGAGGTTGCCTGCCTGCCCCATGACCCGCGCCTTGGCAAAGCCCGACACCTCGGCGGCAAGCGTCGTCATGTGATCGAGCGGATTGGTGACTATGACGAGGACAGCATCCGGCGATGCGGTGGCGATCTGCTCGGTCACGTCCTTGACGATCTTGGCATTGACCTCGAGCAGGTCCATCCGGCTCATCCCCGGTTTGCGGGGCAACCCGGCGGTGATCACGACGACGTCGCTGCCGGCTGTGTCGACATAGTCGTTGGTGCCGATCACCTTGGTCCGGTAGCGCTCGACCGAACGTGACTGGTTCATGTCGAGTGCCAAACCTTGCGGAAGACCCTCAACGATGTCGATCATCACGACCTCGTCTGCGAGATCGGCGCCGGCCAGTCGCTGAACGGTGGTCGACCCGTATTTGCCGGCGCCGACAACGGTGATCTTGCTCACTTGACCTCCAGTGGTGTGTTGATCTGACGTTAGTGAGGCATTGCAATGAGAAATCAGGGGCGAAAGCACCCAGTACCCAGTACCTCGGAGGCTCCTTCTACTGGTTACTGGCTACTGGCTACTGGCTACCCTTACCGGTTCAGAGCCGCTCAATGACCGCGTCGGCGAATTCGCTGGTCTTGACCTCGGTTGCATCGTCCATGAGTCGGGCAAAGTCGTAGGTGACTATCCGGTCTCCGATGGCAGCCTCTATCGCGGCCTCGATGCGGTCCGCCGCCTCGATCCATCCCATGTAGCGCAGCATCAACATCCCGCTCAGCGTCAATGAACCCGGATTCACCTTGTCCTGACCCGTGTATTTGGGTGCGGTGCCATGGGTAGCTTCGAACACGGCGTGACCAGTCTCGTAGTTGATGTTTCCTCCGGGAGCTATACCGATACCGCCGACCTGAGCCGCCAGAGCGTCGCTGATGTAATCCCCGTTGAGGTTCATCGTTGCGATGACGTCGTAGTTTTCGGCTCGGGTGAGGATCTGCTGCAAGAAGGCATCGGCGATTACATCCTGGATCAACATCCTGTCGCCCGGGTCCCCACCGCTCTCCTCCCACGACACGGTCCGATCCCCAAATTCATCCTTGGCCAATTCGTAACCCCACTCCCGAAAAGCACCTTCGGTGAACTTCATGATGTTCCCCTTGTGCACCAGCGTGACGTTGTTGCGGCCGTTGTCCAGAGCAAACTTGATCGCCGCTCGGATGAGCCGCTTCGAACCTGTCTCAGAAATCGGCTTGATCCCGATTCCGCTGTCCGACCGGATCTCCCAGCCGTACTCGGATTTGAGGAATTCGAGCAGCTTTCTCGCCTCGGCGCTGCCGGCGCGCAACTCCTTGCCCGCATAGACATCCTCGGTGTTCTCGCGATAGATGACCATGTCGATCCTCTCGGGGTGCTTGACCGGAGAAGGGACCCCCTGATACCAGCGAATCGGTCGCACGCAGGCATAGAGGTCCATGATCTGGCGGATGGCGACGTTGAGGCTTCGAATTCCGCCACCGACCGGCGTGGTGAGCGGACCCTTGATCCCAACGATGTGCGACTCGAGACTCTCGATGGTGTCGGTGGGAAGCCACTCACCCGTCTCGTCGAACGCCTTCTGGCCGGCCAGCACTTCCGTCCAAGTGATAGTTCGGGTGCCTCCGTACGCCGCGTCGACGGCGGCATCGAAAATGCGGTGGGACGCAGACCAGATATCGGGTCCTATCCCATCGCCTTCGATGAAGGGAATGATCGGCTCATCCGGAACCTGGAGCCCATCGGGACCCATCGTGATCTTGTCGGCCATCTTCGCTCCTAGGAGTGGTGTGCGGAGGTGATTATCGCGGAATGGGACTGCCGGATAGCAATTGGCGACTGTTGCTGACCCGGAAACTGGAGTCCCCACCTACCGGCCTCGCAGCACCTCGCGTATCGCCGAAATCACCGTGCCGACCGCCCCCAGGTTGTATCCCTCCGGTATCACGATGTCGGCGTACCGCTTCGACGGCTCCACGAACTGAAGGTGCATCGGTCTCACCGTCGTCAGGTACTGATCCCGCACCGAGTCGAAGGTACGACCGCGGTCCTTCATGTCGCGCTCCCACCGCCGAACAAGCCGCAGATCGGCATCGGTATCAACGTAGACCTTGAGATCCATCAGATCCCGCAACGCCGACTCGTACAGGACGAGGATTCCCTCGATGATGATCGCCGGCCTCGGCTCGACCCGGATGGTCTTTTCGGCACGATTGTGGATGGTGAAGTCGTAGACCGGGCGATCTATGGCACTCCCGGCCACCAGGCTACGAATGTGCTCCACCAGCAGATCACTCTCCATCGAATCCGGATGGTCGTAGTTGATCTTGGCGCGCTCTTCGAGCGGAAGGTGCTTCAGATCGCGGTAGTAGGCGTCGTGCTGGATGAGAGCGACGTCGTCATGACCGATCGCCTCCACGATCGACTGCGCGATGGTGGTCTTACCGGAGCCTGATCCGCCGGCAATGCCGATGACCAGGGGACCGGCTGTGGGCCACGAGGCGCCGTTCGGTGACATATCTCGACGGTAGCGGGCAATCGGAGTCTGCCCGGTGCCTCCCGGCGTCCCAGGCGTCGTCAGAGCAGCGCTGCAACTGCTTCCCCGATCGAGGTAGGGTCGTCCACCACCGTCACTCCGACTGCGCGCAACGCACTCTGCTTTGCTTGAGCCGTCCCACTCGAACCCGAGATGATCGCCCCGGCATGACCCATCTTCTTGCCGGGCGGCGCGGTTACTCCCGCCACGTATCCGACAACGGGCTTGGTGAGATGCTGCTCGATGAACCGAGCGGCTTGCTCCTCGGCATCCCCTCCGATCTCACCGATCATCACGATCGCCTCGGTGTCGTCATCGGCCTGGAAGCGCTCCAGAACGTCAATGAAAGAAATGCCCGGCACCGGGTCGCCTCCGATTCCGACACAAGTGGTTTGCCCGATGCCGCGCGACGTGAGTTCGTGGATCGCCTGATAGGTGAGCGTGCCCGATCGCGAAACGACGCCGACCGAGCCCTCGAGTGCAATCTCCGGAGGTGTGATACCGACGTTCGCCTTTCCGGGGGACAAGACACCGGGGCAATTCGGGCCGATGAGGACCGAACTCGACGTCTGCTTCACGTAGTTGTAGACACGAGCCTCGTCCTGGGCAGGAATTCCCTCGGTGATCGCAACGATGATCTCGATCCCATCGGCGGCCGCAGCTTCGAGGATGCCGTCGGCGGCGAAGGCCGGCGGCACGAACACCATCGAAGTGTTGGCACCCGTCGCGGCGACCGCCTCGGCAACCGAGTCGAAGATGGGCACGCCGTCGAGATCGGTTCCGCCCTTGCCTGGTGTCACTCCGGCAACGAGGTTGGTCCCGTAAGCCTTGTTGCGAAACCCATGGAATCGTCCCTGGGATCCGGTGAGGCCCTGAACGACCAGGCGGGTGTTGTGATCGATGTAGATCGCCATATCAGCCCTTCCCCGCCAGCTCGACGGCCTTCTCGGCTGCTTCTCTCATGGTCTCGACCGGTATCACTGCGTCGGACACGACACCCCGGAGAATCTCGCGTCCCTCGACGGCGTTGGTCCCATCGAGGCGCACCACGATCGGCCACTGCAGCTCCAGGCCCTCGAGAGCCTCCACTATCCCCTGGGCGACGAGATCGCAACGAGTGATGCCGCCGAAAATGTTGATCAGCACGCTCTTGACCGTCGGATCATTGGTGAGCACCTCCAGAGCATTGGTGATCGTGTCCGCTCCGGCACCACCGCCGACGTCGAGGAAATTCGACGCGGCTCCTCCCACCAGCGCCACAACATCGATGGTCGACATCACCAGGCCGGCACCGTTGCCGATGATTCCCACCGAACCATCCAGCTTGATGAAGTTGAGACCTCGCTGACGGGCCATCTTTTCCATCGGGTCCTCGGTGAAGGCCGACCGGAAGTCCTCGAAATCGGGGTGACGGAAGAAGGCGTTCGAGTCGAGAGTCACTTTGGAGTCGAGCGCGACGATTTCCCCGTCGTCGGTGAGTATCAGCGGGTTCACCTCGACCAGGTCGCAGTCCAGTGAGACGAACGCCTCATAGAGTTTGCGGAGTGCCGCCGCCGATTTTCTGGCGGTTGCTCGGTCCAACTTCGCTCGATACACCAGCTCGGACGCTTGCCAATTGGTGAGTCCGACGACCGGGTCGATGTGCATCTTGACGACGGCCTCCGGCGTATCTGCAGCAACGGCCTCAATATCCATCCCACCTTGAGCCGAAACGATGGCGAGATGCTTCTTGACGCTGCGATCCAACGTGAATGACACGTAGTACTCGGCGGCAATATTCGAGGCTTGCTCCAACCACACGATGTCGACGGTGTGACCCTTGATGTCCATGCCGAGAATGTCTGTGGCATGGGCGAAGGCCTGGTCCGGACCATCGGCGAGTTTGATGCCTCCAGCCTTGCCGCGACCGCCCACTTGTACCTGAGCCTTGACAACAACCTTGCCGCCGATCTCCTCGGCAGCGGTCCTGGCCTCTTCGGGGGTGCGGGCCACTCGACCTTCGGGAACCGGCACGCCCAGACGGGCGAACAGGGACTTCCCCTGATATTCGAACAGATCCACCGGACTCCTTTCAACGCTCCGAGATGTGGTCGTTGACCCAGGTCACCACATCAGCGAGCGGAGTCCCAGGCGTGAAGATCTCTGCCAGCCCCACCTTCTTCAGCGCCTCTATGTCGACGGCCGGGATAATGCCGCCACCGAACACGACGATGTCGGTCGCCTCCCTCTCGACAAGCAACTCAACGACCTTCGGGAACAGAGTCATGTGGGCACCGCTCAAAACGGAGAGTCCGATACCGGCGACGTCCTCCTGTAGCGCGGTCTCGACGATCTGTTCTGGAGTCTGATGCAGGCCGCTGTAAATCACCTCGCAGCCGGCGTCACGAAGTGCTCTGGCGATGACCTTGGCACCTCGGTCGTGACCATCGAGGCCGGGCTTGGCGATGAGGATGCGACGCGGCATGAGAACGCGAGGTTAGTGAGTCGGGAGATAGTGAGGTCCAGGGGTCAAGAGATCGTTTCCCGTTCCCAGTTCCCCGTTTCCCGAATCTCGGCGCGACCTGATTCGGGAAACGGGACACGGGAAGCGGGAAACGATCAGTTGGCCGGATGCGGTCTCGACTCTCGACCCCTCAGTCACGCTCTCTCCAGCGGAGCCCAGGCGAGGAGCAGCCGCTTCTCACCCTGTCCCTCGAAAGAGACGGTCGCCTCGGCCCGATCTCCGCTGCCGATGACCGCCACCACCACACCGAGACCCCAATGCTGGTGTCGAACCCTGTCGCCAACAGCCACGCTCGATCCGTCGAGGGTGGGACGCGGTTTGACCGCCTCGCGCTCGGGCACCCGTTGGCGTTTTTCTGCTTCCTTCAGCAGGCCGTCCGGGATCTCACCGAGGAAGCGGCTCGGCGAGTTGTAGTTGGTCGCCCCAAACAGATTCCGGGTGGTGGCATGGGTGAGATACAGCTGTTGCTGCGCTCGCGTGATCCCCACATACGCCAGTCGACGCTCCTCTTCGAGTTGCTCGGGGTCGCCCAACGACCTCATGTGAGGAAAGACGCCTTCCTCCATCCCGGCGATGAAGATCACCGGATACTCGAGGCCCTTGGCGTTGTGAAGCGTCATCAGCGTCACCGCACCGGTTTCCTCCATCCCATCGACGTCCGAGACCAGCGATGTCGCCTCGAGGAAGAGCTCGAGGCGGCGACTCCCGCTGAGTTCCTCCCACCTCTCGTCGCCGAGATCTGTCATCGGTCCGTTCTCTTCGAATTCGGCTGCGACCGACAGCAGCTCCTTGAGGTTCTCGGCCCGGCTGAGGGCCTCCAAACCACCGTCGGCCTCGAACTCGGCAAGGTATCCGGTGTCATCGAGCACCGACTGAAGCGCGGCGCGGGGTCCGGCAGCAGCCGCAACCCGCAGCACACCCAGCAACGCCACGAATTCAGCGATCTGCTTCGCCGCCCGGGCGGAGAGGCGAGTGTTTTCGCCGGCCCGTTCCAGAGCCTCGAAGTAGGTGATGCCCTTCGCCTCGGCGAACCGATCGACATGACCGATGCTGGTGGCTCCGATTCCGCGCTTCGGCACATTGACTATCCGCTTCATCGCTACCTCATCCGACGGGTTGACCAACGCCCGCAAATACGCCATGACGTCCTTGACCTCGCGCCGGTCGTAGAACTTGGGACCGCCGATCACCTGATACGGGATGGCGTATCTGACGAGAACCTCTTCGAGAACCCGGCTCTGAGCATGGGTGCGGTAGAAGACGGCGGCATCGGACAGGCGCCGGCCGACATCCTCGAGAGCTCCGAGACGTTCGGCGATGAAGGCGGCCTCGTCATGTTCGTCCTCGGCCTGATACACGGTGACCGGTTCACCGGTGCCGAGGTCGGTCCAGAGATGCTTCGGGGTCCGCCCCCGGTTGTTTGCAATCACGGCATTGGCAGCGTCCAGGATCGTCTGAGTCGATCGGTAGTTACGGTCGAGCACGACCACTCGGGCATCTCGATAGTCCTTTTCGAACTCGAGGATGTTGCGCACATCGGCGCCACGGAACGAATAGATGCTCTGGTCGGAATCGCCGACGACGCACAGGTTGCGATGTTTGGCCGCCAATAGTTGCACCAACCGATATTGGGCATGGTTGGTGTCCTGGTATTCGTCCACCAGTACATACCGGAATCGGTCCTGATACTCATCGAGGACTGGGGGGAACGCTCCCAGCAACTCAACGGTCACCATCAACAGATCGTCGAAATCCATGGCCGACGCCTCCAGCAGCCGCTGCTGGTAGAGCCGATAGACATCGGCAACCTTCTCGTGATAGAACCCACTCCCCTGTTGGGCGAACGACTCGTAGTCGATCAGCTCGTTCTTGGCGTTACTGATTGCCGCTCGTATCCCCTTGGGGGGGAACCGCTTCGGATCGAGGTCGAGATCCCGAACGCAGTATTGGACGAGACGACGGGCGTCGATGTCGTCGTATATGGAAAACGCGTTGCGATAACCAAGCATCGAAGCGTGCCGACGGAGAATCCGCACGCAAGCGCTGTGGAATGTCGAGACCCACATCCCGCGGGAAACCGCGCCCACTAGTAGGCCGACGCGCTCTTTCATCTCGTTGGCGGCCTTGTTGGTGAAAGTGATGGCCAGGATGCTGTACGGAGAGACTCCCAGCTCGCGAATGAGGTAGGCGATCCGATAGGTGAGCACCCTGGTCTTGCCTGAACCTGCCCCGGCCACGACGAGCAACGGGCCTTCCGTCGCCGCAACCGCCTCGCGTTGCGAGGGGTTGAGTTCGTCGAATAGAGGGGATTCGGTCACCAGACGATCCATGGCGGGAAGTATACGGAGGGGTCCACCGGTGAATCTCAGTGGTGTTATTTTGAAAGGGAGTTAGGGCTAGGAGTTAGGAACCAGGAAGAGACCGTCTACCTAATACCTAATGCCTAATACCTAACTCCTACTCGATCAGCTCTCGGAGTAGCGTCGCGAGTGCACCTTCGCGGACATCGTCCTTGTCGAGGTATGCGTTGGCTCCTGCTGCCAGGGCCTTCTCCTGATCCTCGACGGTGGCGGCCCCGGACAGGACCACGATCGGAGCAGTGATCCCGAGATCACGGACTCGAGCGACAAGGGTCGCGCCGTCCATAGTCGGGAGGACGTAGTCGACGACGATCGCATCGAATTCCTGCTCGGCCAGCACCGACAGCGCCTCGGTCGGACTGCCTGCCAGGTCGACCTCGAAGCCTGCCGAACCAAGAGCACCCCCGACCACCTGTCGGGCTCCGCGTGAGTCGTCCACAATGAACACTCGTCGACGCGGGGCGTCGGGATCAGGCACCTTCCGAGTCCGCTCGGCAAGCTTGGCCGCATCCACCAGCACGACGATGTCCCCTCCACCCAGCAGCGCGGCTCCTGTGAGGTGAGGCACTCCGTCGAGCACAGGTCCGAGTTCACGGGCTGCGACCTGCCTCCGGCCGAGATCTTCCTCCACCGAGAACCCGACCGGTCCCACCGGGCTGGACACGACCAGAACGCTTGTTGGCTGGCCGAGGGCACGCAAACCGACGGTCTCGGCGAACGACGTCACCGGTATTGTGGTCCCGTTCCAGAACATCTCGGTACGGCTCGGAGTCTCGACGAATTCGGCACCGTCGATCGGTACCCGATCGATCACCGCGATCTCAGGGATCCCCCACATCTGCCCGGCGGCGCGGATGATTACCGCGTCCTGGAGAGCGTGGCTGGTGGGCACCGTGATCGTTAGACGGGTTCCGGACCCGGACTCGCTCTTGAGCACCAACGTCCCATGAAGTGCTTCCACAGCCTCGGCGACTGTGGCGAGGCCCGTACCGTCGCCGACCAGCTCACCCGGCTGCGCGGTCGAGAAATGGGGTGAGAACAGCACCCCCCGCAACGCATCCAGGTCCCCCGAATCAGGCTCATCGAGCAGTCCTTGCTGCGTCGCCATCTCTCGCACAGCCCCCCAATCGATCCCAGAGCCATCGTCTTCGACAGATATGGTCAGTCGATGGTCCACCACGTCGAAGCCGACCGCCAGTGTTGCCGTCGGCGGCTTCCCGAGCGCCTCGCGTTCTGCCGGCAGTTCGACTCCGTGATTGATGGCGTTGACGAGTAGATGCCGCAGCGGATCGCTGAGCCGTTCGATTACCTGGCGATCGACCCGATGATGATCCCCGATAATCTCGAACCGAACGTCCTTGCCGGCCTTTCGTGCCAAGTACCTGACGAATTGGGGGTAGGTGCTGGTGATGTCGCTCAACGGAGCGGCAGCTAGGTCGACGGCCCGATCCTGCACATCGACCACGGCCTTCTCAGCCGTGGCGATGAGGTCGGTGAGAGTGGTCATCGACACCGCCAACTCCGCCCTATCGTCAATCGAATCCTCCACCTGTTCAACCGCGCCGTAAAGCGCTTCGGCGTCGACTCGAAGCGAGCAAATCTCGTTGATGAGCCTGAAGAGAGCAGCAGCGTTCACCCGGATGGTCTCGCCGAAACCTTCGGAGTCGAGTGTTCCGAGCAGACCGCCGAGATCGCTCGGCTCGGATACTGTTTTGGTCGGCGGTTGGTCAAGCGGAATCGCATCGCCTCGCATCGCCTGACGTACCGCCCTCATACCTTCAGCCAGCGCGGGAGTGCCGGTAGCCGGATCGGCAGCTAGGGCAGGCAGTAGTTCAAGACTGAGCGCTTCGAGTGCATCGGCGAGCGCCTGATCCGGATTCTGCTCTCCGTCGCGCAACTCCCTCCAGGCGTCTTCGAGCAGCTTGCCGGCATCGGATACGGCCGAGAAGCCCATCATTCGAGCGGTGCCCTTGATGGTGTGCCCTTCGCGGCACATGTCCTGAAGCAGTCCATCTGCGAAGTCGCCGGTAGCAAGAGCGCGGGCTCCGTTGGCAAGCAGGCCCGACCGCTCTTCCACTTCACCGCCGAACAGGCGCTCCAGCTCAAGATCTCCAGAAAGCTTCAAAGGCAACCCCTCGTAACCAGACACATCAGAGGTATCGACGGAAGAGCGATCGGTCGTTAGCGATAAGTGGTAGCAATACGCAATGCGCCCAGCAGGCCACTTGCAGGCAACGACCGCGTTGGAGTTCTCGGAGTCGGAGGGGCCCCTCCAATCGAGCTCCGCTCGATTGACTCCCCCTCGAGGGTGTCGGGTTGCGCGATAGGGCCGACGGTTCTGTTCTGAACACTCTCCCCTTTGGGGGGAGTCAGCGAGCGAAGCGAGCTGGTGGGGGGTACCCGGTCTTCGTCTCCGTCAGGCCAACACGTCGTGTATGTCGTAATGGCCTTTCACCGGGTGGTCGCGCCAGGTTTGTGTAGCCACTCGAACATCCGTCTTGTGGGTCAGCTCGCCGAGCCGGTGTGCGTCCAATAGGCAGCGGGATTGCCGCGACTTGGTGAGTCCCCCCACCAATCGGCCTGCGGCCGATTGACTCCCCCCAGAGGGGAGAGTGATCCAACCAACCGTCGGGCACCAACCGCGACAGATCACCCTCGAGGGGGGAGTGGTTCCTTATTGCTACTCGCTAATCGCCAATCGCGGAAGGCGCCGACGCATCTCTGACCTGAGGACTAAGGACTAACGACTAAGGACTAACAACTGGCGAAGCCTCACTCCCACTCGATGGTGGCGGGCGGCTTCGAAGAGATGTCGTAGGCGACCCGGTTGATCCCTTCGACCTCGTTGATTATCCGTGACGAGATTCTCTCCAACAGATCGTGGGGCAACCGAGCCCAATCGGCCGTCATCGCGTCTTCGCTGGTGACGGCACGCACGATGAGCGGGTAGGCGTAGGTGCGAATATCGCCCTGGACCCCGACCGTCTTGATTGCCGGCAGCACTCCGAATGCCTGCCAGATCTCCCGGTACAACCCGGCCCGCCGGATCTCTTCGAGGATGATGGTATCGGCGCGCCGTAGAATCTCGAGTCGCTCCCGAGTCACCTCTCCGATGATCCTCACAGCCAGACCGGGACCTGGGAAGGGCTGCCGCCACACGATGTCGGGAGGCAGGCCGAGCTCCTCACCTATCGCACGTACCTCGTCCTTGAACAGATCGCGCAGCGGCTCCACCAGCTCGAAATCCATATCGTCGGGCAGTCCGCCGACGTTGTGATGACTCTTGATCTTGGCTGCATCCTTGGTCCCGGACTCGATGATGTCGGGATAGAGCGTCCCCTGCACCAAGTACTTGGCATCGTCGACATCGGCCGCGACATCCTCGAACACTCTGATAAAGGTTTCGCCGATGATCTTGCGCTTCTCCTCGGGGTCGGTCACACCCGTCAACGCGCTGAGAAACCGATCGGCGGCGCGGACGTGGATCAGGTCGATATCGAGCGTGGCACGAAAGGCCGCTTCCACCTGGTCTGCCTCACCCTGGCGCAGCAGGCCATGATCCACGAACACGCAGGTGAGCCTGTCTCCGATCGCTCGGTGAACCAGTGCCGCGGCAACGGCGGAATCGACGCCACCCGAGAGACCACAAATCACCCGACCCGCCGGGGCTGCCTCACGGATCCAACTCACCGCCTGCTCGATTATCCCGACGTGGGTCCACGTCGGTTTGGCCCCGCACACTTCATAGAGGAACCGTTGCAGCACCTCCTGGCCTCGCGGGGTGTGAGCCACCTCCGGGTGGAACTGCACGCCGCACATTTTGCGCTCGAGATCCTCCATCGCTGCCACCGGTGAAACCGCAGTCGATGCCGTCACCGTGAAACCCGGCGGAGCCTTCACGACCGCGTCGCGGTGGCTCATCCAGACCTCTTGATGACCGGGCAGCTCGGCGAACAACACCGACTCGGGCGCGATCTCCAACTCGGTCCTTCCATACTCGGCTACCTCGACCCGCGCCACGTCACCGCCGAGGGCGCTCGCCAACACCTGATGGCCGTAACAGATGCCGAGAATCGGAACCCCCAAATCCAGGATCGCCGGATCGATCTCATAGGCGTCTTCGGCATACACCGATGCCGGGCCACCAGACAGGATGATCCCGACCGGCGACGCCGATCTCACCTGATCGGCCGTGACATCACGGGGCACGATCACCGAGTACACATGCGCCTGACGAACCCTGCGAGCGATCAGTTGGGCGTATTGCGCCCCGAAGTCGACGACGAGAACCCTGTCGAAGCCCTCGTCCATCGGCATTAGCCCATGCCGATATGCTGGCTAATCTGGAGCGCTTTGCCTTCGGTCTTCAGCGCGGGCGCAACCATGACTTCGGCCTTCTGGAACGCCTTCAGATCGGCGTATCCGGTGGTCGCCAGCGAGACCGTCAACCCGCCGAACAGATTGCGCCGGCCGTCATTCTCATGCGCCGGGCCCCGAAGAATCTCTTCGAGCGATCCCAACTCCCCCACCTCCACCCGAGCGCCCCGCGGCAGGGTCGGATGGAAGGTGGCCATGCCCCAATGATGACCCCTACCCGGTGCCTCAGTGGCCGCCGCAATCGGAGACCCGAGCATGACGGCGTCGGCTCCGCAGGCGATGGCCTTGGCGATGTCACCGCCGGTGCGCATTCCGCCGTCGGCGATCACATGCACGTAGCGTCCGCTCTCGTCGAGGTACTGGATCCGGGCGCCGGCGGCGTCGGCGATGGCGGTGGCCTGTGGCACTCCGACCCCGAGGACACCGCGGGTGGTGCAGGCCGCCCCAGGACCCACGCCGACAAGCACACCGACCGCACCGGTGCGCATCAAATGCAACGCTGTGGAATAGGAGGCACAGCCACCCACGATCACCGGTAGGTGGAACCCGGAGATGAATCTCTTGAGATCGAGAGGTTCGACTCGCGTCGACACGTGTTCGGCCGACACCACCGTCCCCTGGATCACCAGCATGTCGAGGCCCGCTTCGGCGGTGAGATCTGAGTACTTGGCGACGTGCTGGGGCGTGAGGCTGGCGGCAGTGGTGATTGCTGCCGACTTCATCTCCTCGATGCGAAGGCCGATCAGCTCCGGTTTGATCGGCTCGAGGTAGATCTCTTGCATCCGCCGCGTCGCCTTCTCCGCAGGCAGCGAGGCGATCTCCTCGAAATATGGGGTCGGATCCTGGTAGCGGGTCCACAGCCCTTCGAGGTTCAGGACGCCGATCCCACCAAGACGTCCGATCTCGATGGCAGTGGCAGGACTCACCGCCGAATCCATCGCAGAAGCGAGCAACGGGAGTTCCAGGTGATAGGCGTCGATCTCCCACGAGATGTCGACATCGTCGGGATCACGGGTACGCCGGCTGGGAACGATGGCGATGTCGTCGAGACCCCAGGCCCGGCGCCCGGTCTTACCGATCCCGATTTCGATGTCCATTTTTGTCCCGTGTGTGTGGTCGTGGGGAGAGTAGCCAGGCGAAGGATGGTGGTCGGGGAACAGGAGTTAGGTATTAGGAATTAGGCGTTAGGTGCCGGACCGCCAATGCTTGATCAGTGAACGCAACATCCTCTTGACCTCACCGATGTAACCAAGTGTGACGTCGATCGGATCCTTGGTGTGACCCAGTCGGGCGGCAAGATCCAGCTGATATTCCAACTCGCTCGCCGATCCAGCCGCGATCGAAAGCAGCCGAGCAGCATCCGGATCCGTGCTGCGTCCGGCCGCTTCTGCGATATTCGAAGCTACAGACACGGCAGCTCTCCTCATTTGAGCGACCAGCCCGAACCGTTCGTCAACGGGAAACTCGCCGGTGATCCGATAGATATCTAGGACCACCTCATCGGCCCGCTGCCACACCGTCAGTGACCGATAGTCGCGCATGACTCAACCGGTACACCGAAAGTCCAAGCGAAACAAGCCCCCTGCTAGTCCTACCTAATCCCTAATCCCTGAAGCTCAGCCTGCCAGCCCGACCCTCTTTCTGACCGCCTGCTGAAACCCCTCTGCCCGCGTCCGGGCATCGAGAGCGCCTCGCTGCATCAGCCGGGCTACCTCGGCATCGTCCAGCTCCTTGTAGTTGCTCCGAAGCGGCGCCAATCCGGCGATCACAGCCTCGGCTACCGCTTCCTTGAAATTTCCGTATCCTCCACCGCCGAATTCGGCTTCGATCGACTCGACCGAAGCCCCGGTGAACAACGACATGATCTCGATCAGATTCGATACGCCCGGCTTCTCCGCGCGGTCGTAGCGGACCTCGGTTTCCGAGTCGGTGACGGCGCCCTTGAGCCGCTGCCTGATGGTGTCGGGATCGTCGAGGATCAGGATTCGGCTGCTCTCGTCCGGCTCGAATTTCGACATCTTGGCGGTCGGGTCCTGCAGCGACATCACCCGGGCGCCCTTGTCGGGGATGATCGGTTCCGGCATCGGAAACTCATCGCCGAAGCGATGATTGAATCGCTCAACCAGGTCTCTGGTGAGTTCCAGATGCTGCTTCTGGTCCTCACCGACGGGAACCGCGTCGGCCCTGAACAGGAGAATGTCGGCGGCCATCAGCACCGGATACGAATACAGACCGAGGTTCGATCCCGCCCTATCCGCCTTGTCTTTGAACTGAGTCATGCGATTCAACTGCCCGGTACTGGTGATCGTCCCGAGGATCCATGCCAATTCGGTGTGTTGCGGTACCTGGCTCTGGTAGTAGAAGAGTGACCGCTCCGGATCGACACCGGCGGCGATGAGAACCTTGGCCGCCTCGAGACGATCTGTGTTGAATTCGACCGGGTCGAGCGGAACGGTGATCGCGTGAAGGTCGACGACGCAGTAGATGCAGTCGTACTCCTCCTGGAGCTTCACCCAGTTCCGCAGGGCGCCCAGGTAATTGCCGATATGAAGGTTGCCCGAGGGCTGCAGCCCCGAGAAGACGGTCTTGCGTGTCATGGGAGCCACAAGTTAGTCACCAATCAACCAGTCACCAGTCAGACAGCAGATAGCAGACAACAGACAAGAGACAACAGACAGGTTCTCCAATCTGCAATCTGCAATCTGCACCCAGCACCCAGCACGCTTACGCTCACGGCCATGGACGAGACCCGCGCTGCTATCCACGATCTGGGGCTCATCGGAATGGCATCGCAACATCTGACGAGCGAAATCGCCATGCACCTTCCCTTCGAGGAACTGGCGCCGTTCAAGGATGCCCTCAAAGTGTTCTTCTCTCATGCCAAGTGGACACCGGCCGACGAAGCCCGGCTATCCAAGCTCGTCACCGCCCACGTCTCAGAAGGAATGTGGGAGCACGACCTGGGTGAGGGAATCACCCTCACCCACGGCATCGTCGACGGCACCTATCTCCTGCGGGTCGAAGGAGGGGCCAAGCCGGTCGAGTCCATCTTCGATCGCATCTTCGAAGGACCGGTGACACCCGAATCGACCCCTCATCCGAGGAAAGTGAAGTTCCAGACCGGAGGCGAGCCCGCTCCCGGTGTGTGGCATCGACGCGGGGAGACGATAGATGACGAACGAGTCGCCTCGCTGTTCACCGATGAGGACATCACAGACGTGATGGTCGCCGGCGACTTCGTGACCGTCGGACTTGCCTCCCGCTCAACCTGGGAGGAGCGGCTCGACGCCGTGCTGGAGCAAGTCACCGAGCTGTTCTGGGACGGGCAGGGGTCACACCGCCCGGTGCGTACCCGAGACGAACTGCTGGAAGAGGCAGGAAGGCTGAGCGTCAAGGAGGTGCGCGCCGAAGACCTTCATCTGATGGATCCCGACCGACCGGAACATCGGGCCCTCCTCATCGCCGCGCTCGGAGCCGACGACCCTCGCCATCGGCGTGCCGCGGTAGCGACGCTGGCACTTGCAGGCGACGCCGAGGTGGCGATGGCAGCGGTGATAACCGGCTATCGCGAAGAGTCACGGATCGTCAGACGGACGGCCATCGATGCCGCCGGCGACCTCGAGAGCGAGGCATACCGCCCACTGTTCGAGGAGGCAATCTTCGACGGTGATGCCTGGATCCGGTGGCGAGCCGTACGAGCAATCTCCGATATCGGCATCGGTCCCAGCGAGGAACAAGTCGTGCTGGCGACTGCCGACGAGGACTTTCAGGTGCGATTCGAAGCCAACGCCGTATGGCAGCGCCACGAGGCAAAAGACACCTGAGAGCAGGGTGCTCCCAACGACGTTTACGCTCGGCTGACTGCCGACACCACTCCGAGCCAATCAACCCCGCACCGACAAGAGCGGCTCCGACTCCAAGCCGAGCCCTGGTGGTTTGTGAGCCACGCCATCTCCACCCCAACCTCGATCCGCTGCCGGCCACGCCTTTCGATTCCTAATCGGCCTCGACAGCCTCCTGATGATGGACGACCCCTACGGGGTGGACTGTGTTCCGCGTACCATCCCCTGCCATGCCGGTCGGAGTCATCGCCAACATCGCAACTGTGCTCGTGGGGACGACGATCGGCGCTGTTTCCGGTACCCGGTTTCCGGAGCGGATCAGGGAAACGGTCATGGGCTCGCTCGGTCTCCTGACCGCCGCGGTGGGAGTCCGCCAGATCCTGCCCAGCAGCGAGTTCCCGCTGGTGCTCGGTGCGGTCCTGATCGGAGCCGTGATCGGAGAGCTACTTCGAATCGAAGGCGGACTCAAAGCCCTCGGCGAGCGTCTGCAGCGTCGCTTTGCGGGCGAGGGCGGCGACTCCCGCTTCGGTGAGGGTTTCATCGTTGCCTCACTCGTCTTTTGCATCGGTCCGCTCACCATCATCGGGTCGATCGAAGACGGGCTGGGAGATCCCGAATTGTTGCTGGTGAAATCGGGACTCGACGGTTTCGCCTCGATCGCCTTCGCCGCCGTCTACGGATGGGGCGTCGGCCTGTCGATCATCGCCATCGCAGTGATTCAAGGTGGGTTGGCTTTAGCCGCCGGGACCCTCGATGGAGTGCTGACCGATCCGATGCTCGACGCTCTCGGCGCGGCAGGCGGCGTCCTGCTGCTCGGGATCTCACTGCGACTGCTCGACCTCAAGCAGATCCGGGTAGCCAATCTGCTGCCGGCGGTGGTGCTCGCCCCTCTATTCGTGTGGTGGTGGGGCTGAGGCTCCGCCCATCACCCGTGACCCACTCCGGCGCCTCCTCGAAGGTCTCTCGCGCCCGCTTCGACGGCGTAGGCGATCGACGTCACCATGAGTGCGGTGGGCGACGGGCGCCGCCAGGACCGTGAACCGAGTACGCATGGGTGTGGCTCCATTGCCTGATGTGGAACCACACCAGGGAGTCGGTGGCTCGATCCCGCAACGGAGCCGTTTCGGCTGCCAGATCGAATCCAACCCGATCACCCGGCGAAAAAGGCGGGCAGCACCGCGTCGTTGCCGAGGGCGAACAACGCTCCGACGATCAGACTGGCCACCGCCGTGAAGGCTCCGAGCGCCATTTGGACACTCTGCTGCCTCCCCGTCGCCTGGAAGCCATAGGAGAAGAGCCAGGAGATGATCCCGTTGGCGATGAACAGCCCCAGGAGGAAGACGACCAGCACCATGATCCCGGCGCTGGTGCCTCCTGCCCGACTGGCGGCGAGGAACGTCACCACTTGTGTCGGCGTCTCGGCGCCGACACCGTGGAGCATCCCCACCCCGAACGACACCGAATTGCCGTAGTCGCCGAAGCCGGCATCCGGTCCGTGGGTGTGATGATGCGAATGCCGCGGGGGGTCACCTCCGGGAGCAAGGTCTCCACCCGCTTCGTCACCGCCGCTGTGATGGATGTCGAAAGCGGCGTGCTCGTGTTCGTGCTCGACAACCTCGGAGCCTCGGAACCACCGGATCAGTTTGCGTACTGCTCCGATAATCAGCATCCACCGGCTCTGCATCCGAAAGCCTTGGCGATGAACGATCAGGCTGTACAGCAGATAGACACCGAGCATGATGAGCGTCCAGCCCACGATCCGTCCGAACAGCGCATCCACCGAATCGGGGATGCTGCGACCGGCGATGATCACGACGGTACCGATGACCAGTACCACCAGGCCGTGCCCGAAGGCGTAGATGATCCCGAGCGCAAATCCCCGCCGGGGTGAATCCTGGGTGGCGGCGATATCGGTGATGGCGGCAATGTGATCCCAGTCGACCCCATGCCGCAACCCGAGCAGCAGCGAGCTGACGATGAGACCGATGCCGAGCCCGGTCGCTCCGATGAAGAATGGCATGAGTGGGCGAGATTACCGGGTCGGCAGGGCCGCCAGCTCTACTCGAAATCGAGTGTCGTCCTCTGGTCCTGGTTTGAGTCACACACCAAAGTTCTGCGTCATCTCGGTCGGGGGGACTCTGTGCGGCTGGATCGCGCCGCCCGCGCTCATCGAACTCGAAGCATCCTCCAACTGGCTACGGCCACCAGTGCCCAGCCGGTCAAGTACACCGGCCAGGCAAAGGCCACCGGCGGCACGGAGGCTGCAGGCTCCAGATCGCCTGGGAGGCTGCCCAGGGCGGGAACGATGACGGCATAGAGCGCGAGGAAGGCCCCAGTGCCCCCAGCCAGCCCGATCGTTAGATCCAGCCGCACTCGTATCCCCTGCTCACTGCGCACCACCAACGCTCCACCCACGACGAGCATCAATGTGGCTGCCAGCGCAGGAGCCCACACCGGAGCCCACCACGCAACCGGGATCAGGAAGAGCAGATCCCACTCTCCGATCGACGTGGGCCAGGAGATGAAAACCCTCAGCCAGGCGTAATAGGCGAGGTCCCACAGTCCGAAGGCGAAGATTGCTGCTCCCAGCCGTGACTGCACGTCCCATCCTGCGAGCCAGCCGAGCGTGAACAGCATCACCAGGGTGGCGGCCTCCCGTCCCACCTCGATGGCGATGAGCCAATCCTCCTGGAAGGGAGCATCGGTAGGGAGGCCGGGGATCCATTGCAGCTGTCGCAGGTCCACCACCACCGCAGCCTCCACGTACCCCATTGCCAGCGCAAAGAGAGCGAGAAAGGAGAGGACAAACGGCCACCGCTTCATCGGCGCCGCCATTGCGCCTGGAGGAGGACGTGGGTGATCGTCGGAAGCAGCTGATCCCACCCCACCGTTCCGCAGTCGAACAAGCCGCCGCCACCCTCCACCCATCAGCCTCCCCAGAGTCGGGACCCGACTATAAGTATCTCAGGTGTGCGGTCGACCCAGCAGGACGCCGGATCATGCTGCCGTGTAGGAACTCTGGCGATGCCAATCCAGGCGATCAACGATGCACTTGTGAGCGTCCGGACCTGACGCAGGACCGGCATTCTGAGCGGCTTGTGAGATCAACTTTCGCGACCTCAAGTCCTGCCACTGTGGGATCCCCAGTGGTCACGAATGTTCCTGGACGGGGTGGGGAAGGACTCGAACTTCAGCCGCTCGATATGTTTCGTCATGTACGGCTTGGAACCTGTGGGAACCAAACCTTGTCTCCAGTCGGGCCAACTCGCTTCGCGCTGTAGCAAAGGGCCCACCGGATTCCGCCGGCGAGCTGGATGGCCACCCATCAGAGAGGCGCCAAGACAGCCGTCGAGCCTGGTCCGTGTATGACCGCGAGATGAACCGCCACCTGCGTATCAGGCCTTGCCTGACTACCGGACGTAAAGGCGGCCGTCGCGCTCCACCACGACTCCACGACGAAGCGGCAAGACTCGAGTCAACGCTCTGTACGCTGTACCGAGGCCGGGCACCTTGGCGAAGATGCCTCTTGGGCCCCGCATCATCCTGCCGGTCTCCACATCATATTTTGCGCCGTGCCAGGGGCACACGAGACAGCCGTCCCTATCTACAGAGCCCTTG
>JACZWZ010000049.1 GCA_022571885.1 Acidobacteriota bacterium
CCTGATCTCGGGCTGCAGTAGTGCCGCCGCTGCGCCCGAGGCTCCACCCCGCCTGGTTCTTGAACTCCCAGATACGAGGATCGTCGACATCTACGACATCTTCGATGAGTCAACAGGTACTCCCGTCGGAGTGCTCACCAGTTACGACACGAGGCTCGGCCCTTATGGGTGCTTCGGACGCCTCACTCTGTTGCGCGTCCAGCAACAGCCAGCCGAAGACCCCCAGTTCGATCGTCTTGTGTCCCAGGCTGAAAGCACCGAGGTCGTCCTAGTCGGGGATCGCGAGGTGACCGTCTTCATGATTCCCGATGAGGCGATCGACGAGGACGGTTACGACCTAGGGATACTCCGCTGGACGGAGGCGCCGGGATATGACGCCTTCCTCATTCCCTGGGGCGTGGGGCCAGAAGAAGCCCTCACTTTTCTGGACGGTCTCAAGGTTGTCAGCGACTCCGAATGGGATCAGCTCCCGAGGCTCACCGACACCAGCACAACCAGCTACCCGGTCGAGTGCAACGAGCCCATCTCGTTCTTGCCGCGAGTTGTCATAGACCTGCCCGGTTTTGAGATCGTCGGCGGCAACGAGTGGGAGGCCGAAGGCGGCAACGGGCGCGGAGAGTGGCAGATCCGGATCGGTGAAACCACCGGCACCATCACCCTCGATAGCGACCAAACCTCTCCCAGCAACTCATTCGTCGACTCCGACACGCTCGAACCGGTCACCATCCCCGGACTCCCCATTCCCGGGCTTCTCGCCCGACACGCCGACGGCTTCATTGTCGAGTGGGCATTCGACGTCCGTATCACCGTATCCATCGACGGAACTGACATCGACCCACTGATGGTGATCCAAGCAATCACCCATGTCCACGAAGCAGCCTGGAGACTGCTCCTACCCGACACGGCTCGATAGCCGGACGGGGCCCGAACGTCCCAGACGCCCGACGCGGGCGACCCCGCAACCGCTGTGCTGATGTGTGATTGAGTCCCTCAGCACCCCTGTCAAGACTTCACGTCCCAGGGCGTTGCTTTCAGCCTCGCATTGGACAAGTGAACATATCGCTGGGGGATGGTGTGGAGTTGTCGCCGATGGGATCGGACGTCCTATCGTTGGAGCCCTGATCTTCCATCCCTGAGAGGCTGGTTGTTGATGCCATTGAAGGTTCTTGCCGTCGCATTGATGGCTGTGCTACTTCTCTCAGCATGCTCCCCGCCGGCCCGATCAGTTGTTGTGAATTCGACGGTGACATCAACCACCCGTGCCGGGGCCGAACTGCTCGACGTCATCACGGCTGCTACCCCGGCTGGGGGTTTGCCGCTTGCCACGCTCGTGGGAATGGTTATCCCCGATCAGGAAGCCCACGATGCAATTGAGCATGAGATCGCTTCATGCATGAACGAGAAGGGCTTCGACTACCTTCCGGTTCCATATCTCCCGACCGACCTTTTCGGGGAGAGGCGGTACGGGATCACCGACGAGGCCCAGGCGGCCCGTTACGGCTACGACTCGCCACCGAGTCCGACAGACGCCCTCGAGGAGGAGTTGATGGCTCGACCCCCCGTCGATGAAACGGCACTGTTCGGCGATGGTGCGACCGCCTCGATTGATGGAGGCCTTGGTGGAGTCTCCACAGTCCGGATCGGCGGGTGTCTCCAGGAAGGGTGGGGCTCTGTGTTCGGTGACTACGTCGCCTGGAGCATCCTGTTCGAACGCATCCAGGGGCTTGTCGGTGAGGCGTATGTGGCAGCCGAAACGGACGCCCAGGTAGAGCGGGCTCTGTCGAAGTGGGTGGCGTGCATGGCAGAAGCCGGGTACGCGGTCACATCCTTCGAGGATGCCCCTTACGGGGGTGGCTCCACGGCGGCAGTCGCCGACGCTCATTGCAACAAGACCTCGGAACTCGCCAGCACCTGGGCCGCCGTGGAGGCTGAACAGCAGTGGTCACTTTTGCTCGCGCACGCCGACGCTCTCTCCACGCTCATCGATGACACAACTATCGCCACGGCCCCGTAGACCCATCCCGCCTCTGATGACATCTACGAGCAGTGACGGATGCGACGCCAAAAGTCAGCAGATCACGCCCCTCAGCACCCCTGTCAAGACTTCACCAGCCTGACCTTCCGGCTGGAGGTGCTGTCATAGAGTGCAGAGGCTGACTACTCGACTTGGAGATGAACGCAGTGATTGCACGCACCTGGCGAGGATGGACACGGCCCGAGGACGCCGATGCCTACGCCGCTTACATTCAGGCAACCGGGCTGGCTGAGTACACGGCGATACCAGGCAACCGCGGGGCGTACCTGCTCCACCGACCCGACGGTGACCGCATTGAGTTCCTCGCCGTGAGCCTCTGGACCGATTTCGAGTCGATAGCGGCTTTCGCCGGCGAAGACATCGACGCCGCCGTCTTCTACCCCGAAGACGACCGATTCCTCATCGACCGAGAAACCACGGTTCGCCACTACACGGTCACCGAACCCATCCCCTCCACCTCCCGCCCATAACGGCGGGCATCGGACGAGTAGGGGCTGAGACCCCTCAGCACCCGTGTCAAGACTTCGCCAGGGTCGGCGTCCCGTTTGGACTCACGATCGGACCTGTCCCACGTCTCGAACAACCCGTCTGACTGCGGCGAGGCCGCCTGAGGCCCTACTGCGTGAGTAGGAAGGCGACCAGGCTGTCGATGTCTTCTTCGCTCAACAGGAACTCGAAGCTCTGCATTCTGCCCAAGTAGCCCTCAACGATGTAAGCCGTCGGGTCGACGATCGACTCCCGAAGATACTCTGCGGCCGACAACCCGGGCACACGATCCCCGGCGCGCCCGGAGACACCTTGCCACGTCGGCGCTCCGCGGCCGCCCAGCTGTACACTGCCGTCCAACGAGTGGCAATTCGAGCACGGTCCCGACAGCACGTCGCCGCCGGTATCCCAAATCTCGCGGCCCCGCTCCGGGTCACCCGCAGTCGCTGCTTGAGTCGTGGCAGGAGGCTCGGTTGCCGTATCGGAGTCATCACCGCCGCAGGCCGCCACCAAAACCGTGACCGCCAATCCGAGCCAGATGACGATCCGACCGAGCATGATCCGTCCCTTCGATTGTCTCCCAGGCGACCCTACACAGCCGATCCTTCTCGTCAGTACCGCCGACATCGAACCCAACCCACCACCCATGGACCCCTAACCACCGAATCCCGTGGCGAAGTATCAACTGAGGTCCCTCAGCACCCCTGTCAAGACTTCACCAGCCTCACATTCAGTTTGGAAGTACCTGCATTACGCAGACTTCGAGTCGTGCATTAACCGTCAAGCGGTGAAAGAAGTTCTAGACGGTTGCCGAACGGGTCATCGGCATAAAACCTGTTGAAGCCGGGAAGCGGTTGATCGTCCACAACAGCGACACCGGCTTCGCCTAGCTGATGCCGAAGGCCCTCCAAGTCGTCAACTAGCAGTGCTGGATGCGCCTTTCGAGCCGGTACGAATCCGTCTTCCACACCGAGATGTATGCGGACGGCGTCCGACTCGAACCAGCAGCCGCCCCGCAACTCAAGGTGCGTTGGTTTGGGCACTCGCTGGATCCCGAGGAGATCCTCGTAGAACGCCTCAGCGTCAGATTCCCGACCCTTAGGCATGGCCAGTTGAACGTGGTGCAATCCAAGAATCGTCATGAGTACATCTTGCCAGAGCTTTCGAGTGATCGAGTCCCTCAGCACCCCTGGCAAGACTTCACCAACGTCGGCTTCCCGTTTGAGCTCAAAGAGAGTGATTTATGAGCGGAGCGCTCCGAACAGGGCCCTACCCAACAACCCGAACGCCAGCGCAGCAGCTATCAAACCGAACGCGCCGGAATCGTCACCCCAGTTGGTGAGGGAATAGAGAATTGCGAGCCAGCCGGTCACCAGACCGCTGATCACGGTTGCCCAGAGCAAACCATCGGCACCCTTCATTTCGCCCTCCCATCGGCGGCGCGAGCATCGTATACGCACGCAAGTCAGCGGCCCGAGCATTACAGCACGTATCGGGCGGGCTGAGGCTCAGGTGCCTCAGCGCCCCACACCTCTCCAACAGAGCAGGATGACCTGGAAGATTCTTCTGGTGACATTCCCGCACGCTGGCCGAAGCCACGGGGAGGTCACCGGGCCCTCAGCACCCGATACCTCCCCAAACCCGTGTTGACCTTCAATGACGACCATTGCGAGTGGTCAGATCCACCCGCCCGAACCCCATGTCACGTTTCCCGTTCGGGCTAATCGTCGTCGTGTTCGCTTTTCGCCTTCCCCTTTATCCCTGATGGGCATTGCCCGCAGTTGACACCCCCTGCGATAATCCAGTCCGAAGCGAAGTCTGGAAACCGGCACGGTCTTCTCATAAGATTTATCACCGTGAGCCGTCGGAAATGCCAGGTTCTAAGAATCCGTCGCCGGTCCGCACCCCAAACCGCCTCTGACCTCGTCGAATGACCGGTTGGGGCGGTGCAAGCACCCCGCCACTCGGTAGCCTCGACCCATGGCCCACGTCGTTGGACTTGAGCCTGGAATCCGCCGCAGTCCGCCGCCGAAACCGCCCCTGACCTGGCCGAATGACATGCTGTGGCGGTTACACGCTCCGCCGGTCGGCGAGTTTTGTCGCCGTTTCCGAATCCCGCAACCAACCCAGCTTCTCCAACGTGGTGCTGCTTGTGGAGGAAACCGATCGAGGACCATCGGGCCTGGAGCACCGGTGGCGGGTCAGCGGTCGCTGTCGAACGGGCCTCGACCATCTCGTAGCGCATCGAGCAAGACCGAAAACGCCCAGGCTGCGACCCGACCGGCATCGGCTCCAGACAGACCGAAGTCATTGGCGAGGCGACTCCACGTTCCAAAGCTCATTACCGTGCGAAACATGGCCGTGACCGCTTCCACGGCATCAGAATCCAGATCGGGCCGCACCCGGGCTATAGCGATCCTGACAGCATCGGTCCGGCGACTACTCAGACGATTGGTCGTGGCCATAGCGGGGGAATCGACGTCGGCAGTGGCAGCAATTCGTGCCAGTGCCGTGAAGAGCACTCCCAGTTCGGAGAACAGTCGAAAGTTGATTTCGAGCGCTTGCGGGATCTGGTCGAGATCGGCTTCGACGATTCGACCACCACGTTGCCCTAGCTGAGTCTCGGCCCACTCACCCAGCGAGCCGACCAGCACGTCCTTGTTTTCGAAGTAGTTGTACACGGTCCTCTGCGACACGCCGGCACGCTCGGCCACCGCCGGCACCGACAGGCCGAGGAGTCCGTGCTCGGCAATCTCTACTGCCAGGCCCTCGAGAATCCGATCCCGAGCAATCCGTTTGTGTTCCTCTCGGAGCGATCCCATGTGTGAGAGGTTACCACACGCTGCACTAGTTGCATGATAGCTGCATATTGTGTAGAGTCCATGCATAACACCGTCCAGGTCAGGGAGGACAACATGGACACGGCCATACTCACACCTACCACGTTCCGCCAACGCGCCGCCGGCATCACGGCTATCGTCGGAGCAGTAGCGATGCTCGTCGGCACAGCATTCTGGGCAGCCTCGGGAGTGGATCTCGACACCGCTCTCGAAGACAACACGATTGCGGACTACCTCACCGACGCTGCCTCCAACAGCACCGTGTTGACCGCCAACCTCGGGTTCTGGATCTTCGGAGTGACCCTGCTGGGCCTCGGTGGGATCCTGCTCTCGCGGCTCGGCGATCAGGGCTCGCCTGCGACTGCGGTGGCGCAGTTCGCCTTTACGGCCGGACCGGCCGCCGCCATTGTGTTCTTCAGCGTCTGGCTCGGAATCGTGCTCGGACTCGCTCCTGCCCACGTGGCCGGTGCGCAGGTCGAAGCCACCGCCTTGGCGCTTGGGCATGCGGTATCCATCGCCGATTGGATCGCTACCGTCATCATCCTCTCCGTGGGTGGGGCTGCCATCGCCGTCGCCGGACGCGACACCTGGGTGCCGCGTTGGTTGTTCCGGTGGGCGGGCCTCACCGCCGCCCTGGGCGTGCTCGCCATCGTGGGCCTGATCGTCGATGCCGACACGACTCTGTCGATGCCCGTCGTGCCCGTCGGCATCGGCTTCATGATCGCCGCCGGCGTCACAGCCATTCGGCGTGGCGCTTGACAGGTCGATATGGGAGGGTCCTTCAATGACCGACAGACGCAGCGTCATACAACTCGACGCGGCCACTGACCCTGTCCTCGCCGGGACCAAGGCATCGATGCTGGCACGGCTACGAGCCGCAGGTGAGCGGATTCCTGATGGGTTCGTGATCACGACCGCCGCCACAATGACACTCGACGCTCCATCGCTTGCGGCTGAGGTCAGCCGAGCAATCACGTCTATGGGTGGGGATGCACTCGCCGTTCGATCCTCCGCTGTTGCCGAGGATCTCGAGGCCGAGTCACACGCCGGCGAGTACGTGAGTGTGCTCGGTGTGAGCGTCGAAACTGCTGCGGTGCTCAAGGCAGCCCGTCGAGTTGTCAATTCGGTGGATGGTTCCGCCGTCGCCGTCCTCGTCCAAGACTTGGTCGAGGCGACGGCGGCAGGAGCTGTCTTTTCGGTCAACCCTGTCACCGGTGATCCTGAGATCGTGGTGTCGGCGGTGGCCGGGCTTGCCGATCGCCTCATGGAGGGTTCGGTGCAGGGCGACGAGTGGGTGGTTCGCGACGGTGAGCCCGTGCACCTATCGGGCGACGCCATCGATGAGGCCCTCGTTGTCGAGGTCGCAGCGCTGGCCGGGCGGCTCGAAGCCGGCGCCGGACACCCCGTCGACATTGAGTGGGCTCATGACGGTACCGACCTCTACGTGCTCCAGTGCCGACCCATCACGGCATTGCCGGTGCGACCGGAGGTCGAGATCCCGGAAGGCTCCTGGCAGAAGGACAACACGCACTTCCCCAATCCGGTCAGTCCGCTCATGGCGTCGTATCTCGATCAAGACGCAGATGTGATTGCTCGATGGATGGAAATCTCGGGGATGATCCTGGAGAGCCTGAATCAGGTAGCTGTCGGCGGCGAAGTCTATGTACAGCCGGTTCCGATGGGTGGGGGCTCGGGCAAACCCCCGCCGCGCCTGGTCATGGGCATCCTTGCCAGAGTCCACCCGGGCCTCCGAGGCCGAATGGCGACTGCCAAGAATCTCATCGCATCGGGTGGGCTCGATGATGCCGCCGGGCGTTGGCGTGAGGAATGGAAGCCCCAGATGGTCGGGGCCGTCGCCGGGCTACGCGCCATCGACCTTTCGGCGCTCGACAACGATGCCCTTCTTTCCCACATCGACGACGTGCTCGCCTTTGGCGCCCGTGCCACCGCGATTCACTTCGACCTCTTCCTGCCGTATGTGGTCGCGATCCACGAACTCGTGGTGGGTTGCGAGCGCATGCTGGGTTGGGATGAGAACCAGACGATGCGACTCTTGTCGGGGCACTCGCCCGCTTCGTCGGAGCCGACCGTGGCGATGCGGCAGGTAGCCGAGACCATCAGCCGCTCGCCGACGGCAATGGCGGCGCTCGAGGGATCCGACGGTGGTCTGATGGATCGCGTATCGGCCGTCGATCCCTCTTCGGCGCAGGCCATCTCCCGTTGGGTCGAGATCTACGGCTTTCGCACCACTCAGTACGACTGGTCATCGCTCACGATTGCCGAACAGCCGAGCCTGGTCGGTCGCATGATCCGTGCTGAGACCGAGCGAGAAACGCCTTTGCTCGACGACGGGGAGATCGAAGCCTCGGCGCGCCAACTTCTTGCTCCCAATGATGTCGGAGAGTTCAACGATCTGCTTGTTAAAGCACGCGATGTGTACCCGATCCGTGAGGACAACATCCATTGGACCAGTTTGGCGTCGGGTGCGTTGTTGCGTCGGGCCTACCTCGAAGTAGGCGCCCGCCTGGCGGCCGATGGGAGTATCGCCGTTGCCGACGACATATTCATGCTCGAGCGCGATGAAGTAGCGACCGCTCTGGGGGCCCCTGACGACTCCTATCACGACCTCGTGCGGCGCCGCCGTGCCGAACTCGCCTGGGCGGCCGCGCATCCGGGACCAGGGTTTCTCGGCGACCCACCGGGCCCACCACCGGACATCGGGGCGTTCCCCGAAGCCGGCCGGCGTATCAACGGCGCCATGCTGTGGGCCGTCGGCGCCGAGTTCACACCGATCGTCAGATCCGATCCCGATGGAGAGACTCTCAGCGGCCTTCCCGGAGCAGCCGGCACCCACACCGGCCCAGCACGGATCATTCGGTCCGAAGCGGACTTCGGACGGGTCCAACTCGGCGACGTGGTCATCTGTCCGATCACGAACCCGTCGTGGGCGGTGCTCTTTGGGATTGCGGGCGCATTCGTCTGTGACGCCGGTGGACCCCTCAGCCACACAGCGGTCCTCACGAGGGAGTACAACATCCCCTCGGTACTCGCCACCGGCGACGCTACCCAACGCATCGCCGAGGGTGCAGTTGTGACCGTCGACGGAACTGCCGGGACCATCGTGCCGGCAAAGATCGCCTAGTCGGCACTCAACCAATGGGGAAACGCCACCGGTTGGACGCACTCCTACACTTTCGCACCGTGGGAGGGATCGCTCAGTAAGGCCTGGGCTCGCGGCTGCAGCAAGTCGGGAACGAGCGACGTTGTCGGTTCGACAACGCTTGCGGACCTAACAGGACTCGAACCAGCTGAGGCAAAGCGGCTGCTCCACATCAGGCTCCTCAACTTCCCAGACCAACCCGCTGAAAAACCAGAATCCGTAGCACATGTCACGTTCCTCGTACGCGCTAACGCGTTGCCTGTTCGCTTTTTGCCTTCCTCGGAAATGCCAGGTTTTAAGAATCCGCCGACGTTCCGCATCAGAAACACCATCTGACCTGGCCGAATGACAAAGAGCAGCGGTGTGTCTCATGGGTGCCTTCGTCGTTCCTCAGAAGACCTGGCTAATGACAAGCTGGGGCGGTGCAGGCACCCCGCCACTCACCAGGGGGTAGGACTTTTGGCGCGTCGACGAGCCGACGGTGGAAAAGACCGACCCCGGGTGGAGGCTGAAGCCATGGGGGTCTGTTTCTTATCGGTAAGGGTGAGCCGACGGTGGAAAGAACAGACCTATCGTGGCGGCTCGGAGGAGTGGGGTTCTTGGGCGTGAGGGGGTCTTGGGACGAAGAGGCGAGGTCAATTCTGCGCCTCAACGGGTGACGGGGGAACAGGACTGCGGGCGGGGTATCCTCGACACATGGCAACCGGACCGAGCCAGGTCACACCCCCGGCCGACGAAACCCCCGAGCAGCGGCGGCTCCGTGAGCACGACGAGGCCGAGGAGCGACGCCATCTCGCCCACGAGGCGGCCGAACAGCAGCGCCGTCTCGAACGGGAGGAAGAGAAGCAGCGGCGACGCCAGGAACGGGACGCCGACCAGCGTTCGGACTAGTCGGCACCCCCTGGCGGCTGTCTGGGATTGTGCCTGTTTTCGGAGGGCCGTCGGTGGATAAAGCAGACCCCGCCTGGAGGCTCAATCCGTGGGGGTCTGAGTGTTCTCGGTAAGGGAGTCTTCCGTGGATAAGGCAGACCCAGAGTGGAGACTCCAACTGTGGCCAGGATCTGGTTGCGAGGGGTAAGGGGACTTCGGCTAATGGTTGGGACCCGCGCTGGAGACTCACCCATGCCTGTCACCTTGAGAGCACTATCTCCTCGATGGTCAGTACAGCTTCCAAAAGGAGATCGACGTCGGTGCCATGATCCAACCCAACAATCTCAAGCGCGTCAGGCCGAGTACTTGACGTGATGGTCGTGACAGGCACCTCGCCGTCTCGGTCGATGTGGACGGTGAACGTGATGCTGCCCGTGGGTGTAGTGGACTGGGTCATGAGAATCAGGCTACTTATGACCGGTACGGAGTCGGATGGCGGTAGGTATAGGGGCGCCGGACCGATGCGAACGTGGTCCCGTGTCGAGCTAGGTGGTGGGGTACGCGTCGCATGGTGTCGGGCTGTGTGCTTACGGCCAGGGCTCGGACCGCAGACTGGTATGCCTGGAACACCCCCCTCAATAGAGGAAAATTGCGCGATTTAGGAGACGGGCTTCACCGTATACGGCACTTCGAAATCGAGGCGGCTCACGAACATGGGAAAGGGGTAGTGTCTGGCTCACGGTTAGTCGCCATCGGGAAGGAACATCATGTCGGATGCGTGGGACCGATTCGTAGAGGGTGTACGGGATGCTTTCGAGACCGTGGGCACAACCGTCGGAGAGTGGCTGCCAAAAATCCTGGTGGCGATCCTCTTGCTCATCGTCGGACGTTGGATAGTCCGAACGCTGCGCAACGGGGTGAGACGTCTCCTAGAGAGCCAAACAGCCCAGACAGTCTTTGACAAGTCGGGTCTGGCCGCCGCGCTCGAACCATCGGAACGGCGCCCGGCCGCATTGGTGGCAAACATCGCGTATGCGTTCCTCATGTTGCTGCTGTGGCTGATCGTCTTTCAGATCTTGGAGGTCGATCCGATCGTTGACTTGTTGCGGCGCCTCATCGCGGTCCTGCCCTTGATCTTCGTCGCAGTCGCGCTCGTCCTAGTTGCTGCTGCCGTGGCCAACTTCGTCACCGAGCTCATACGACCGTTCGCAGAGCAGCGGCAGATCAGCTGGCTTCCGCCAGTCGTCAGGGTCGTGATAGTCGTGTCCGGCGTTCTTGCTGCGCTCGACTTGCTTGACATCCAATTCGCTGAGGACATCGTGAAGATCATTACGGCAGCCGCGGGCATTGCCATAGCGATCGCCTTCGGCGTCGGAGGAATCGACACCGCCAAGAAGTGGTGGGGCCGGTACCTGGCCCCTCGAGAGTAGGCACCGCCAGTTCGGGGCGGGTGCCTACCCGGTTGTATGACAGCCGAATGGGCGAGGACGGGGCGAGTCGGGTGCTGACGGGTGCGCTTGTCTCGATGATGCTCACTCCCCATCCGGTAGCCACCGGTCGAATGGCTCGCCGGTTATGCCTTCTTGCGGCCTGACCGCTTGATGATCTTGCCCGTCTCATCCATGACGCCAATCGTCGTACCCTTGGCTCGCTCCAGAGCCTTCTGGGTGGCTTCGGCGTCGGCACCTGCGATGTAGACGGGTTTGCGGAAGACTCGGAGTTGCAGCGTTCCGTCCCCGACGGTGGCGGCGGTCTCGACCTCGATGATCTGACGGCTGGTCTGAACATCGGGTCCCTGACCCCGGTTGTAGGTTGTGCCCTTCTTCTTGGCAATGCGTTTAGCCGTTTCGTCGTGCTTCGATGCCACGCCATCCTCCTTGGCTGTCAGGCTCAGCGTACGCCTCAGGGGGTACATAGGCACTGGACCCGCTGGTGAGACAGGAGTGGATTCGTGAACACGCGACTCGGGTGTATCGGTCTTAGACCAAGACACCGATGCCTCAAATGCTGCCAATCCCCGGCCGGTCAGTCGGAGCGCGCCGTCGTGGAGCCGACTCGAACCTCCACGCATTGACCATCCTGAGGAACAGTGTCATCGATCCAGCGATGGGTGAGGTAGCGAACATGGTTGAAGCCCTCACCTTCTGGTGGCGTGACCAAGCAGATCACTACGAGCGAGATGTCCCCTGGGTGACCCGGCGTTTCGATCTTTTCACAGGGGACGTCGAGCCCGATTATGGCTCGAGAGGAGCTGAGTCTTCTCCGTCTTGCGGCCAGGTCTATAACGTCCCCGGACTCGGTCCGGAACCCTCCCCGCACGACCAACAACGCGGTTATCCGGCGGCTAGGTTGGTCGTGTGAGCGACTCCACGTTCGGGGCGATTTACCGAATTTCGCTGGATGAACCTGAGGACTTCTGGGGAGCTGCCGCTGAAGAGATCCAGTGGACTAAGTCGTGGGACTTGGTCCTCGACAAGTCGGCAGCGCCGGCGGCACGTTGGTTCGTCGGTGGTGAGTTGAACACCTGTTACAACGCACTCGACCGCCATGTCGAGGGTGGTCGCGCCGAGCAAGCGGCATTGATCTACGACAGCGCCGTGACTGGGGAAACGCGTACTTATAGCTACCGGGAGCTGCGGGACGAGGTGGCCCTCTTCGCCGGCGTACTAAACCGCAACGGGGTCGGTCGCGGCGACCGCGTAGTCATCTACATGCCGATGATCCCGCAAGCGGTCATCGCCATGCTGGCCTGCGCCCGGCTCGGCGCAGTTCACTCGGTTGTGTTTGGCGGGTTTGCCTCCAGGGAGCTCGCAATCCGGATCGACGACTGCGAAGCAAAGGTCGTCGTCTCCGCCTCGTGTGGGATCGAGGTCGATCGCATTATCGAGTACAAGCCGCTCCTCGACGCCGCCCTCGAGATGTCCGCCGGCCAACCGACTTGTGTCATCTATCAACGCGAGATGCTGACGGCGGATATGCAGCCGGGTCGCGACCGGGATTGGGACGAGGAAATGGCGCTGGCGGCACCGCACGAGTGTGTCCCGGTGCTCGCCACCGATCCGCTCTACATCCTCTACACCTCTGGCACGACCGGTCAGCCCAAGGGGATCATTCGCGACAACGGGGGCCATGCCGTCGCGCTCAAGTGGACGATGAAGAGCATCTACGACGTCGATCCGGAAGAAGTCTATTGGGCGGCCTCAGATGTCGGCTGGGTGGTTGGGCACTCCTACATCGTGTACGGACCGCTTCTCCACGGCTGCACCACGGTGCTGTACGAAGGCAAACCAGTGGGCACGCCCGACGCGGGTGCTTTCTGGCGGGTCATCTCACAGCACCGAGTAGCCAGCATGTTCACCGCTCCCACCGCGCTGCGGGCCATCCGGCAGCAGGACCCAGATGGTGAGCTGATTCCCCAGTACGACATGAGCGAGTTCCGTTCGCTTTTCCTCGCCGGAGAGCGGTGTGACCCCGACACCCTCGCTTGGTCGGAGCAGCAGCTCGGAGTACCGGTGATCGACCACTGGTGGCAGACCGAAACGGGATGGGCGATCGCCTCTAGTTGCCTGGGGATCGACAATCCCACCGTGGTGCCTGGATCGTCGGGCCGACCCGCACCGGGATGGGACCTCGTGGTGATGGGCCCGGATGGGAACGAACTGCTACCGGGCGAGGTTGGAGCACTTTGTGCTCGGCTGCCGATGCCCCCTTCGGCGCTCCCCACCCTGTGGAACGCAGATGAGCGATTCGTCGACACATACCTCTCGAGCTTCCCCGGTTTCTATGAGACCGCCGATGCCGGTTTCATCGACGACAACGGATATGTGCACGTCATGTCGCGCACCGATGACATCATCAACGTTGCGGGACATCGGCTTTCCACCGGCGCACTGGAAGAGGTTCTCACCTCCCATTCGGACGTCGCCGAGTGCGCAGTGGTCGGAGTGTCCGATCAGCTCAAAGGCCAGGTTCCAGTCGGATTCCTGGTGCTCAAGGTGGGAGCAGCCGGCACAGCCGAAGAGGTGGTAGAGGACGTCGTTGCGCTGGTCCGCTCGGAGATCGGTCCCGTGGCTTCCTTCAAGTCCGCCGCAGTCGTTGATCGGCTCCCAAAGACTCGATCCGGGAAGATCTTGCGTGGCACCATTGCACGCATTGCAGATGACGAGCCATGGACCATGCCCGCAACCGTCGACGACCCTGTGATCCTCGATGAGATCACGGCGGCGCTATCGACGATGGGATATCCGCGGTGAAAGCCTTGGCGGGGGAGGGAAAATGAAGTGTTGGCGCTCCAGCGGAGGCTGTGACCCGGGCCTCGTGATGGAGTCTGAGAGCGACCAGGCTTAGAGCAGTCCTCCCCGGCCTGGAGATGCGACCGCCTCAGCCATCTCCTTCGTCCTCAGTCCGTTGGGCGTGAATTGCTTCATCTCCGGGCCGGGTCCTTGCGTTTAGGCACGGACTCTAGGAGCCGAACCACGGCTGAGAGGTCGGCCAGATTGCCCACCGGCATGAAATCGTCGACAAAGGGCAGCACCGCCCGCATGCCCTGCGTCTTCGGCTCGAATCCAGCCCTACCGGCAATCGGATTGAGCCACACGACTCGGTGCACACTGCGAGCAAACGCGGCGAACTCCTTGCGCAGAGTTGCCGGATCTCCTCGATCCCAACCGTCTGAAATCACCACTGCTACCGGTCCACCTCGGGTGATACGACGGCCCCAAGTGCGGTTGAAGTCGGCGAAGGCGTCACCGATGAGCGTGCCGCTCGACCAGTTGTGAACGGCAAGGCCCACCTGTGAGAGTGCCACCCGCGGATCGCGATGGCGAAGTTCTCGTGTGATGCGCGATAGACCGGTGGAGAACACGAAGGCCTCCACTCTTCCGAGCCGGCCCCGGGCGGCGTGCACGAAATAGAGCAACATCTCGGTGTAACGCTCCATCGATCCGCTCACGTCTGCGATCACCAGCAGTGGGCGGCGGCGTGGTTTGGGAGCGCTCATGGCCAGCGGCATCAGCTCACCGACGGGCCCGGTCATCTGCCGGAGGGTCCTTCGCATGTCCGGCCTGGCTCCCGCAGACGACCGCATCCACCGCCTGCTGAGTGCATCGGCCGGTCTCCACACCATTCGGGCAATCAGTCTCTTCACCTCAGCATGTTCAGATTTATTCAGCTCGGAAAAGTCTCGAGTCGCCAGTCGCTCGACGGCGCTCGCACCCACCTGGTCGCTCATGTCCGCGAGATCCTCGTCTCCCAGATCGGCCTCGACCGTCGTCGGGGCGATGATGTGCACGCGGGGCCCACGCGGATGCACCTCCAGTTCTATCGGATCGATCGGAGAATTCGCTCGCTGGCCGGCCCCGAAGAAGAGATCGAACGCAGCATCGAAGATCGGGATGTCTTCGGGTCTCGACACCGTTACCGCCTGGAATGCATGGTAGGTATCGTCCCTCGACCGCAGCCCGACGGCGCGGGCGGCTTCAACCAGGTATGTCGTCGTCTCGGGGACCACCCGAAGTCCCTGGGCGCGCAGATAGCGGGTGAAGTGAACCAGGTTGTGGGTGAGAGGCTCGGCCATCACCCGACTGAGGCCACGAGCTGCTCGAGACCCTCGGACCGGAGTCGCGTGATGTCCTCCTGATACTTCAGAATCACTCCGAGGGTGTCGTCTGCCGCTTCGGGTGAGAGGCGGGTGGTGCCCAACACCGCCAATGCCGCCGCCCAGTCGAGCGTCTCGGCTACACCCGGGGGCTTGAAGAGATCCATCGACCGGAGCTTTTCCATCGCGCCCGCCAGGTCGGAGGCCAGTTCGGGGGGCAGGTCCGGAACTTTGCGCATCAGAATCTCGACCTCGCGCTCAAAGTCGGGATAGTCGATCCAGTGGTAGATACACCGCCGCTTCAAAGCGTCGTGGATTTCGCGTGTTCGGTTGGAGGTCACGATCACGACCGGCGGGCGATCTGCCGATATCGTCCCGATCTCGGGAATCGTGATCTGGAACTCGCTCAACATCTCGAGGAGATAGGCCTCGAACTCCTCGTCGGCCCGGTCGAGCTCGTCGATCAGCAGGACGGGTCGCTCGCCGCCGGCCGTCGCCTCGACCGCTTGCAACAGCGGTCTGGCTATGAGGTACTCGCGACTCATGATGTCGTCCACTTCGGCCTTGGCCCCTTCGCCGGTGGCCTCGATCAGGCGAATGGCCAGCATCTGACGTGGATAATCCCACTCGTAGACCGCGTGGCCCACGTCGAGTCCCTCGTAACACTGCAAACGGATCAGGGGAGCGTCCAGTATGGAGGCGAGCACCTTGGCTACCTCGGTCTTGCCAACGCCGGCCTCACCTTCCAGGAAGAGCGGCTTGCCGAGTTGCAGGGCGAGGTAAATCGCCACTCCCAGCGATCTTTCAGCCACGTAACGTTCGTCGGTCAGGGCCTTGAGTACCTCATCGACACTGTTCATTGGACCTGCAAGCTAACCGGAACCGAGCAGAGCGGAGTGCTTGCCCGCTCCGCTCAACGCGATCCTGATCACGCAGACCCGGCGCCGAATGCCTCACTCAGCGCCCGCTTGGTCAGCACCGACGCAAGATGAACCCGGAACTCACCGGAGGCATAGATGTCCCCGATCGGGTTGGCCAGGCTTTCTGCAACCGCTGCCGCCGCAGTGGCGACCAGTTCGTCGGACGGCTCCTGTCCTATCAGCGCCGCCTCGGCCGCGTCGGCTCGCTCCGGTTTTCCCGTCACGCCACCCACACCTATGGCGGCCGCGGTACACGAGCCACCATCCACCGTCACAATGGCGGCGATGCCGACGACGGCGTAGCTCGACGCCGGGTGGCGGTGCTTGAGGTAGACGCCGCTTTGTCCGGCGGCCATCACCGGCACCTCGACTGCCGTCACCAGTTCTCCGACCTCCAAGGCGGTGGTGAACAAGTCGACGAAGAAGTCGTCTGCTGGAATGGCCCTCTCGCTCCCGCCTGCTCCCGTCACATGGATGGTCGCCCCGATGGCTCGCATCAGCGTGGGGTAGTCGGCAGCCGGGTCGGCATGAGCGAGGCTTCCGCCGATGGTTCCGCGATTTCGCACCTGCGGATCTCCGATTTGTGACGCAGTATCGGCCAACACCGGACAGTCGGCTTTGGCCAGGTCCGAAGCGGCAACGGCTGCGTGTGTGGCGAGTGCTCCGATCATCAATGAGTCTCCATCTCGGCTGATACCGGTCAGGTCCGGTATCCGTCCCAGATCAACCAGCGCAGCAGGGCTGGCGACCCGAAGCTTCATGGCGGGCAGCAAGCTGTGACCCCCGGCGATCGGCCGGGCCCCATCGACGCTGGTGAGGAGCTCGACTGCCTCGCTCAGAGTGTCGGGCCGGTAGTAATCGAACTTTGCCGGTTGCATCACTTTCCTCCCTTCTGAGCGTCGCTGATCGCTCGCCACACCCGTTCGGGAGTGAGCGGCATGTCGATCTTCCCTACTCCTAGCGGAGCCAGAGCGTCCATCACCGCGTTGTACACAGTCGGGGTGGCCGCAATCGTGCCCGTCTCACCCACACCCTTTACGCCCAGCGGGTTGACCGGCGTCGGGGTCACGGTGTGGTCGAGTTCGAACTTGGGCAGGAACTCGGCCTTGGGAATGGCGTAATCCATCAGGGACCCTGTCAGCAGGTTTCCCTCATCGTCGTAGTGGGCGCCTTCCCACAGCACCTGGGCGGCCCCCTGGGCAATGCCACCTTGGATCTGCCCCTCCACAATCATCGGATTGATGAGGGGGCCGCAGTCGTCAACGGCCACATATCGCTGGAATTCGATCTCCCCCGTCTCGGGGTCGACCTCCACTTGCGCGATATGGGTTCCGAATGGGAACACGAAGTTGGACGGATCGAAGAATGACGAGGCCTCGAACCCAGGATCGACGCCTTCGGGCATGTTCCAAGCCGTGTTTGCGGCGAAGACTACTTCCTGAATGGTCTTTCCCTCCTCAGATGAACCCTTTACCGAGAACACCCCGTCGGCGAACTCGATGTCTTCTTCGGCAGCCTCGAGCAGATGGGCGGCGATCTTCGTGCCCTTGTCCTTTAGTTGCTGGATGGCGCCCATGATCGCTCCGCTCGCCACCGCGGTGGTGCGGCTGCCATAGGTTCCCCAGCCCATTGGGGTCCGGTCGGTATCGCCGTGGATCACCTCGACGTCCTCAACTGCCACTCCGAGCTCGTCGGAAATGATCTGAGCGAAGGTGGTCTCCTCTCCCTGGCCGTGCGGGCTGACTCCCACCAAAAGGTGAACCTTCCCCAGGGGATGGAACCGAACGATGGCGCTCTCCCACAGTCCGCCGCCGAAGCCGACCGCGCCGGCGACCTCGGACGGACCGAGACCGCAGATCTCGGCGTAGGTCACCACACCGATCCCAACCAGGCGGCCCTTTTCGCGGGCCTCGGCTTG
>JACZWZ010000050.1 GCA_022571885.1 Acidobacteriota bacterium
GTCGAAACCCCGGGAGGCGCAGAAGGACAGGCCGCCGACATCGCCCTGCTGCGAGAACAACTAGGACTTCCCGACGAGGCTTGATCACTCTCCCTCGAGTGATCTGTCGCGGTTAGTGGCCGACGGTTGGTTGGATCACTCTCCCCTCTGGAGGGAGTCAATCGGCCGCAGGCCGATTGGTGGGGGGACTCACCAAGTAGCGCGGCAATCCCGCTGCCTATTGGACGCACACCGACTCGGCGAACCGACCCACAAGACGCATGATCGAGTAGCTACCCAACCCGGCGCAACCACCCGGTGAAAGGCCATTACGACACACAAGACGCGTTGGCCCGGCGGAGACGAAGACCAGGTGGCCCCCCACCAGCTCGCTTCGCTCGCTGACTCATCGTTCGCCTAGGTCAAACCGACCCACTACCGGTTCTCAAAACCACGCCCCCCGTGTGGTGTCTCATTTCGCGATTGTGCGACGGTTGGGTCATGCGATGAGTTTCTGGTTGGGGTGTCCCGCAACCGGGACACCCCGGCGGTGCCGCCTACGCGATCTGCAGCGCGGTGTGGCGGGCGATCAGGTCGAAGTCAGCGTCGTTGCGGAGCAGAGCAAGCGGTGCTCACTCGTATGCGGGTTCTCCGTGTAGCGCGGCGTCGAGCCCGGTTTCCTCGTCGGATTGGCTGGTCTTCACCGGCGAGAAGACGTTGATGGCCGCCAGCATGGCGTAGGTGATGAACATCGCGTATATCCCTACGCCGAGAACTGCGGCGATCTGCTTGCCGAAGAATGCGCTGCCTCCGTTGAAGAGGCCGTCGGCGCCGGCCGGGTTGACCGATAATGAGGCAAACATTCCCAGCATGATGATGCCGATGGTGCCGCCGACGCCGTGGACCGCCCATACGTCGAGCGCATCGTCCCAGTTCATTCTCTCCTTGAGCTGGACCGCTGAGTAGCAGACGGCTCCGGCCACCAATCCGATGATGGCCGCCGAACCAGGACCGACGAACCCCGCTGCCGGGGTGATGGTGGCCAGACCGGCCACCGCGCCGGTGAGCAGCCCCACCAACTTTGGTTGCCCTTCCCGGCGCCATTCGATCACCAGCCAGGTCATGGCGGCGATCGCCGCCGCCAGCTGTGTGTTGACGAATGCGACGATCGTCACTTCGTCGACCGCCAGCTCGCTGCCGGCGTTGAAGCCAAACCATCCGAACCACAACAGGGCGGCTCCGAGGGCGACGAACGGGATGTTGTGAGGTCCCCGCTCCGCCGCTCGGCGGCGCCCGATGTAGAACACGGCGCCGAGAGCTGCCATGCCGGCGGAGGCGTGGACGACGATCCCTCCTGCGAAATCGAGCACTCCCCAGTCGGCCAGTAGGCCTCCACCCCAAACCATGTGGGCCAGCGGGTAGTAGACGAACAACTGCCACAGAGCCAGAAACGCCAGATAGGGGCCAAAGCGGATCCGGTTGGTGAAGGCGCCGGTGATCAGTGCGGGGGTGATCACCGCAAACATCATCTGATAGATGAAGAAGAGATAGATGGGAATACTGCCGTCCCCGGACCAGGCGTCGCTGATCGATACACCGTTGAGGAAGGCCCAGTCGAGGTTGCCGATGACTCCCCCGACGTCACCACTAAAGGAGAGCGAGAATCCGACCGCATACCAAAGGATGGTGCTGAGCCCCAGAGACACGAAGCTGTGCATCATCACGGCTACCACGTTCCTGCGGCCGACCAGGCCGCCGTAGAACAAGGCAAGCCCGGGCGTCATCAGCAAGACCAAAGCGGTCGCCATCAGCATGAATCCGGTGTTGCCTGTGCCGAACTCCATGATTACCCCCTCGATCTCGGTGCCTTGTGGTCGCCCGGATCGTAGGTGGCGCGTTCGGTCGATGTCGTCCGATTCGATGCCGACCCGGCATCAGATGGTCAGTAACCACCTTCCAGTTTGGTGTGATCCCAGGAGATGGTCCGGTCGGGCTCAACCACCACCGCGGTGTTCTTGCGGGCAAACCTTCCGAACGCTTGCTGCAGCGCTTCGGGGTCGAGTGCGACCGGTTCCGGGCCGACCATCGGATACCTGGCGGCGAGGCGCCGGTAGGACTCCAGCACATAGGCCGGGTTGTCGGCGCCGTCGATGAGGCGAGCGGTGCCCTTGATCATCACCGCCTGCAAATCGGCATACGCCATGCCGCGCTCCACCAATACCGTAATGCGGGGATCGCGTCTCAGGTTGACGATCTTCTGGCTCTTGGTGAACGACCGGAAGACGATCTTGCCGTCTTCGGTGAAGAACCACATGGGAGCGGTATGGGGATGACCGTCGATCCCGAGGGTGGTCACGATCAGCGTCATCTCCTCAGCGAGGAAGGCCCCGACTTCCTCCGGAGTGAATGAGATGTCTTTGCGGGCCATGACGGCGACGCTAGTCCCGGTCGCCCTCCTTCAGCGTCTCGTGGTCGAGCCGCAGGTTGAGGGTGAACAACCGACCCACGATCGGAAGCACGATCAGGTTGAGTGAGTGCAACACCCCGATGATCGCCAGGATCCCGCCGATGCGGGCCGCTTCGTGCTGCATCTGTGCCGCTCTGACCTCACCGAAAATCCCCCATGCGGTCGATTGTTCGAACCGAGCCGTCAGCAGGATGTAGGCCACGAAGATCAGGTAGTAGGCGACATCGCTGAGCACGATGAACGACTTGCCGGTTCGCGGGTTGGCGCGAAACACATCCGCCACGTAACTCTTGCCGTATCTCCGGATGAATGGTCCCAGCAGTAGTGCGATGGCGAACAGGACCGCCGTCGTGATCAGTTCGAGTATCCACCAATCCATCTCCATCCCTCCTTGCAGGGTCCACAGCGTCAGTCCAACGGCGATGACGATGGCCAGACTGCCGGCCGCCATTGCTCGTCGCAGTACGAGGCGCCGACGTTCGTCGGCCTCGACTGCTCGTTCTATTCGATCGAGGAGATCGGGGGCCTGGTCGACGGCGTCGAATCGCCCGAACGCATCGCGTAGCTGATGTTCGAGCGTCGTCATCGTTTTTGCTCCATTCGCTCACGTAGCGCGGCCATACCGCGCTTGAGGTGGGTCTTCACAGAGTTGATCGAGAGGCCAAGCGTCGCAGCCATTTCGTCGTACGAGAGTTCCAGGTAGTACCGCAATACGACGCAGTCGCGTTGACGTGGCGAGAGATCGCCAAGCGCCGCCAGCAAGGCTCTCTCCTCCTCGTCGAGGAGCGCGGCATCGTCCGGATCGGGCCCCATCGATCCCACCGGGTGGGCATCGATATGTCGCAGCGACATGAGTCCTCGGCGGTTGTGATCGCGAGCCAGGTTGAGCACCGTGGAGCGCAGATATCCGACTGCTGCTGCCGGGTCGCGCAGCCGGTGTCGCGTTCTGTGGAAACGGATAAACGCTTCTTGAACCAGGTCCTCGGCCGCGCTGCGATCGGCAACGAACATCCGGGCCATGCGTACCAGGCGAGTTCCGTGGGCGCGGTAGAGCCCTTCGATCGAGACCTCTCCTGGGCTCCCCCTCGTCACCGGGCCGAGCGTACCGATTGCATGCATCAGAAGAAGGACGAACACCCCGGGAGATCGGGTGACGTGTCACCCGATCTCGTGGCTGACTCGTCCTGTTCCTGAGATTCGAATTGGAGGAGAGATGACGAGACCGTCGGCGATCGGCCTGGCCGCGCTGTTGGTGGTAACCGCTTGTACCTCGAGGGACGAAGCCGTCGAGATTCCGACGTCCACCGCTGCCCCGGCCGCATCGACGATTGCCACGGTCCCGGTCGATCCACGGCGTCCGGTGATCTTCGACTATTCACCGACCGTTTCCGACATCGGAGCCCTGGCGTTTCTGGCTTCGCACCCCGATCTCCGACTTGTGGCGGTGACGCTCCCCGGCACCGGCGAGTCCCATTGCGAGCCCGGCGTCGCCCACACGCGAGGGATGCTGGTGGAACTCGGGTACCCCGAGATTCCGGTGGCATGCGGTCCGGACGACCCAACAACCGGTTTCAACGCCTTTCCCACCTCGTGGCGCCTGGCCTCCAACGAGATGGATCTTCCCGAGGCGGCTCCCAACGAGGACCGGACCGCCCCCGTTCTCATCGCCGATCTGGTGCGGGGATCCGACACTCCGATCGAGATTGTCGCGGTCGGCCCGCTCACCAACCTCGCCGTCGCCTTCGAGGCGGATCCGACGTTGGCCGGTCTGGTCGCCGGGATCACGATCATGGGAGGCGCCGTCGAAGTGGGTGGCAACGTGTTCAAGAACGATGTCGCCGAGTGGAATATCTGGGTCGATCCGACCGCCGCCGACACGGTGCTCCACTCCGGAGCTCCGGTGACCCTGGTTCCGCTCGATGCGACCAACTTCCTGCCGGCGGGGAGGATCTTCTGGGAGTCGCTCGATGCGCAAGCGTCGACGGCGGCGGCGGCGCTGGTACGCGATGTGTGGGCCGCCAACTGGGACTGGGTCGACAACGTCGATGGGTCCTTCTACTTCTGGGATGAGTTGGCGGCGGCGGTCCTGGTCGATGAGTCACTCGTGACGTTTGAGACTCGCACCCTCGTCGTCGACGACGAGACGCGCCAGAACAAGGGCTGGACCCGCCGGGATCCCGCCGGTGTGCCGGTCCGGGTGGCGCTGACGGCAGACCGGCTCGCCTTCGAGCAGCTGTTCCTCGAGACCCTGGTTGGTGGCCCGGCCGATCTGGCCTACATCGAGACGACTGAGGCCGAGGTGGCCTACTTCGAGCAGGTTGAGAGGATTGCGACTGAGGCCGATGAGACCGTCGATGTGATCTTCGAAGAGACGGCACGGGGCCTCGGACTCGACGAGGCCGCGCTGGAGGACGGCGGCTTCTTCGATGTGGTCGCGGCGGCGTTGCCGGCGATCCTGGAGGGCCCGTGGCAGGATCGAATTGATGCCCTGAAGGCGCTGACGGTTCCGGAGTCGCTCGTCGGATTGCATGACGAGTGGGTGGCGGTGCTGGAGGATTTCGCTGCAGCGGAAGTCGAGGTGCTCGGCGCGCTCGAAACCGGTGACCTCGAGGCATTCGAACCGATGTTTGCTCCGATTGGCGAAGCCTGCTCAGCCATCGCAACCGCGGCCCAGCTCCGCCTCGTAATCGTTCAACTGAACTGTTTCTAGCCGGCGGCATCGTTCGCGCCGAGGCGGTCGGGGTTCTACACTCAGCGGAACTCGGAAAGCGATAGTGACGATGGCGCACGAGGAACAGCGACTTGAGACCCGCTGAGCGCCCCGTTGCTCGTTGCCTATTGGCCCCCGTCGTGGGGGTCCTTTTTCTTGCCTCATGAGCATCGTGCGACTCCCCGGTCTGATCGACGTGCACGTCCATATGCGTCAGCCGGGCGGAGACCACAAGGAGACTTGGAGCACCGGAACCGCCGCCGCACTCGCCGGCGGCTTCAGCACCGTCCTGGCGATGCCCAACACGACTCCGGCGGTAGTAGACGAAGCCTCATTGGAGATCGCAGCCGACCTTGCCGCCGCCGGTGCCCGCTGCGACTTCGGCCTCTACCTGGGTGCCGGTCACGGGAACGCCGGCGCCGTCGGGGCGCTGGCATCACGGAGCGCCGGTCTCAAGATGTACCTCGGTCAGACATTTGGCGATCTACGGCTCGACGACCAGGCGGTGTGGTCGGCCCATCTCGACGCCTGGCCGGAAAATGAGGTGGTGGCCATCCATGCCGAGGGTTCGTCGCTGCAGACGGTCATCAGCCTTGCCGAGTCGATCGGCCGGCCGATCCATGTTTGTCACGTGGCCGATGCCAACGACATCTCTCTCGTCGCCGCCGCCAAGGACCGTGGGATGCGGATCACCTGCGAGGTGACCCCGCATCATCTCTTTCTCGACGTCACTACCCCACTGGGATCGGGTCGGGCGGAGGTGCGGCCCCGACTGGGCACACCCGACGACCGACGGGCGCTGTGGGAGCACCTCGATGTGATCGATTGCTTTGCCACCGACCACGCCCCCCACAGCCTGGCCGAGAAGGACGGACTCGATCCTCCCCCCGGATTCCCCGGCCTGGAGACGGCCCTTCCCCTTCTTCTCACCGCGGTGCACGAAGGGTCGCTCACGATCGGCGACATTGTCGAGCGCTTCCACGTCCGGCCCAGCGAGATCTTCGGACTGCCGACCGACACCGACACGTGGACCGAAGTCGATGTCGATGCGGAGTACCAGATCGCAGCCTCCGGGGAGAGCCGGAGTGGATGGACTCCGTTCGCCGCCACCCCGGTGCGGGGGAGGGTGGTACGAGTGGTGATTCGCGGCGAGGTTGCCTATGAGCAGGGGAAAGTGGTCGCGGGTCCGGGGACGGGTCGTGACGTGAGAATGGAAGGGAGAGCCATCTGATGACTACCACGCGGGAGAAGGAGAGGACAAGATCCTCGCACCTACCGTTCGGAGACCAACGGGATTCGCCCTTCTATGGAAGGGACATCGTCTCGGTGAGGCAGTTCACCGACGAGGACCTCCGCTACATTTTCGATGTCGCTCACGAGATGCGTGAGATGGTGTCTCGAATAGGGGCCTTCGATCTGCTGAAAGGCAAGCTGCTCGCCAACCTCTTCTACGAGCCTTCGACCCGCACCTCGGCCTCATTCACCGCCGCCATGGAGCGCCTCGGCGGCAGCGTCATACCGATCAATGAGGTCAAGTACTCGTCGGTGTCCAAGGGAGAGTCGTTGCCCGATACCGTTCGGTCGCTGGAGGCATACGTCGACGTCATCGTGCTGCGGCACCCCGAGGAGGGCGCAACCGCACTGGCGGCTCAATACACCAAGAAGCCGATCATCAATGCGGGTGACGGTGTCGGTGAGCATCCGACCCAGGCGCTGCTCGACCTGTTCACCATCCTGGAAGAGCTGGGGGAGGTGGACGGTCTCACCGTCACCCTGGTTGGTGACCTCAAGTATGGGCGCACCGTCCATTCGCTGGCACGGCTCCTGTCGCGTTACGAGGTGACGCTCAACTACGTCTCACCGGACATTCTCCAAATGCCGGACAAGATCGTCACCGAGATCGAGGAGAGCGGGACTCCCCAGGCGGTCCACACCGACCTCGAATCCGTCATCGGGGACAGCGACGTCGTATACGTCACCCGGGTTCAAAAGGAGCGGTTCGAGAATCCTGCCGACTACGAGAAGGTGGCCGGCGCCTATGTGATCTCGCCCGAGACGATGAAGCTGGCCAAGGAGCGGATGGCGTTGATGCACCCCTTGCCGCGGGTCAACGAGATCAGCATCGATGTCGACGACGATCCCCGGGCCGCCTACTTCCGTCAGATGGAGTACGGCATGTATGTCCGGATGGCCCTGCTGGCACTGGTGCTCGGCAAAGCGTGACGAGCGGCTTTTTCGACCAGCTCGACGCCCGGGTCGCCGCCACCGGCTCCTTGTTGTGCGTCGGCCTGGATCCGCGTGACACGACTCCGATCAAGGCACTGGCCGGGTGCCGGGCGATCATCGATGCCACCGCTTCTCACGTGGCCGCTTTCAAGCCGAACAGCGCCTTCTTCGAGGCGATGGGGCCGGAGGGAATCGAAGTGCTGATCGAGGTGGTGGAGTCGATCCCGGATGAGATCCCGGTGCTGCTCGATGCCAAGCGGGGCGACATCTCGTCGACCGCGGCGGCATATGCGGTTGCTGCGTTCGACACCATCGGGGCCGGGGCGGTCACGGTCAGCCCTTACCTGGGAGCCGACGCCTTCGATCCGTTCCTGGAGCATGAGGGGCGCGGCATCTTCGTGTTGTGTCGTACCTCGAATCCGAGCGGAGCCGACTTGCAAGAGATGGAGCTGTCCTCGGGCGACCCGTTGTATCTGGCTGTGGCTCGAGTGGTGGCGGCGCTGCCGATGGATCGTGTCGGGCTGGTCGTCGGGGCCACCGAACCGGAGGCGATGGCCAAGGTCCGGAGTGTGGCCCCCAAGCACTGGATCCTGGCGCCCGGGGTCGGAGCCCAGGGAGGGTCGCTGGAGTCGGCTGTCGCCGCCGGGATTCGCATTGACGGATCCGGCCTTCTGTTGGCGGTGTCGCGGGCGATTGCGGAGGCGCCGAATCCGGAGTCGGTGGTGACCGCGCTGAATTCGTCGGTGAGTCGAGCCCGCCACCGGGCCGGTACGGTCGCACCGGTATCTGAACCGAGTCTGGCGGTAGCGTTGTTCGATGCCGGCTGCATTCGACTCGGCGACTTCGAGCTGAAGTCGGGGGCTCGTTCACCGATCTATCTCGACCTGCGGATGTTGGCCGGTCATCCGACGCTGCTGCGTCGCGTCGCAGCTCGGTACCTGCCGCTGGTGGGGGCACCCACCCGCATCGCCGGAGTGCCCTTGGCGGGACTTCCCATCGCGACCGCGGTGTCGCTTTTGTCGGCCATCCCGCTCGTCTACCCGCGACCGGAGCAGAAGGACCACGGAACCCGGTCGGTGATCGAAGGACCGTTCGAAGCGGGCGATCGGGTGGTGGTGATCGACGATGTCGCCACCAGCGGGTCGAGCGTGCTCGATGTGGTGGACCGGCTGCGGAGTGCGGGCCTGGTGGTGGAGCGAGCGGTGGTGCTCATCGATCGGGAGGGTGGCGCCGGTCCGGCACTGGTCGAACAAGGCATCCGGCTGCACTCGGTGACGAAGCTGTCGGACATGATCGGGTTGCTGCTCGAGGCCGGTCGCGTCTCCGAAGGCGAGGCTCGGCGGGTTCGTGAGTTCCTCGTAGCCTGAGATGTATCGGGCCCTGCGCAGCATCGCCTTTCGCTTCGATCCGGAGTTGGTGCACGCCGCGGGTCTCCTCGGATACCGGATACCCCGGATTCATCGTCGACGGGCCGGGGGGACGGTTTCGGTGATGGGAATTGAGTTCCCCAACGTGGTCGGCCTGGCCGCCGGTTACGACAAGGACGGTCGCGGCTGGCGGGGCCTGGCCTCCCTCGGATTCGGCCACATCGAGGTGGGCACGGTGACTCCGCAGCCTCAGCCAGGCAATCCGCGCCCCCGGATCTTCCGCCTGCCGGGCGATCGGGCTCTGATCAATCGGATGGGGTTTCCCAGTGACGGCGCCGACGCGGTGGTACGAAGGCTGGGCGGCCGACGGCCCGATGGGCTGGTACTCGGCGTCTCCGTCGGGCCGAACGGCTTCAGCGACCCCGGTCGCGCCGCCCTCGATTACGAGACGCTGATCGATCGATTCGCACCGCTGGCCGACTACCTGGCGGTGAATGTGAGCTCTCCCAACACACCGGGTCTGCGTTCGCTCGAATCAGGTCCAGACCTGGAGGAGTTGTTGCATCGTTTGGTGGCACGCCGCGATCGGCACCTGGCCACCCTCGGCCGGGCGTTGCCTCTGGTGGTAAAGCTGTCGCCCGACTCGACCGACCTGGTGTCGACGGTGGCTGCGATCGATCACAGCGGAGTGGACGGGATCATCGTGACCAACACCACCACCCGGCGACCCGGTGTCACCTTCGCCGAGAGCGGTGGTCTGAGCGGTCGCCCGCTGGCATCGATGAGTCTGGAGACGTTGCGTCGGATTCGGGACCTGACCGACCTTCCTCTGATTGCTTCGGGCGGGATCATGACCGCCGACGATGCGCAGGAGCGCCTGGCGGCCGGAGCATCGTTGATCCAGGTCTACACCGGCTTCGTATACGAAGGTCCGCACCTGGTGAGGGCGATCGCCCGGTTGTCGCAGTGACTCGCCGGGTAGCCTCGGCCGATGCCTCGGCGTTCCCTGGTCGCAAGTCTTGCCTTGGTGGCAGCCGCCTGTACCGGGGGTGTTTCCTTTCCCACGACGGTTACGACCGGGGCCGGGCCGGCGGCGACCACTTCGACTTCGATTGGCTTGGGACCGGCGCCGGTGGCGATGGTGGCGGCCCCGGAGCTGATCCTGGCTGCGGTCGAGTCGCTCGAGATTTCGCAACTTCAAGCAGACCTGTATCTCACCTTTGCGATGTTTCTGGTGCCCGAGGTCGTTCCGTTCGAGTTTCTGGTTGCGGCCGACGAAGCGGCCCCTCCGCAATGGGACCACTCTGCGACCACCAGGCTCGTTCAACGGTGGGATGAGGTCGACGACGAGGACAAACCAGATCTGTTGAACGCGGTCGATGGGCTCGACGAACTGGTCGGGTTCGCAGGCGGCCGGGGCACTGCTACCAACGGCGGAGGAGACGGTTGTGTGCCGGTGGCGACAATCGATGCCTTCGTGTGCGTGGGCGACAGCATCTCGCAGCACCCGGTGCCGGGTCTGCCACTCGACCAGGCGGTGGTGGCGGTCCGCCCCTGGGTGCGGGAGGCGGTGCAAGACGCCTGGCCGAAGTTCGAGCGACTGTTTGGGTTGGAACCCGACCTGGTCAAGGTGTTCCTCTCCAATCTGACCGCCACCGGGGGATACACCTACGGCACCGATCTGGCGGCACCGGCCGAAGCCGCCGGTGGGATCTGCCATGTGTATGTCGACGTGATCAATCCCAACGAGACCGATCAGAGCCTGGTCCATCTGGGCGACCCGACCGTCCCGGATGGCGTCGCTCGGCGCGCCCAGTTGCGGGCCACGGTCGCCCACCAGTTGTTCCACTGCTTCCAGCGTGCCGCCCTGCCGGGGTTCGACGCCACCTTGTGGGAGGGGACCGCCACTTGGGCGGAGCACCACGTCGATCCGGAGCTGAACACCGAGATCCGGTGGATGGGCACTTGGGTGTCGGATCCCGGCGTGCCGTTCGCATCTCGACTCTTCGACACCTCGTTCGCCTTCCTCTACGCCGATCTGATGGCCGGCGGCAGTGGTGCGGTCATCGACGTCCTGCGGGCTAACTCGATCGCCGGTCTCGACCCGGATTTTGAGCGGTTGTGGCACGAGATCTCGGTGGCCGCCTGGAATCAGGATCCGGTGGAGACGCTGCTCGACGACGGGGCCACCCCTATTCCGGCGACGGTCGCCGATCTGGGTGCGATCGAGATATCCGCAGAGACGGCGGGGACGATTGACTTCTTGTTGCCGCTGTACAGCCGCGACATCCAGACCTTCGAGTTCGTCGGGGACACCTCGTCTCAGGATCTGGCCGAGTTGGCCCGTCTCTGGCTCGACCTGTCGCAGGTACCGAGCGACGTGAGGATCTCGGCTCTGGTCGAAACAGCCACCGGCTGGCTCGAGCCGGTGCCGCTCTTGGAGTCGGAGTTCCGATTCTGTCGGATGGCGGTCGGAGCCTGCAACGACTCCGACCCGGCGGCGATCTCTGCAATCACCCGGATCGTGCTGATCGTCACCAATGTGGACAACGGCGTCGAGACGGTTTCTATCCCGTGGAACACGTACAACCCTCGACTGCATGGGGGATGGGTGAGGACCGAGGGCCCGATTTCGACGGTCGACACTTCGCCCTACTGGATCGTTGGGACCGAACTCGGCTTCGACGAACCGGCCTTGGTGATGACCGAAGACACCGGCGTCTTTGCTCTAGACAACGCCGATCCGGGATGGGAATGTGTCTTCGAGGGTGGCTATTCGATAACCGGCGATCCCGACTACAACCTGCCCGGCCCGGGCGATGTCAGCGGGACTATCACCGTGACCGGTCCCAACGAGGGCGAGGCTTTTACCAACGACTGCGTGTTCGAGGAGGGGCCGACAGTGCGCGGAGTCCATCTCCCGCTCGCCGACGGATCGGACGGCACCTTCGGCTTTGAGATCCGCGACTACGACACCCTGTGGATCTATGCCTTCGAGCGCATTTACGTCTACGAACGGGCGGAATGATCGAAGGGGCCGGTGAGTTCAGGAGTCCCTCAGCCCCCCGTCAAGACCTCTACCCCTGGCGTTGCCTTCAGCCACGTCTTGGGCGGGTGACATCACACTGGTCGAATCTGGTGTGTTGATGTCGGACGGCCTGGAGCCTATGGACTGGAAGGGAGCTACTTCCGAAGCGCCTGGAATGCTGCCCCGACGGCAGCACCGATTGGAATTCCGAGCGCGATCCAGACCGGGTTTTGAGTGATGGCGGACACCACCGTACCGACGATAATCCCGAAGCTGACGCCATAGGCGACAGGCGGATAGTTGCGGAGCCAGTCTTTGAGGTCTCTCGACGAGTCCATGTTCTTCTCTCCCCCATAAAAAAGTTGGGACCGATCATGCGGACCGGTCCCCTTCATCGCGAATTCTGTCTGAGCGGAAGCATAGGCAGCCGCCGCGACTCGAGTGTCGGTCAACGCGCCATGTCGGTACCCAGCCTCTCGGGACCCGTGTCGCTATCTTCCCCCATTTCCTTCCAGAGTCGGGCGCCGCATAGGCTCTCTCGCCCCCTGAGAGCCGCTCAGATTGCCGGATAGCGGTTGCTTCGAGCTGACGGTCTGAGGGACCGCACACTTTCGAGCGCCCTAGCGCAGATCAACAGATTCCGAGCGGAAACGCCCATATCTGAGACCGCGCCCGATCGGCATGTCGGCGTCCGCCCCGTGATTAGGTGTGGTCCTGGGTGGCTCGGGACCCCTGACCTCCCGAGGGCGGGCGGCTGGGTCTGGCACGAGGCCTCTTCTACGCTCGCCCACTTCCTACACTTGTGGACAACTCGCCGGGGACTGCCGACACATGCGGCCGATCCCCGTGAGGCGGGTTCCAAGAGCCACGCCCGCGCAAGACATCCCCCAACCCGAATGGTGGGGAGAAAGAGAGACTCAGATGCGCGATCGAATGACTGCCCCCAAGGTGCGCGCCGCCAAGGGCGGCCCCAAAATTCGCATGATCACGGCTTACGACGCCCCCTCGGCGCGGATCGTCGACGCCGCCGGGGCCGACATCATCCTGGTGGGAGACTCACTATCCAATGTGGTGCTCGGTCGTGAGACGACTCTCGACGTGGGCATGGAGGAGATGATCCACCACACCCGGGCGGTCACTGTCACCAAGCCGAGGGCCTTCGTTGTGGGCGACATGCCGTGGATCTCCTATCACGTGACCGTGGAGGACACGGTGCGCAACGCCGCCAGGTTCATTCGTGAAGGAGGGGCCGGTGCGGTCAAGCTCGAAGGCGGGCGGAAACGTCTTCCAATGATCGAAGCCGTGCTCGATGCCGAAATCCCGGTGATGGGCCATCTCGGCCTCACCCCGCAGTCGGTCCACGCTATGGGCGGGTATCAAGTGCAGGGCAAGCAGGTCGAAGCCGCCCGCGAATTGCTCGCCGACGCCCAGGCACTCGACCAGGCCGGAGTCTTTGCGATCGTGCTCGAAGGTGTTCCCGACGTGTTGGCCGAACTGATCACCAAGGAGATCTCGGCCCCGACGATCGGAATTGGGGCGGGGCCCAAGTGCGACGGCCAGGTCCTGGTCTTCCACGACCTGCTCGGACTCACCGACGGCCATGTTGCCAAGTTCGTGCGCCAGTATGCGAACCTCACCGAGGTTGCCACCGATGCGGTGGCCGCCTGGTTCGGCGACGTACAGAAGGGCGAGTTCCCATCGGACGACGAGACCTATCACATGCCGGACAAGGTCGTTCGGTCTCTGCTGTCGGAGGGCTGATCCTCTCGTGGATTCTGGTTCTCGTCGCCTGTGGTGGTGAGGCCGTGCCGGATTCGACGACCGTCGCGGCGACGGTCGCCGACACGACTTCCACCACGATCGCGGCGGAGTCACCCAATGATCTCGACGACTTCGGCCGGGGCGAGATCGTGCTCAGTGGGAAGACGTGGACCGTCGCAGTCGCCGACACGTTCGCGCTCCGAGCCCGGGGACTGATGGGTGTCACCGATCTGCAGGTCGACGGGATGCTCTTTGTCTTCGAGAGCCCGGTGCAAGTGTCGTTCTACATGCTGGACACACTCATTCCCCTCGACATTGCCTTCTTTGCCGAAGATGGATCCTTGCTGAACCTGCTCACAATGACTCCGTGCATCGAGGAACCCTGTCCGACCTATCCGCCTGGAGCGCCCATCAAGTACGCGATCGAAACCACCGTGGGCGGTTTCGAAGGCCTCGGACCCCTGGTGCTGAACGTCGGAGACTGAATATTCAGTCGGAAGCTTGCAGCGTGCAGCTTGCAGGAAGAGTGCGGTCTGGTCTCTTCCTAACGACTAAGGACTAATGACTAAGGACTGGCGCTAAGCCCGACTTCCGCGAACCGACCTACCCGCGATACACTTGCGTCCTTCCCCTACTGCCCCCCGTGGGGCCTCTCGCCAGATGCGAGTGTCCAAAGGAGGTGGAGCGCATCATGCGCGCCTACGAACTGATGACGATCTTTCGGCCCGAGATGGCCGAGGACGACGTGAAAAAAGAGCTGAGTCAGGTCGAGAAAGCCCTCACCGATAGCGGCGCCGAGATCACCCTGTCCGACTTCTGGGGCAAGCGTCGCTTCGCCTATGAGATCAACCATCTCAATGAGGGCTACTACACCGTGACCCAGTTCAACGCCGAGCCGGGGGCTCTCAACGATGTGGACCGCGCCTTGGGCCTGTCCGATCAGGTGATCCGCCACAAGTTCGTCCGGCCCGAGTGAACCTCCGCGTGTCACACCCAGACCTCATCTTGAGTGTCATCAACCGAAAGAAGTGATTGAGAGATGCCTGTGAATTCAGTGACCCTCATCGGCAACCTGGTCGACGATCCCGAACTCCGGTTCACCCCTTCCGGCGTTGCCCTGGCCAAAGTCCGCTTCGCCGTCAACCGGCGTTATCAGGACCGCAATAAAGAGTGGCAGGAGGAGACCAGCTTCTTCGGTGGCACGCTGTGGCGCGATGCCGCCGAGAACTGTGCCGAGTCGCTCACCAAGGGCACTCGTGTGATCGTCACCGGTCGCCTCGAACAGCGGTCGTGGGAGACCCAAGACGGTGACAAGCGGTCGGTGGTCGAGATCGCGATCGATGAGATCGGGCCCTCTCTGAGGTGGGCTACCGCCGCGGTGACTCGCTCGCCCCGTTCCGGCGATTCGTTCGGAGGAGGTCAGCAGCCGACCACGCCTGCCGCTCCGGTGGCGCGCGAGGAGTTCGGTCCCGACGAAGCACCTTTCTAGAGAACCACACCACTTCCCCCCCGAGAGGACAATGAGATGTCTCCACGAAGAAAGAACAAGAAGCCCAGGGCGGGCACCCGGCGTCGCGCTCCCGAGCGGGGCCGGCGGCGGCCCAAGAAGAAGACTTGCTACTTCTGCGACCAGAACCAGGGGTACGTCGATTACAAGGACGTAGCAGCGCTTCGCAAGTTTATGTCGGACCGCGCCAAGATCCGTTCATCGCGGGTCACCGGCAACTGCCCGCAATGCCAGCGGAAGGTGGCTAGGGCAATCAAGAACGCCCGCGAGATGGCGCTGCTGCCGTACATCAAGCGATGAAGGTCATCCTTACCGACACTGTGGACGGTCTGGGTGGCAAGGGCGACGTGGTGGAAGTCGCAGATGGGTATGCCCGCAACTACTTGGTCCCGAAGTCGAAGGCGATCAAGGCCACCCGTGGTGCTCTCAAGGAGGCCGATGTCCTTCGCCGGTCCCGCGTCGAGGCCGAAAGGGTGGAGAAGGCGGCTGCCAGCCAGATCGCCGAAGCGCTCGCCGACAGCCGCGTCGTGGTGGCAGTCCGATCCGCCGAGGAGGGCAAGTTGTTTGGTTCGATCGGTGCTCGCAACGTCGCCGACGCCATCGCTCAGTACACCGGAGTCCAGGTGGAACCGCAGATCATCATGTTGACCGGTCCGATCAAAGAGATCGGGCTGTATGAAGTGACGCTCAAGCCGCACCCGGAGGTCGAATTCCAGCTCACGCTGGATGTGATTCCCAGCTAGACGACGCCGATTACCGGTAGGAGGACATGACAACTCAACTCGAGGGTCAGAGGACCGCTCCATCGTCGGTGCCGCCGCACAATGTGGAGGCCGAGGAGAGCGTTCTGGGCGCGGTGATGCTGTCGGCCGAGGCGGCGGCAGTGGCTCTCGAGCAACTCCGCCCCGAGGACTTCTACCGGCCGGCTCACCAGTCGGTCTTCGAGGGGATCACGGCGCTCTTCGACGGCAATCAGGCGATCGATGCGATCACGGTCAGCGATTGGCTGCGACGCAACGACGAACTGGAGAGGGTGGGCGGTATCGCCTTCCTCAACCATCTCATGGACGCGGTTCCTGCCACGTCCAACGTCGGCTATTACGTCGAAATCGTCGATGAAACGGCGTCGCGACGCAGACTGATGAGGGCCGGCGCCACGGTGACCCAGATTGCGATGCAGAGCGAGCGTCCGATCGATGAGGCGCTCGACTCCGCCGAAGCAGAGGTCTTTGCCGTCGCCGACCGCCGCGTCGGGGAGGGGCTGTCCCGGCTGGGCCCGCTCCTACAAACCACTCTCGAGAAGATCGAAGAGGTTGGAACTCGTGGTGGAGACATCACGGGCGTTCCCACCGGCTTCAGAGATCTAGACAAGAAACTGGCGGGGCTGCATCCGGCCAACCTGATCGTGGTCGCTGCGCGACCCTCGATGGGGAAGAGTGCCCTGACCCTCAATATTGCCCAAAACGTGGCAGAGACCGGCAAGCCGGTGGCGTTCTTCACTCTGGAGATGAGCCGCGAAGAGGTGGTGCAGCGCCTGTTGTCGTCGATGGCTTCGGTTGACTCCAACAAGTTGCGCACCGGCCAACTCGGTCCCGAGATGTGGCAGAAGCTGGCCAGGGAATCGTCCAAGCTCTACGAGATGCCGTTTTACGTCGATGACTCCTCCGATCTCACCGTCACCACGATTCGGGCCAAGTGCCGGCGGCTCAAGCGAAAGTCGGATCTCGGTCTGGTGGTTGTCGATTACCTCCAGCTGATGCAGGGACCGGCACGAAGCGACAACCGCCAGCAGGAGATTGCCGAGATCAGCCGGTCGCTCAAGAACCTGGCCCGCGAACTCCACGTGCCGGTGATAGCGGTCTCTCAGCTGAACCGTCAGTTGGAGCAGCGCGAGAACAAGCGCCCCCGGCTCGGCGACCTGAGAGAGTCGGGCGCCATCGAACAGGACGCCGACATCGTGATGTTCATCTACCGAGACGAGTACTACAACCCCGACAGCGCCGAAACCAGAGGCATCGCCGAGTTGAGCATCGCCAAGCACCGTGCCGGAGCGACCGGAATAGTGATGCTGACGTTCGCCGCCGAGTTCACCCGCTTCCGCAACTTCACCCGAGCAGACCCCATCTAAAGAATCACTCTCCCTTTGTGTCAGGGTTGGGGGGCGTTGGTGGGAGGATTGCCGTACAGCTTGCGACGTGAGTCACAAGGTGTATTTGGCCTGACCGCCACGCAGACCAGACCCCCCCACCAGCTCGCTTCGCTCGCTGACTCCCCCTCCAAGGGGGAGTGGTTCAGATTCTGATCACTCTCCCCTTTGGGTGATCTGTCGCGGTTAGTGCCCGACGGTTGGTTGGATCACTCTCCCCTCTGGGGGGAGCCAATCGGCCGCAGGCCGATTGGTGGGGGGACTCACCAAGTCGCGGCAATCCCGCTGCCTATCGGACGCACACCGACTCGGCGAACTGACCCACAAGACGCATGATCGAGTGGCTACACAACCCGGCGCGACCACCCGGTGAAAGGCCATTACGACACACAAGACGCGTCGGCTCGACGGGGACGAAGACCGGGGTGCCCCCACCAGCTCGCTTTGCTCGCTGACTCCCCCCAGAGGGGAGAGTGTTCAGAACAGAACCGTCGGGCCTATCGCGCAACCCGACACCTCGAGGGGGAGTCAATCGGCGTAGCCGATTGGTGGG
>JACZWZ010000051.1 GCA_022571885.1 Acidobacteriota bacterium
CTCGAACAGGCCGACCTGGTGGGTGGCCCCAAATCGGTTCTTCAGGCCGCGCAACACCCTGAGCCCGCGTTCCGGATCACCCTCGAGGTAGAGAACGACGTCGACGGTGTGTTCGACCAGTTTGGGGCCGGCGATCCCTCCATCCTTGGTGACGTGACCGATGAGGACCACAGGCACACCCGATTCCTTGGAGAAGTGGACGAGACGGGCCGCCGACTCCCGCACCTGGGCCACCCCGCCCGGCGCCCCTCCGATCTCTCGAGCCGCAATCGTCTGAATCGAATCGACAACCAACAGATCCGGCTTCACCGAACGGCCGGCCTCGATGATGGCATCCACATCGCGCTCCGATGAGAGCAGGATCGCATCGTTGGAAATGCCGAGGCGACTCGCCCTCAAGCCGACCTGACCCACAGATTCCTCCGCCGACACCACCAAGACGGTGCCGCCTCGATCTGCCAGGGATCCGGCGACTTGCAGCAGCAATGTGGACTTGCCGACACCGGGCTCACCGCCGAGCAGGATGCCGGCACCGGGCACCAACCCTCCGCCAATCACCCGATCGAACTCGTCGATTCCAACCGGAACGCGGACCATCTTCTCGGCTCCAGATTCGGCGAGCGAGACGACTCCTGCGGCAGGCGTGCGTCGCTTGGGGCGAGTCGAATCAGCCGTCTCGACAAGGGCACCATCGTTGAGACACTGAGGACAGAATCCCATCCACTTTGGACTCGCGTAGGCGCAGGCCCCGCACCGGTACTTCATCTGGTGGCGACGCTACCGGCGCCGTATGACACGAATCACGATGAGGGTCACCACCATGATCGTGACCAGAAGGACGGCCCCGATCACATCCCTCTGATCCCATACATCGGTGGGACGAACCTCTGCGAGAAGGAGCAAGTAACTCAAAAGGAATCCGTGGCAGAATAGCCTCTGCCCGGACTCTCCCAACCCTCCGGCATGGACGGACGCCCGCAGATGGCCCAGGACGACAGTGACCAGTTCGACAATCTGTTCGAACCTTTCAATCTCAAGGGCGAACCCACCCCGGTCGAAATGCAGGCGTTCCCCACCGGGGAGGAAATGTCGAGGGCACAAACCGCGGATGACATGACGGAGGCCCGCCGATCCGTCTATTGCGGCTCGTGCGGAAGTTCCAACGACGCCGAGAACCAACACTGCGAGAGTTGCGGAGCCCGCCTGTCGAGAACCATTACACCCGTGGCCCCACAGCCGATGCTGAAGACGACGGCAGGCGCCCGAGCCCTGATAGTTCTGTCAGCGATAGTCCTTGGAGTCGCCATGCTGGCACTCATCATCAATGTCTTCGGCGGTGACGACACCGTCGTAGCAGACACCTCGGTCTCCACAGTCACGATCCTGGCGACCCTGCCGATCGGCGTTCTGGCGCCGATCAGGGCCGATTGCACCCTTACCCTCGATGGCTTCCCGTGTGACGCCCTCATCGATGACGACCCGGACAATCGCTGGAACGCCACCAATGGCGGGATCGGGGCAGAGCTCACCTTCTTCTTCTCCCCCCCGGTACAGATCACGGAGATGTTCCTCGTCAACGTCGCGGACGAGGAGGGCTTTGTCCGCAATGCCCGGATCAAGGGCCTCGAAATCGTCATCGACGATCTGACTCAGGCCACCATCGTCGAACTCGACGACACCAACAGTGAGCCACACCGAATCCAGATCCGGAGCTTGCGAACCTCCAGCCTCACGGTCACGATCACCAGTGCCTACCCCGGCGCCTCGTTCGACGGCAAAGAAGCGTTTACGGAATTGGCCCTCCAGGAGATCCAATTCTTCGGCCGTACCGCGCCGGAGCCGACTCCTTAGAAGAAGTCGCCGGTCACCAGTCTCCAGTCCCCGGACAGATGGTGCGTTCTGACTGGAGACTGGAGACTCGACCGCACGCTGATGCCACTCAGACAGGCGCGTCCAACCACGTCGGATAAGACGACGCCGGGAACTGGAGACTGGATCAGCCGCGAAGCGGCTAATCCTTGATGTAAGGCTGACCGTCGGCGGCCGGCGGACGAGCCTTGCCTACGAGGCCGGCCACCACGACGATCGTGACGATGTAAGGAGCCATGCCCAGGAACTCTGAGGGAATCGGCGTCTGCAGAATCGACAACTTGCCCGACAGCGCTTCGGCGAAGCCAAACACGAGTGCCGCCGACAGAGCTCCCACCGGATGCCACCTACCAAAGATCATCGCCGCCAGCCCGATGAAGCCGCGGCCGTTGGTCATGTTCTCGTCGAACTGTCCAACGCTCCCCTGGATGAAGTAGGCGCCACCAAAGCCCGCCACGGCCCCGCCCATCAGAGTGTTGAGATACCGGTAGCCGTACACGCTGACGCCCAGGGTGTCTGCCGCCTTGGGATGCTCGCCGACCGCCCGACTGCGCAAACCCCATTTGGTGTGGAACAGTCCATAGGTCAGCACCGCCACCAGCGCAAACGTGACGTAGACGAAGATGTTCTGTTTGAACAGCACCGTGCCGAAGAACGGTATGTCGGACAAAAGGGGAATCTCGATCGCCCTGAACACCTCCGACCCGTTGAACTGTGGGTTGTCGTTGAGGATGCGCTGGGTTATGAACGACGTGAGTCCTAAAACGAATAAGTTGATGACCACGCCGACGATTATCTGGTCTACCCGATAGCGGATCGCCATGACTGCCAGCACCCAGCCGAGAACCACTCCGGTGAGAATCGCCGCCAGCACGCCCATCCAGGGATGAACCGCCGAACCAACCACCACCGCCACAAACGCTCCACCGAGCAACTGGCCCTCGATGGCGATGTTGATGACGGCGACACGCTCCGATAGCACGCCCGACATGGCACCGAGCGCGATCGGGATCGATCGCTTCACCGTCTCCTGCATCATTCCTACGAAGCTGAACGACTTTCCGGCGGCGGCCCAGGTGAGGAACGAGAAGACGAAGAACAGCAGCACGATGGCCAGCACCACGTTGCCCATATTCTTGAAGCCCCGGGTGAGCTGGATGGCTCCGAGTGAGGCGAACATCGCCGCCACCACGAACGAGAAGATGGCCGCCGGGAGCACCAGGTTGGGAAATTCCTTGAAGCGGTCGGTCGGCTTGACCAGCTTGAGGGTCGCATCACCTTCGCCGATCGACCCGACTCCGAAAAACCACAGCACGAATAGGGCCAGCACGATGTAGGTGATCCCGAGATAACGGGCCCGCTTCAGCTCGGCAGGAGTAAAGACGTGCTCCTGGGTCTTGGACACGGCGGTCATGTGCCCCATCCTGTCGTCGGGAGGTCGGCTGCCCGGCCGGTACGAACCCGGTAGATCGCCTTGATGAGAGCCGGAGCCGCGATAAAGACCACGATCAGCGCTTGGATGACGAGGATCAGGTCGATCGACAGATCGGTCTCGACCTGCATCACCTGGCCACCCGATCGAAGCGCACCGAACAAGACGCCGGCCGCCACCACCCCTGCCGGGTGCGACCGGCCCAGCAGGGCCAAGGCGATCGCATCGAACCCTATGCCGGCCGAAAAGCCGGGGGAACCCCGATACAGGATGCTGAGGATCTGATCGGCGCCGGCCAGGCCGCCGAGTGCGCCGGCGACCGCCATCACCGCCCCGTAGAGGAAAACGACATTCATCCCGGCGTAGTGGGCGCCGTCGGGATTCATACCGACGGCGCGGAATTCGAACCCGAGGGTCGTCTTGAAGAGAAGCCAGTAGATGAACCAAGCGACCAAAACCGCAAAAATGATCCCGGCGGTCACCCGAACCTGGGAGTCATGGAGATAGCCGAACAACCGGGGGAAGCGGGCGCTCACCGCAACGGTCTCAGAGATCGGATCGGTCCGACCCTCGGCCTGGAATAGACTCGACTTCAGCAAGTAAACGACGAGGTTCAGCGCGATGAGATTGAGCATGATGGTGGTGATGACCTCGTGGGCTCCCGTCTTGGCCCGCAAAATACCGGGCACCGCACCCCACACCGCGCCACCGATGGCGGCGCCGATGAGAGCCAGCGGAAGGTGGAGGAAGAGCGGCAGTTGGAAGGCGACTCCAACCAAGATGGCGCTCATGCCACCGATGAGCATCTGGCCCTCGGTGCCGATGTTGAACAGGCCGGCCCGGAACCCGATCGCCACCGAGAGGCCGGCGAGAATCAAGGGAGCGGCACCGACCATCGTCTCCGAAATCGCTCGCAGCGATCCGAACGATCCGACGAACAAGGCCTTGTAGCCACCCGAGACCGAACTCCAGGTCTTACTCAAGGCGGCACCGGGGTCGCTCCCCCACAGTCGCAGCGCCTCCAGGTCGGTAAAGACGATGACCACCACTCCAACAAGGAGTGCGGTGATGATCGCCAGCACCGGGACCAGAACGGCAGATCGCCAGTCGATCCCGAGTCCGGTCAGGTCCTGGAAGAACTGCGATGTTCCCTTGCCGTCGGGCGGCGAGGTATCGGGGCGTTGCTGGTCGCTCACGGCGTAGCCCCTGCCATATAGAGCCCGACGTCGGTGGCGGACACCTGCGTCGGGTCGAGATCGGCGACGATCTTGCCGTCGAACATCACCAGCAGTCGATCCGACAGCGCCATCACCTCGTCGAGTTCGGTCGATACGATGAGGATGGCAACACCGGCGTCCCGGGCGCGAACGATGCGTCCATGGATGTACTCGATCGACCCTACGTCGAGTCCGCGGGTGGGCTGGGCGGCGATGATCAACTTGACGTCGCGACTGAACTCTCGCGCCACGATCACCTTCTGCTGATTGCCGCCGGAGAGGCTGTTGGCGGGGATGGATATGCTCGGAGTCCGAACATCGAATAGCTCCACCAGTTTGGCGGCCGCGGCGGCGGCGGCGTCCCAGTCCATGACAATGCCCTTGGAGTACGGCGGGTCGTAGTAGGTGTTGAGAACAATGTTCTCGGTGATGGTGAAGTTCATCACCAAACCGCGACGCTGCCGGTCCTCCGGAATATGGGCGACGCCGCGGGAGTGGATACCGCGTGGCCCCTCGTCGGTCACATCTTCTCCGTTCAGATATACCGCGCCCGAGGCAGCCGGACGCATCCCGGTGAGCATCTCGACCAGTTCGGTCTGACCGTTGCCCTGGATCCCGGCGATGCCGACGATCTCTCCGGCCTTCACCTCGAGCGACAGACCTTTGACGGTGATTTGATCACGAGTGTCGGTTACGAAGACGTCGTCGACCCGGAGCACGACCTCCTTGGGAGACGCAACATCTTTGGCCACCAACAGATCCACCGGCCGCCCGACCATCATCTCGGCGAGTGCCTCCTGGGTGGTCTCGGCCGGAGTGGTGTGACCAACGACCTTGCCGTCCCGCAGCACCGCGATACGGTCGGAGATCTTCAGCACCTCTTTGAGCTTGTGGGTGATGAAGATGATCGCCTTGCCGGCGTCACGCAGACCTCGGATGATCCCGAAGAACTCCTCGACCTCCTGCGGAGTGAGCACCGCGGTCGGTTCATCGAAGACCAGGAACTCCGCCTCACGGAACAGCACCTTGATGATCTCGACCCGCTGCTGGATACCGACCGGAATGTCCTCGGTGATGGCTTCGGGATCCACTTCGAGGCCGTATTTGGAGGAGATCTCGTGAACCTCGCGCGCCGCCTCCTTCATGTCCATGATCCCGGCAAAGTTGGTGGGCTCGACCCCCAGCACCACGTTCTCGGTCACCGTGAACACCGGCACCAGCATGAAATGCTGGTGAACCATGCCGATCCCGGCCTCGATCGCATCGCCGGGACCCTCGAAGTGGCGTTCTTGACCGTCGATGATGATCTGGCCCTCATCGGCCGTGTACAGGCCGTAGAGGATGTTCATCAAGGTGGTCTTACCGGCGCCGTTCTCGCCGAGCAGCCCGAGAATCTCGCCCGAGCGAGCCGTGAGATCGACCGAATCGTTGGCGAGAACACCGGGGAATCGCTTGGTGATCCCTCGCAGCTGCAACTCCAAGACGGTCTCCCCGATCTCACTCCTACAGGCGCAGCAGCCTAGACGAAATGAAGGCCCCCCCGGCAGCCGGGGGGGCCTTCGATTCCTAGAACGATCCGGGACTAGCCCTCGTCGGCTCCGGGGAAGCCAACCGAGATGCTGCCGTCGGAAATACCGACCTGGAGGGCGGCGAGCTCAGCAGCGAGCTCTCCGCCGACAACGGCCTCGAAGTCGTGGAACGGGGCAAGGCCAATTCCACCATTGGCGATCGTGCCCAGGTACTGGTTGCCCAGCGAACCCAAGTTCACGATGTTGTTGATCGTGTTGAACACCGAAGCGTCCATGTTCTTCAAGATGGAGGTGAGCAGGATGCTCCCGAACTCCGGTGCCGAGAAGAACATGTCGGCGTCGACACCAATCAGCATCGCGCTACCGCCGGCGGCGTTGAAGTCCAGAATCGCCTGGCCGGTGCCGAGGCCCACCGGGCCCGCAACCGGGAGGATGACATCGGCACCCTCGTCCAGCAGGTTCTGACCAAACGAACGACCGTCGTCGAGCGAGGTGAAGTTGTCGGTGAACAGGCCATCGGCGCCGTCCCAACCGAGGACGGTTGTCTCAGTGCCCTTGATCGAGTCGTAGTAGGCGGCTCCGTTGCGGTAGCCCTCCATGAACACGGTCACCGGGGGAATGTTGATACCGCCAAAGGTGCCGATTACGCCGGTCTGCGACACGCCGGCCGCCAGATATCCGGCGAGGAATCCAGCCTCGTCGGTCTGGTATGTCAGGCCGCGCACGTTGGACACCATGTTGCCGTCGGCATCGAGCCACGGCGCATCCGGGAAGACCGGGAAGTCGATGATGGCAAAGTTGGTATCCGGATTGTCGGCAGCAGCGGCACCGGTGTCGTCTGCGAGCAGGAAGCCGACGGTGACGATCAGGTCACAGCCCTGCTCCACGAACGCATCGATGTTCACCCGATAGTCGGTCGCATCCTGCGACTCGAGGAACTCGACGGTCACACCGAGGTCTGCTTCAGCCTGCAACATTCCGCGCCAGGCGACCTCGTTGAAGCTCTTGTCGTCGATGCCGGCCTGGTCAGAGACCATGCAGGCGAGGGCGGCCGGACCCATGTCCTCTATGGGTTCGTCCGGCGCGGCCGTCGTGGCCGGTGCCGCGGTCGTTGCCGGGGCAGCCGTAGTAGCGGGGGCAGCCGTGGCGGCAGTGGTGGTCTGGTCTGCGGCATCGTCATCGCCGCAGGCGGCCACCACCAGCACAAAGGCCGCCAGCAGCGCGAGAAGGCTGAGGCGTTTCTTAAGCATGTCTGATTGGCTCCTGTTGTTGAGTCCCTTGAGATCCCCTAAGGGACCGAGTGGGGGAGTTTAGACGGTGGAAACACGCCGCGACCCGGGCGGAGCCCATAGAGACCACCCAACATCCAGTAAATGGTAACCCAGTAGTCAGTAGCCAGCAGCCAGTAGCCAGTAGCCAGTAGCCAGTAGCCAGTAGCCAGTAGCCAAACGGTTACATGTTCTGATCGGGAACTGGATACTCGACGACACGCCGGCAAGATCCGACCAGGCACATGGAGCCCCACGCCTCCCGATCAGATCAGATACTGGATACTCGACGCCGGCCATCCCGAGAACCGGGCAGACGCGTCACGCACCAGGGTGCGCGATCAGGTCAAGTACCGGCTGATCGAGCTGTGCTCGATCAGCCCTCAGTCTCGGCCAGCTCGACGTCTGGGTGATCCGGGGTCTCGATCGCCGAGAAGGTGAGTGTGTCCTCCTCATCGGGATCGATGTCCACCACGATGGTGGTGTTGGCCGAGAATTCTCCGAACAGCACCTTCTCGGAGAGTTCGTCCTCGAGTAGGCGCTGGATGGCACGGCGCAACGGCCGCGCCCCCAGTGTCGAGTCGTATCCCTTCTCGGCAAGCATCACCTTGGCAGCCTCAGTAAGCACCAGATCGAGAGCCCGCGACTTGAGCTGGTCCTGCACCCGCAACAACATCAAGTCGACGATCGACTTCACCTCGTCCATCTTCAATTCGTGGAAGACGATGACTTCGTCTATCCGATTGAGAAACTCGGGACGGAATTGCTTCTTGAGGGCGTCGGTGACACGCTCCTTGATCTTCTCGTAGGAGATCTCCTCGGATTCGACGGCGAACCCGACCGACGCCTTCTTGAGGTCCTGGGTCCCGAGGTTCGACGTCATGATGATCACCGTGTTCTTGAAGTCGACAGCTCGGCCCTGAGAGTCGGTGAGACGACCGTCCTCGAGAATCTGCAACAACGTGTTGAAAACGTCCGGATGGGCCTTCTCGATCTCGTCGAAGAGGACGACGCTGAAGGGCTTGCGACGCACCGCTTCAGTGAGCTGGCCTCCCTCGTCGTAACCGACGTAGCCCGGAGGTGAACCCACGAGTCGACTGACGGTGTGCTTCTCCATGTACTCCGACATGTCGAGCTGGATGAGAGCGTTGTCGTCGCCGAACAGGAACTCGGCCAGTGCCTTGGCGGTTTCGGTCTTTCCGACCCCCGACGGGCCTAGGAAGATGAACGAACCAGCCGGACGCTTCGGATCCTTCAAGCCGGCCCTGGTACGCCGAATCGAACGACTCACGGCCTCAATGGCTTCGTCCTGGCCGACAATCCGCTTATGGAGTTCCTCCTCCATGCGCAGCAACTTGGCGGTCTCCTCTTCGGTGAGACTTTGCACCGGGATACCGGTCCACTGGGAGAGCACTTCGGCGATTTGCTCTTCATCGATGATCGAGGACACGATGTCCTCGCTGTCTCCGAGTTCAGCCTCGCGCTCGGTGCGCTCGGCGATCAGAGACCGCTCCCTGTCTCGCAGTTGAGCGGCACGCTCGAACTGCTGCGACTGGATCGCCTCTTCCTTCTCGACGCGCAATGATGCCAAGTTCTGATGGATCTCCTCGAGTTCTGGCGAGCCGGGGCGACGATGCATGCGCATCCGGCTTCCTGCCTCATCGATGAGGTCTATGGCCTTGTCCGGCAGTTGACGGTCGGCGATATATCGATCTGCCAGGTTGGCGGCACTGACGAGGGCATCGTCGGTGTAGCTGGCCTTGTGGTGCACCTCGTACTTCTCCCTTACGCCGGTAAGGATCTGAATCGTCTCGGCCACGGTCGGCTCATCGACCTGGATGGGCTGGAAGCGGCGCTCGAGCGCAGAGTCCTTCTCGAGGTACTTGCGGTACTCCTCGACCGTGGTGGCGCCGATCGTCTGCAGCTCACCCCGGGCGAGCATCGGCTTGAGGATGCTGGCTGCGTCGATGGCACCTTCGGCAGCCCCGGCACCGACCAAGGTGTGGATCTCATCGATGAACAGAATGATGTCGCCACGAGTCTTGATCTCTTTCAAGACCTTCTTGAGACGCTCTTCGAAATCGCCGCGATACCTGGAGCCGGCGACGAGCGCTCCGAGATCCAGCGTGTAGAGATGCATCCCCTTGAGGGTTTCTGGAACATCGTCGTTGACGATCCTGGTGGCAAGACCTTCGACGATCGCGGTCTTACCCACACCGGGCTCCCCGATCAGCACCGGATTGTTCTTGGTGCGGCGGGACAAGATCTGCATGACCCGCTCGACCTCGCGCTCGCGACCGATTAGAGGATCGAGCTTGCGATCTCGGGCGTACTGGGTCAGGTTGCGACCGAATTGATCCAGCACGGTCGAACCGGATGAGCTCTCGCCGCGGCTCCGTCCCCCGGAGGAAGAGGTTTCGCCCGGGTCGCCGTCCCCCTGTTGCCCGGAGAGGAGTTGGATCACGGACTGGCGGACCTTGTGGAGCTCGGCACCGAGCTTCTGGAGCACCTGAGCGGCTACGCCCTCACCTTCCCGGATCAGACCCAGCAGGATGTGTTCGGTGCCGATGTAGTTGTGACCGAGTTGTAGGGCTTCTCGCAGCGACAGTTCAAGAACCTTTTTGGCGCGAGGAGTGAATGGGATGTGCCCGGTCGGAGCCTGAGCCCCTTGGCCGATGATCTCCACCACCTGGGTGCGCACCGACTCCAGCGAGATGCCCATACCTTCGAGAGCACGAGCCGCCACGCCCTCGCCCTCGTGGATCAGACCGAGGAGAATGTGCTCGGTGCCGATGTAGTTGTGATTGAGGAGGCGCGCCTCCTCCTGCGCCAGAACGACAACTCGTCGAGCCCTATCTGTGAACCTTTCGAACACTCACACACCCCTGTTACGTCAAACAGCGCCCTCTGTGGAGGCGCCTCCACAACTATAGCCGTGGCTGGGTTCAAGCCTGAGGCGGCAATTTTGCTTCCGTAACGACCTAGTCGGCACCCTTGTTCCCGAGCTTTAGAGCAACCAGACGCCAGTTTCACGCGAGATCGTCCACGCGCCTCTCGGCGTTGGGGCGCCGTGCGGTCGAGTTTCCCTTTCCAGACCAAGTCGTGCTCGACCAATCGACGCGCCTGCCGGGCTCGGGCGTGGCATGCCGTCGAGTTTCCCGATTCCCGAACAGTCTTGTCTTATCCTTGTCTTATCGGGTATCGGGCATCGGACATCGGGTTCGCTGACGGAGGCGGGAAACGAAACGGGTCTGGGAATCCGTCGTCGTATCCCCGGTACCCTCTCACCCGCAATGGAACTCCCCCCGATCCGCCAGCTGGTGCCCATCGACCGTGTCTGGTCGCGCTTGGAACGTGTCGAAACCAGACTCCTCGAGGCCACCACGTCCGACGACCCATTCCTCACCGAGATCGCACAACACCTTCTGGCCTCAGGAAAACGGTACCGGCCACTGTTGGCCCAGGTCGCAGCCGAACTCGGAGGCGCCGCCGGCGGCGAACCCGTGGAAGCCGGGGTGGCGGTCGAACTGGTCCACCTGGGGAGCCTCTATCACGATGATGTGATCGATGAAGCTGCGGTACGTCGCGGCCAGACCTCGGTCAACTACAACTGGACCAACACCATCGCCATCCTGGCCGGAGACTTTCTGCTCGCCAGGGCATCAGAGGTGGCGGCACCATTGGGCCCCGAGGCCGTCGCCCTCTTGGCACGGACCTACGCCCTGCTCTGTGAAGGCCAGATCCGCGAACTCCAACTCACAGATGATCTTGATCACGGACCCGACTCGTACTTCACCGTGATCGAGAAGAAGACCGCCAGCCTGATCCGCACCTCTGCTCGCCTCGGCGCCATCGCCGGAGGAGCCGACGAGGCAACCATCGAGGCGGCGACGACGTGGGGGCATGAGGTGGGCGTCGTGTTCCAGTTGGCCGACGATGTGCTCGATCTGGTGGCGACCGAGGAATTTCTGGGCAAGCCGGCGGGGTCGGACATCCGCGAAGGCACATTCACCCTGCCGGTTCTCTACGCACTCGACTCGACAGACGGGGACCAGATACGGAAGCTCCTCGGTGGTGGACGCCCACACGACCAGGCCGCGGTCGAACAAGTCATCCAGATCGTCAGGAGCGGTGGCCACGTCGAACGAGCGCTGCGAGAGACCGAAGAGCACATTCGCCTCGCCGAAGAAGCGGCCGCAACCATGGCCCATGAGACCGTGACCCCAGTCCTGCAGTCGCTGGGCTCCTACCTGGTGGAACGGATCTCGGCGGCGAGAGCGGTTTAGCGATTAGCCATTAGCGATGAGCGATTAGCAATTAGCAATTAGCAATTAGCAATTAGCAATTAGCAATTAGCAATTAGCGATTAGCAATTAGCGATTAGCAATTAGCGATTAGCGATTAGCGATTAGCGATTAGCAAGAAAGGATCACTCCCCCCTTGAGTGATCTGTCGCGGTTAGTGCAGACGGTTGGTTGGATCACTCTCCCCTCTGGGGAGAGTGTTCAGAACAGAACCGTCGGCCCTATCGCGCAACCCGACACCCTTGTGGGGGAGTCAAACGCCGAAGGCGTTTGGAGGGGGGGCCCTCCGACACGGCGCCCTCCGACACGCCGACCCGACTAGCCCGATGCCTCGGGTCGGAGATGGGGGAAAAGAATGACCTCCCGCACCGACTCCTCGCCGGTGAGAAGCATGACTAGTCGATCGACGCCCATGCCCATGCCACCAGTCGGAGGCAGTCCGTACTCGATCGCTGTCAGATAATCCTCATCCATCGGGTGGGCTTCTTGGTCACCGGCAGCCCTGGCCTCCATCTGCTGCTCGAAGCGTCGCCGCTGCTCGACGGGATCATTCAACTCGCTGAACGCATTGGCAAGCTCGGTGCCGGCGACAATCACCTCGAACCGTTCGACTAACCCGGGACGGGATCTGTGCTCTCTCGCCAAGGGTGAGATCTCCTTGGGGAAGTCGAGCACGACCGTCGGATCCCAAAGCGTCGGCTCGACCAGGGCCCCGAACACCTCCTCCGCCAGCTTGCCGACGCCCCACCTCTCGTCGACTTCGACGTCGGCAGCCCGGGCGGCAGCGCGGGCGGTCTCGACCTCCATGTCGGGTGTCCAGTCGACCTCGGTCGCCTCGGTCACACTGCCGAAGTAGTCGATTCGAGCCCACGGCGCAGCGAAAGACAGCACCTTCCCCTTGTAATCGACCTCGGTTCCGTCGAGAACAGCCATCGCCGCCTCTACCACCAATGCCTCGGTGAGGTCGATCATGTCGGTGTAATCCGCAAGAGCCTGATACACCTCCAGCATCGTGAACTCGGGATTGTGCGTGGTCGAAACGCCCTCGTTGCGAAAGACCCTCCCGATCTCGAAGACCCTCTCCATGCCGCCGACCACCAGGCGCTTGAGATGCAGTTCCAGCGCGATCCGCAGGTACATGTCGATGCCGAGAGCATCGTGGTGAGTGTCGAATGGCCGAGCGCGACCCCCGGTGGGCAACGTGTGCAGCGTCGGTGTCTCCACCTCGAGGAAGCCACGTTCACACAGCGAGCGGCGCAGCGACTCGACAATGGTGATTCGGTCGGAAGCGACCTGCCTGGCTCGCTCGTTGACGATGAGATCGACGTACCGCTGTCGGTGACGCTTCTCGACGTCCTTGAGGCCGTGCCATTTCTCAGGGAGCGGTCGCAGTCCCTTGGCAAGCAAGGTGAACCGCTCCACCCGAACGCTCAGTTCACCACGTCGTGTCGTGACTACCTCGCCTTCGGCCCCGATCCAGTCTCCTACATCCAGCTCGGTGAACGCGGCAAACCTCTCGCCGAGGAGGCTCTCCTCGGCGAACAATTGGATCCGGCCGGTGGGATCGGTGAGAACACCGAACACCAGGGATCCGATGTCACGCATCCCCGTCAACCGGCCGGCCACGACGACACTCTCCCCTGTTCTCGCCCCCGGTTCGAGCCCGCGGTGCCGTTGGCGAAGATCGGCGGCAAAGGCGCTGCGCTCGAACCGGTAGGGATACGGCTCGACACCGGCCGACCGCATCCGGTCGATCTTGGCGAGCCGGGCAGCGGTGAGCGGGTTCTCGTCGAGCGAAGACCGCTCGTCGCCGTCACCCATCGTTACTCCTCGCGATTCATTTCATAGATGATCCGAAGCCCGTCGAGGGTGAGCGTTTCGTCCACCTGGTCGACGGTCCGGCAGTGGGGAACGATGGTAGAGGCGAGACCTCCCGTGGCAACGACAGCAGGTGCAACGCCCATCTCTTCGACGATCCGATCGACAATTCCGTCTACCAGCCCGGCATGTCCGTAGAGAAGCCCACTCTGGATCGCCTCGACCGTGTTTTTGCCTATCGGCGCCCGTGGTGGATCGAGATCCACCCGGAGCAGCGCGGCCGTGGCATCTATCAGGGCGGCTTGAGAGATCTCGAGTCCGGGGGCAATGACACCACCGATGTATGCACCGGAGGGGTCCACCACATCCATGTTGGTAGCCGTCCCGAAATCGACCACCACAACAGGCGCTCCGTACTTGGCGGAGGCCGCCACCGAATTGACCACTCGATCCGCCCCCACTTCGTGCGGATTGTCGATGTTGATCGGCAAGCCGGTACGCACCCCCGGCCCGACCACGACGAGCGGTCCATCGACCAGTTCTTCCGCCACCTGGATCATCGCCTGCTTGGCGGTCGGCACCACGCTGGAGAGCGCAACCCCATCGACGTCATCTAGTCGGTACCCGTCCTGGCGCAGCAGTCCGGCGAGGAACAGTCGGTACTCGTCGGCAGTACGTTCCCGGTCGGTCGAGAGCCGCCACGAATCGACCAGCTCGTCATCGACAAACAGGCCCATGACGGTCTGGGTGTTCCCCACGTCGATCGCAATGAGCACCCTCACATCCTCCTGAGTATCGATGGTCGCTCGAGTCTGACACCGGTGTCGCTCGACCCGTCGGGCCAAACGACGATGTTGTCGATGAGCCTTACGTCGCCGACGCGAGCCGCCACCGCCAGGAAGGCCTCGCGTTCGAGAGTTTCGACCGGCTCGGCCTCAAACGCATCGGCCAGGCTCACGTACTCGACCCTCACGTCTCCGAGTCGATCCCGCACCAGCGACTCCAGTCTCGCACCGTTGCGCTCGCCGGCGGCCACAGCTTCGGCTGCGGCGAAGAGCCCCGACGACAGCCCGAGAGCGGCTGCCCGATCGTCCTCGGCAATGAAGACATTGCGACTCGACACCGCCAACCCATCCGGCGCCCGTACGGTCGGCGCCCCGATGATCTCCACCGGAAACGACAGATCGGCCGTCAGCCTTCGGACGACGGCCAACTGCTGTGCATCCTTGCGGCCGAACACCGCCGCCTCCGGCTGGATACCGGCAAACAGTTTGGCAACCACCGTGGCCACGCCCTCGAAATGGCCCGGTCGGTGCTCACCTTCCATCCCCTCCGACACCGAGTCGACCCTCACCCGGGTCCGCGGCGGAGATGGGTACATCTCCTCAACGGTTGGAGCGAACAGGAGATCCACACCGGCGGCCGCCGCGATTCCGGCGTCACGATCCAGATCTCGCGGATAGCGCTCCAGATCGACCGGGCGATCGAATTGGAGAGGATTGACGAACAGGCTCATCACCACCGGGCCGCCCAGGCCCCCGGCAAGCTCCAAGAGGGAGACGTGACCTTCGTGCAGGAATCCCATTGTGGGGACCAGAGCAGCCGAAGCGCCGGCAACCTCGGATCGAACGGCGGTGAAGGTCTTCACAATCTTCACGCCAAGACCTCATCCATCTCATCCGACGCCCCAACCGTGGCCGCGGTGAGCCTGCCGAACGTCTTGAAAGCTGCGAGCAGTTCGGGGGCGGTGGCCTCGATCGCAGCGAGTTGAGAGCGCACCGTCCCTAGGTCACCGCGCGCGATCGGGCCGGTCAGCGCCGCCTGCGGCCCCAGGTCGAACGCATTTGCCACCACCGCCTCGACCAGCGGGCGCGCAGCTGCAAAGGGAACCCCCGCCGCTTCGAACAACCGGCGCGACATCGCGAGAGCAACCAAGGGGTAATTGGCTGCAGCCGCGGCCGCGGCGTGATAGAGCGGCTTTGCTTCGTCGCCCAATTCGAATGGATACATCCCCAGTGAAGTTGCCAGAGAAAACAGCCGGTCGGCCAGGTAGTTCTGGTCGGCAGTCACACCCACCCATGCTCCCTCGAGTCGTGCTGCGCCTGCCTCGGGGTTGGGAAGGGTCTGAAGAGGATGAAACGACCCGAGCATGGGCCCGTCGAGTGCCCCCAGCGCCGAGATCGGCACCGACCCGGACATGTGTATCGCGCCCTCGACATCGCCGACGGTCGAAGACAGGACTCCGGCCACTTCGGAGATCGAATCGTCTCGTACCGCCACCACCAGAAGGTCGGCCTTGGGCAGAACGGTGCCCCATTGCAACGGCACCGAATCGAGGCGCTCGGCGGCGGAGGCCGACACCTGAGCGTCGCGTGCCAGAACGCCGACGATTCGATGGCCCGCACCGATAGATCGCAGAGCGAGAGACGAGCCCGCTCGTCCGGGCCCGACAAGGATGAGGTCCATGGATGTTCCAGTCCGTAGTACCAGACGAGCCCGAGTCTAAAGAGACTCGGGCAGTCACCAGTACCGAACCTGGTCCTGCTCAGCGTGGCCGACGTACCCAACGTGATCTCGCGACTACGGCCGTCGAGTCTCCAGTCCCCAGCAAGAAGGTTCAGACTGGCGACTGGGAACTGGTGACTGGCTACTGCGGGGCTGCCCCCCAGCTGAACGAACTGGGTAGCAGGTCCTTCTCGCCCATCACTCCGAATGCTGCGAGAGAAAAGCCCATCAGCACCGCCGGCAACGGAACCGGAACGGTGACATCCGCCAGATAAGGGTTGCGCCTGATCGAGGCGACGGGCTCACCGAATTCGACGAGCTCCCAGAGTCGCGGCCTGCCGGGCCGCTTCTCGGCGGGGATGAATGAGAACCCTCGGTCGCGGCAGGTCACCGCGTAGCTCCCGTGACCGGGCGCCGATGTCGCCAGCTTTACGCCGTCGGCGTCGAGCAACATCGGACAGACGAACCGGTGCCAAGGCACTCCCTTGAGCCGCCAGGTACGCCCGTCCGGCAGAAGGATGCGCTGTCCCCGCAGGAAGAAGAGGTTGAGGAAGCTGAACCGCCCAACCTCGGCGAGCAGGCCGTCGGGGCCATCCAACGTGGCCCAAGGAAACCCGAGGCCGCCTCTCGGTGTGAGGAGAAGCCGCCCCGAGACATCTGCGTTCTTCACAACGCAAAGAATACGCCCATTTTGGCCCAAATCATATGGCTCTTCGCCTATGGCTCCAATGTTCGGGCCCTCCCCGGCCTCGAACGCCTCCGCACGGAGGAGCGGCCCTCCGGGCGGCGCTGAGTGCTACGACTCATCGCTGTGTGACCCGGGGCAAAGCACAGATCGGAAGCAGCGGCTGCCGCCGGACGCCCGCTAGCGTCGCAGTCATGACTCTTCTCGACTACGACCAGATCTTCATCAACCAAAAGGCCAAGCTCATCGAGCTGACCAACGAGTACGCCATCCGCGACATCGACGGCAACGACGTCGGAATCATCAAGCAGGAGGGCCAATCCAAGGTGAAGAAGCTGGCCCGGTTCGTGAGCTCACTGGATCAATTCATGACCCACTCGTTGTCGGTCTACCAGGCCGACGGGTCGAAGGTTCTGGAAGTCACCAGACCTCGCAAGATCATGAAGTCGACCATCCAGATCGCGGACGGCACCGGATCCCCGCTGGGAACGATCCGTCAGAAGAACATGATCGGCAAGATCAACTTCAGCCTGCACGATGCCACCGACCAACAGATCGGTGAGATCCGAGCAGAGAATTGGCGGGCATGGAATTTCTCAATCGTCGATGCCGCCGGCCAAGAGGTCGCCCGCATCACCAAGACCTGGGAAGGCCTCGCCAAGACCATGTTCACGACGGCCGACAACTATGTGCTCGACGTAAAGCCCGAATGCCGGGGAACTCTCCGCTGGCTCGTTTTCGCATCTGCAGTCTCGGTGGACCTGGCGCTCAAACAAGACGCACGCGGGTTTGGTTAGACCCGTTCGACGCGTTGGCCGTTTCGCGCCGGGTCGCCCGTCGGCGATGCCCGTTCCAGACCGAGCGTCGCAAACGCGTTACGACGCGCCTACCGACTCGCTGTCAGCGCGCTAGTCGAGACACCCGATTCCCGACCAGGATTCCTCATCGAGCATCGGGCATCGGGCATCGGGCATCGGGCATCGGATCTCACCACTCCAAGTCCGTCCTGACTGCCTCCTGGTCAGCCACTGCGGCCAGCAGGTCCTCCACCGCGCCGTGGCCGGGCACGAAAGCTCTC
>JACZWZ010000052.1 GCA_022571885.1 Acidobacteriota bacterium
TGGTCGCGGCGATTGCAGGGTCCTCCTGCGGAATGACGAACGAAAGCGCGTGCTTGATTGCGGCGACGACGGAGTAGTCTGGTTCGCGCGAGTCCATCTGAACGTTGAGGCGCCTCTGCTGCGCCAGGAACAACGACAGGACGTAGACCTCGTGGGAGTTGATCGGCAGCCCGCGCGGCAGCACCCGGATCGCGGATTCTGCCCAGGCGCGCACCTGCTTGTCGAGCGCTTCGCCGTAGCGCTGCGCGCGCCGGAGCTGATGCTCGTTCTCGGGTACGTAGAGCCCGTCCAGGTGATCCAGTCTGGTCGCATCGTCGGACGTAAAATCTGCCATTCTTTGCTCCTCACTAGGTATGAGGAGAGGCGCCGGGGAGCCGTTACCCGACAATCAGGGGTGGCCGGTTAACGTTGCGTAGACGCCCGGGCGCTTATCGGTAAAGTGGTCGTGCGATAGAATTGGCGACCAGCCGATGCGGGCGCCCGCAGCGATCCCAAGGAGCAGTTCGAGATGGCCGATGATCTGAGATTTCCCGACGGTTTCTTCTGGGGGACGGCCACGTCCTCGCACCAGGTAGAAGGAAACAACCGGAATAACCAATGGTGGGCCTGGGAGGAGGCCGGCACGGTGCTCGGCGTCATGGGCATCCAGGACGTGAAGGACGTGACCCTGATCCGCCACGCCTACGTGCGCACGTCCCACCGGAACCGGGGCATCGGGTCTAGGTCCCACAAAGACGGCCGACTCCATGGCGTTCAGGTACTCCTCCATGCGGGTGAGCGGCCTCAGGTACTCGTGGCCACGTGCCCCGACCGAGGATGCGTGGCTGACGCCCAGGCCCAGCATGAAGCGCTCCGGCCATGCTTCACCAAGCGCCATGGCGGCGCCGGCAGCAGCGCTGGCGTCGCGAGCCCAGATGTTGGCGATCCCGGGCGCCACCTTGATCGTGGAGGTTTCAGCCAGCAGAATCGCCGACAGCGCGATCGCCTCCCGGCCCCTGCTCTCGGGGAACCACACCGCGCCGTATCCCATGTCTTCGATGGCTCGCACTGCCTCACGGATGTGGGGAGCGGGCGCGGTGACCAGATCCCACACCCATGCTCCGACTCTTCCCATGTCTTGGCGGTTGCCATCGATCTTCATGATGCGAGGTTCCGCAGGGCGATCGCTTCGGCCAGGATGCCCCTCCGCAACTCCTCCAGGTCCAGACTCTCGTCGGGACCATGTGTCCGGCTGGTCGGATCGGCCACACCGGTGAGCAGGATGGCGGCGTCGGGATAGGCCTCCGAAAAGGCGGCGACGAAGGGAATCGAGCCCCCGACACCCATCTCGACCACATCGCATCCCCAGGCGTCGGCGAACGCCCGGCGGAAGGCCAGCACCCGGGAATCGTCGGTCGAGAGGGAGAACGGCTCGCCCGACTCCAGCGGCGTAACGGTGACCTGCGCCCCCCACGCCGGTTGCTTTTCGATGTGGGCGACCAGGGCGACCATCGCCTCCTCGGCATCCTGTCCGGGTGCAATCCGCATGCTCACCTTTGCCCGAGCCACCGGTACCAGCTGATTGATGGCCTCATCGACCGGTGGAGCATCAAGGGCAAGCACCGAGATCGCCGGCTTCATCCATAACCGATCGGTGAGCGAACCGGAGCCGATCAACTCGACTCCGTCGAGCATTCCGGCCTGCGATCTCAGCTCGTCTTCGGTCAAGTCCAGCTCGGCTGCGGTGCCGCTCACCAGGCCCGGGACGGCAACGCTCCCGTCGGCGTGGTGCAGCCCGGCGAGAACCCGGATGAGGGTCGTCAGAGCGTCGGGGACTGCCCCACCGAACCCCCCGGAGTGGACGCCTGCCTCCAGGGTGCGGACCTCTACCAAGACGCTCACCAGGCCGCGTAACGACGTGGTGAGCGCCGGCTCGCCGACCCGCCAATTTCCGCTGTCGGCGATCACGATGACATCGGAGGCCAACAAGTCGCCGTACTCGGTGAGGAAGGCATCGAGGTGGGTAGATCCGATCTCCTCCTCCCCCTCGACGAATACCTTCACGTTGACGGGCAGATCGGCCCCTAACGCCCGAACGGCTCCGGTATGCACGATGATCCCAGCCTTGTCGTCAGAGGACCCGCGGCCGTAGAGGCGACCGTGACGCTCCACCGGCTCGAAAGGGGCCACCGTCCACTCGGCGGGATCGCCTGCAGGCTGGACGTCGTGGTGGGCGTACAGCAGCACCGTAGGTGCACCTTCCGGCCCGTTTCGGCACCCGTATACCGCAGGGTGGGCGTCATCGAGTTCCAGCAGCCGCACCTCGTCGAAGCCCGCCTTCTCCAGCAGTTCGGCCGTTTTGGCGGCCGAACGGCGCACCTCCATAGGGTCGAAGTGGGAAGCGCTCACGGAGGGGATCCGGATCAGGGCTTCCAGATCTTCGCGGAGTTCGGGTAGCAGTGAGTCGATCGCCGATATCAGGTCCTGGTGCATGATGGCGACGGTAGTGCTGCCGCCGGTCGCCGGCGGTCTATGCCGCTGCGGGTCGACGTTTGGGTGAGGGCTATCGCCGGCGTGCCGAAGCGGCCATGTTTCGCCGGCATAACGGCAAGGGTGCCTCCCCCGAGCCGTATCGGACACTGCCGCTAGCGTGGCTGAATGACCGACGATCGCTTGCCGGCGGCATTCGATCCCGTGACATCCACTTGGGAAGATCGCGGCGTCGGCGAGTCGGGGCCATTCGACAGGTGGTTCCACTTGCTCACGACCGATCTGCAATCCGGTCGCCTGGCGCTGATCGGTGGCAGCGGGAGTATTTTCACCCCCATCCAGGGCGGAACGCTTCGTGACGTTGGACCGCTAGATGAAGTGTGGACGTGGTCGGAGGCGGAGGCGGTCGCTTGTCCGAAACCGTATGGAAGCCCCGCTGGGTCACGTCGCCGGAGCGGGCGATACGGCGACTCTGGCGATCATCGCCTACGACGGGAACGACTTGTCGTGCGACTCGGCGTTCGATCTATGGTCCTTGCCGGCGCATCGGGCGCAGTTGGATGACGGGTAGGCGACTGCTGGTGGTGGTGACGGCTCTGGTGCTCGTCGGCGCCGCTTGCGGTGATGGCGCCGTGGGCGAATCGGCAATAGAGCCGTCTTCGGTCGAGACTTCTGTGCCGGCGGCAGCAGACCCGAACGCGGGAGGGGAAGCGACTACGACTGCGGTCGGGTCGTCCACCACCGCGGTTTCGACACCGCCGCCCACGACGGTGTCTGCCCCGGCGGTTGCTGCGCTGACCAGTGGTCGCGGTGACGATGGATCCCTCGAGATCGGCATCTGGTTCAGTTCGAACCCGTTCGGGGAGGGCGATGTGCGGCTCCTGATCGGAACCGACTCGGATGGCTCCTATCCGGGGGTGGGGAATCCGGTGCCCCACATCGATGGGTGGGCCGAAGTCACCGATTCCGGGATCTCGGTGGTCGATGGGGGAACGACGATCGCAGCCGACGCCACCGGCGGACTCGACGATTGGTTGTCGTGGACGGGACCCGGCCAGGTGGTTCGGGTGTACTTTCTCGGCAACGTCCCGGTGCGTGCCGGGACCGTGTGGGTCGTGCTCGAAGTCGACGGGTCGATCGTGACGGGTGGTATCGCCGGAGCGCCTTTCGGTGATGGCTGCTCGTTCCACACTGCCGGGATCGACCTCGGTTCGGTGCCGGGGGATGTTCCCGACTTCGGAAACCCGTGTCGCTATCCGCTCGGTTAGTCCTTAGTCCTTAGTCTTTAGTCTTTAGTCCTTAGAGAAGATCGACTTGGTAATCGCTTCTGCCGTTAGCCCGTTCCTCTCTCTAATGACTAAGGGCTAACGACTAACGACTAGCTAATCGGCACTCCCGCCTCAGCCTCTATCACCTCGATCCCGGTGCCTTCCAGCGCGGCGAAGAGGTCGGCGGGCGTTCCGGCGAGGATCGGGAATGTCCCGTAGTGGATCGGAATGACCGCCGACACGCCGAGCATTTGGGCGGCACGAGCGGCGTGATCTGGTCCCATGGTGAAGTGTCCCCCTATCGGAAGCAGCGCCACGTCGGGTGACCACAACTCGCCGATGAGAGCCATGTCGCCGAAGACTGCGGTGTCGCCGGCGTGATAGACAGTCAGACCTTCCGCAAGGGCGAGCACCCATCCAGCGGCCTCGCCGCCTGGCAAGATGCCGTCATCGCTGGACAAGCCCGACGAATGCACCGCATCTACCATTGTGGCGGCGACGTCGCCGGGCCCGACGATTGTGCCCCCCTTGTTCGACCCGACCACGTTGGCGACGCCGAGCGCTTCGAGGTAGACGGCTATTTCGTGAATGGCAAAGATCTGCGGTTGGTGCTTCGCAGCAATCGCCGGGGTGTCTCCAAAGTGGTCGAAATGCCCATGTGTAAGGAAGATGGCATCGACGCGTTCCTGCTCCTTCTCGGCATCGGGGCATGCGGGATTGCCGTCGAGCCATGGGTCAATGAGGAGTACCGTCCCATCTCCGAGGCGAAGGCGAAACGCGGCGTGACCCAGCCAAGTGAGTTCGACACCCTGTAGATCCATGATGCTCCTCCAGTCGTCGCCGAAGATTATGACGAAGCGCGGGCGGGTGGGGCGTGCTAATCATGGGCCGACGCGATAGGAGAGCTTGATGAGCGAACCGGCCGACATCGTGATTGTGGGTGCCGGGATCATGGGCCTGTCGATCGCCCATCAGATCAGCCGACGCCACGACAGCAGCATTGTGCTGCTCGACAAGGCGCTCAACGTGGGTGAGGGATCGACCGGGGCCTCGTGCGCCATTCTGCGGCAGCGCTATACCCACCCTGAGTCCGTCACCGTGGCGCGCGACGGGCTGAAGGCGCACCGCAATTGGAGCGCATACACCGGCCTGGCCGAACCTCGTGCCGAGTTCCATCACACCGGGGTGTTGTGGATGATGGGCGAGGATCGCCCGGGACTGACCCCGGTCTACGAGATGTTGACCGGTCTCGGGGTGGGCGTCGAGATCATCGATGGAGCGGCCGTCAAGCAGCGCTTTCCGGCGCTCAGCACCTGCAATACCCCTTTCGACCTGACCGGCGAGGTGGAACATGTGTGCGACCAGCACGACGCCTTCCTTTTCGAGACCGAGAGCGGCTTCATCGATCCGGTCAGCACCTGTCAAGATCTGCTGCAGGCCGTTCGCGGCAAGGGGGTCGACGTGCGCTTCTCCGCTGAGGTGACCGCCATACGCACTAGCGGCGGCGCCGTCACCGGGGTGGATCTGGGAGACGGATCGGTGATCGACGCCCCGGTCGTCGTCAACGCCTCCGGACCTTGGGCGTCGCGGTTGGCTGCCACGGCCGGCTTCGATTACGCCCCGTGGACCATCCATCCGATCCGGGCACAGGTCATCTATCGGGAGTGGCCGAGAGACGAAGTGCCCGGTCCGCTTCCCATCGTCGGTGACGCCGCCGGCGGCATCTACTTCCGTCCCGAAGCGAGCGGCCAGCAGATCCTGGTCGGCTCCATCCTGGAAGCCGACGAGCAGGAAGTCGTCGCCGACCCCGACGTCTTCAATGGGAACATCGACGCTGGCTACCGCGACCTAAAGATCCATGCGCTCCATCACCGGATTCCGAGCCTGCCGTATCGGGGGAAGATCGAAGGGATAGCCGGGATGTACACGATGAACGTCGAGGACGTGCACTCGGTGCTCGGCAAGACCGAACTGGACGGCTTCATAGTCGCCAACGGCTTCAGCGGCCACGGCTTCAAGGAGTCTCCTGCGGTCGGATCGATGATCGCTCGCCTGCTGACCGGGGTCGAACCCGACGAGTGGGACACCGACGCCCCGATCGAGTTCTTTTCGATCGACCGGGAGCCGATACAAGTGGCACAGAAGGCTGTTCTGGCGTAGCCAGAACAGTCAGTCTCCAGTCTCATACGTCGTTGCGTCGGAGTCGGTGTACGCGCCTACCCGGGCCGTTCCCCAGAGGGCGGTCGAGTCCCCAGTCTCCAGCCGGACCGGGTCTACCGCTTGTTTGCTCCGAAATCTGACTGGGGACTGGCGACTGTGGACTGGAGACTTCCTACCCAATCCCCAAGAACCTCAAGAAAGCCTCTTGATTCGGCTCGCGCCCCAGGAAGTCGCGCAGGATCTCCGCCGGATCCTTGGAGCCGCCGGGGGCGAGGACCTTCTCCCGGTATTCCTTGCCGACGACGGGGCTGAGGATTCCTTCCTGCTCGAATCGGCTGTACATGTCGTCTCCGAACACCTTCGACCACAAGTACCCGTAGTACCCGGCGTCGTATCCGAATAGGTGCCCGAAGCCGGCCGGATAGAAGGTGTGTTCGTGGAATGGGAATTGGGCGAGCTCTGTGGTCTCGCGGTCGATCGCTCTGAGGTCCTTCTCCTCACCGGGACCGTGGTAGGCCATGTCGAGTTTCCCGAAGCTGACTTGCCGCAAATTGGCTAGACCTATGTGGAGATCGCGGGCGGCTACCAGTTGTTCGAGGAGATCATCGGGCAGGGCCTCGCCGGTCTCGTGATGACGGGCGAACCGCGCCAACACTTCGGTGTTCCAACACCAGTGCTCCATGATCTGTGAGGGAGCCTCGACGAAATCCCATTCGGTATTGAATCCGCTGAAGCGGACCAATTCGGTGTGTCCCAGACTGTTGTGGAGCACGTGGCCGAACTCGTGGAACAACGTGACGACTTCATCGTGCCGCAGCAGGGAGGGGGTTTCCCCTGTGGGCTTGGTGAAGTTGGCGACGATCGCCGTCACCGGAAGCACATAGCCGGCGTCCTCTTGATGGCCGGGCACCAGGTCGAACGCGGCCGCGTGCCCGAATTTCCCTTCTCGGGGAAAGAGATCCACATAGAACGAGGCGAGCTTGGCATCGGAATCGGCGTCATGGATGTTGTATGCGAGCACGTCGGGATGCCATCCCTGGGGGTCGTCTATCCGACGGTATTTGAGACCGAACACATCCTGGGTGATCTCGAACATCCCGTCGAGAACTTGCTGCAGAGGGAAGTAGGCCGCCACTTCTGAGGGGTCGATGCCGAACCGCTCTCGTTTGATGTTGGTGTGCAAGAAGCGGTGATCCCAAGGCTCGACCCGCCCCTCGCCGTCGAGGGCAGATGCCAGATCGGCTACCTCGAGCTGGGCCTTTTCGGTGAGGCCGGGGACGATCCCGGCGTACATGGCCTCGACTGCCTCAGGGCCGTCGGCCATCTTTACTTCCATGGCGTAATCTGCCCACGAGGGGAGTCCGAAGATCTCGGCGATACGGTGTCGGATCCGCACGGCTTCTTTGAGGATCGGCTCGTTCTCGTCTACCGCCTTGTTGTAGAAGATGAACTGGAGCTGTTGCCGGAGATCGCGGCTGGTGGCCATGTCCATGAACGGGTAGTAGTCCGGGTAGTCGATACTGACCCGGTAGGTCTCATCGGCGGTACCCGGGGATAGCCGAGCCACATAGTCGTCAGGCATCCCGGCGAGCTGGCCGCGATCGAGGTCCAGTCCGCCTTCAGCCTCATCGATATTGCGGTTGAAGGCGACTCCCAACTCCACCAGCCGGGTCCGGTGCTGCTGAACCTCGGCTCGCGCCGCCTCGGAGAGGTCGTGGCCCGCTCGCCGGAGGTCGCGTTGCATGAACTGGAGGTAACGGGCCCGTTCATCGGCGAGAGAAGCGGCTTCGTCGGTGGTGGCGAAGATTTCGACCGCGTCGCGTAGATCGCGACGGAAAATTAGATCCGACGTCCACTTGGAGACCTTCTCTTCGGCCTCCTGGGCGGCATCTCGCACTTCCCGGTCGGGATGTACCCGAGCCATGAACGGTCCGATTCCCCTGGCCCGGACTATGACGTCATCGAGGGTGTTGAGGGCGGCCAGAGTGTTGTCCCAGGTGCGCGGTCCCTCGACCTCGATGATGGTGGCTACCAGGTCTTCGCCCCGTTCGATGGCCTGGTCGACTGCGCGGCGCACTGAATCGTCGGTGACGGTGGTGTAGTCGAAATGCACGATTCGTGAGATTACTGCGGATGGTCGTGGAGGCAGTCACCGGTCCAGTTCAAAGTCCCCAGTCATCAGTCTCCAGTCCCCAGTCAGAAATCGGAACAGTCTGGAGTCTGCTGCGGTGCCGCCTTCCTTGCTTGTGTTTCTTGTCTGGCTGGAGACTGGCGACTGGCGACGGGTGACTGGTTACCCGTTCTGCTCGCCGATGGCGTACATGAACCCGTCGCGGTTGCCGAGGTAGATCATCCCGTTCCAAACGGCCGGCGTCGATTCGATGTGGCCGTTGCCGACCTGGAACGTCCACTGGAGGTCCGGGGTTCGCTCATCGCCGCCGATGAAGAAGTCGTGCACCAGGCCGTTGTTGCCGGCGACGATCAGGTGACCGGCCACGATCGCCGGTGACGACCAGGATCCGGCTCCGATCTCGAACACCCAGACCTCTTCGCCTGTCTCCCGGTCCACCGCGATCAGGAAGCCCTTGTTTGTAACCGCGTACAAGACCTCTTTGCCCAGGGCGGGCGTCGACCATAGGCCACCCTTGGCCGGTGGTTCGGTCAGCGAGTACATTCCCCACAGGTAGGGATCGGTCTCGTTGTACGGATCTAGTTTGATCAGCTGGCCGAGTTCTTTGGCCCGATCGAGGTAGCGCTCGTACTCGACCGATACGTAGAGCATTCCCTCTTCGTCGATGACGATGGAAGCGTCGACGTCGTCACCTACCCAATAGTCGAAGACGATCGCCTCCTCGGCGGGAACTCCGGCGAGAACCAGCTCGATGTCGAGTCCGATGACGCGACCGGCTGAGTTGGCGAAGTAGACCCTGCCCTCGAAGATCGCCGCCGTGTTCTCCACGCTCACCGCCGGATACCCGGGTCCGATGTCGTTCAGCAGCCGCTCGTTGTAGGTCACCATCTTGAGCAGGAGTTCCGGATCGACGGTGACCAGGCCCAACTCGTCGTAGTTCCGGTTGAGTCTGAAGATGTGAAACAGGCCATTCTCGGCGCCCTCGAACATGATGTCGTTGACGATGCGGGGGCTGGCATCCCAGTCGTCGTTCCATCGACCTTCTGAGATTTTGGCTTCCACCTCCCAGATCACCACCGGTTCGGTGCGGTCGAGAGCCACGATCCTGAGCAGGTTGTCCCGACTTCCGAAGTACACCAGCGGGTATCCGTCTGGATCGATGGTCGGGGTGCCCTTGATGATGTCGCCGGTGAGGATCGGTGACCGGGTCGGTCGGCCCGATTCGGCATCGAGGAAGTGGAGTCGCCTGTCGTACGCCCCGAAGATCAACTCGGTGATTCCGTCGGGTCTTTCCCAGATCACCGGCTGACCGGTCCATCCGTTGCCGCACCAGGTCGAGGTCACTCCCAGATCGGTCGAAGCCGAGCACATTGGAGAGTCGGGGTAGGTCCACTTGATTTCCGGCGTGATCGGGATCGGGCCGGTCCCGTAGTAGGTATTGGTCGGATTGCCGCGGAAGGTGAGCAGCCCTTCCACAACCGAACCCCACGGCTCACCGACCGTGCTTCGGTCGACCCAGGCATGCAATGGCTGGTCCGGGGTCGTCCCCTCGGTCGTTGTGCTCGGCTCGACCACCGTCGTCGACACTCTGGTGGTGCCGGTGGTGACGGTGGCCCCGTTGTCGTTCGGTGCGAACGTGGAGCCGACGGCAAGCGTCGCTGCCGGCGCCTCATTGCTGGGGGCAAGCAGCCAGAAGAGGACCAGGCTCATCACCACGAGGGTTCCGGCGAGAGAGGCGCCGACGACGATCGGTCGGTTCGGATCGGAGGGCATCGGGTGGGGAGTGTATGACCTGCCCAGAGAAATGAGACGTCCGTTGTCCCGAGAGTCGGCCGTGGGCAGCCGCCCCGTCGCTGTTTCCATGGCCGTGGCAGAGTTCTGCTGCGTCATTCCGGTCCTGTCCCTGCCCCGCACGACGCTGCATTCTGTCCGCTCGGCGGCTGCTCCCCGTTTGGCGACTGATCGCATGGCGGTCCGGGGCCCCTGTCGGCCGGGGCGCACCTTCTTGGCCGCAGCAGTGGGAGAATGGTGGGATGCGGCGACATTCGGCCTGGCGGACAGTTGCGGGCCTGTCGAAGCAGCTTCGCCAGTCCGGCCTCTCGATCAACGCCGCCGCGGTGGCCTACAACGCCTTTCTCGCCCTGGTGCCGCTCGCCTTTGCGATGTTGGGCATCGCGGCTGCGATCGGCAAGAGCACCACTGCGGTCGAGCGCATCGGTACCACCCTGGACCCGATTGTCCCGGCCACCGTCAAGACCTTCGTCACGGATCTCCTGGTCGATGCCGGCGACCGGGTGGGGGGCGGGTCGGTTTGGCTGGTCCTCGGCTCGGTGACGGTCGCACTCTTCTTTGGGTCGCGTGCCGTCGTTGCGTTACAGAAATCGCTAGCCGCGGTCGAGGACCGGACCGAGCAGCGTCCCGCATTCCAGATGCGGCTGGTGGCGATGGGTCTCACCTTGGGTGGGGGAGTGGCTCTGGGTGCGACGTCAGTGCTTTTGGTGACCGGGCGCCAGCTGGTGGAGTTCGCCGCCGGATTCGTCGGCAACGAACTCGTGCTCGACCTCTGGACCTGGCTGAGGGTGCCGATGGCCGCTGCCGGCCTGTACCTCTTCCTCACCGCGCTCTACCGCTTCGGGCCCCCGGAGCCACTTCCTAGAGCCCGACTGGCGGCCCTGGTCGGCACGACGGGCGCGGTTCTCGGCAGTCTCGGATTCGGGCTGTACCTGGGGGCAGCGCCGGAACTCGGTGCCACGTTTGGGGTGCTGGGGGCGGTCGCTATCGCCCTGGTGTGGTTGTACGTCGGTGCAATGGCGATCCTTCTGGGGGCCGTGACGGTTTCCTATTTGACCCAAAGCGGCGCCGCGTCCAGCCGAGAAGTACGACCTGGGGAGGGTGGCGGATCTTGACCGACTTCCGCCGTTCTTCTGACGATTCCATCGAGGACGAGGTGTTGTCGGACTCGCAAACCCCCGACATGACGACAGGACTGCGACTGCTGGCACAGACGATCCGCGGCTACCGCCGCGAGCTCGCCTTCTCGATTCTCGGCGCCCTGCTGTGGATGCTGATGCTGGTTTCGGTCCCCTACCTGGTCGGCCGGACCGTCGACGAGGCAATCCTTGCCGGCGACCGTGATCGCATTGTCCCGCTGGTGGCGATGCTGGTGGTGGCTGGAGTCCTGCTGGGGGTGGGGATCGGAGTTCGCCGCTACTTCAGCTTCAGGGTGTCGTATCGGGCCGAGGCGGATCTGCGCAACCGGATGTTCGAGCACATCCAGCGCATGGCGTTCTCGTTCCACGACATGACGAGTACCGGCGAGCTGATGGCGCGGGCCTCGAGCGATCTCGGCCAGGTCCGGCTGATCTTTGCGATGACTCCGATCACGGTGGCCAATCTGGCCATGTTCCTGTTGGTGGTGATCGTGCTCATTGCTCTGGACCCGGTGCTGGGCGCGGCGGCTTCTCTAACGGTTCCGACGGTTTTGTTGGCCGCTCGGGCGTATGCCAAGCGGGTGATCCGGCTGTCGTTTGAGGTGCAGCAACGCCTGGCAGATCTCAGCCGGGTGGTGGAGGAGTCGATCGGCGGCATCCAGGTGACCAAGTCGTACGGACAGGAGGCTCAGGAGCAGGCGAAGCTGGATGGGACCGCCCGCCGCATCTACGACCGGGCGACCCGGCTGGCCAGAATCCGCTCCAGCTTCGCCCCGGCCTTCGAGGTCATCCCTTCGGTGGCGACGGTGGCGGTGCTGTGGCTGGGCGGGGTGCGGGTGGTGGGCGGCCAGTTGACGCTGGGCGAGTTCGTGGCCTTCACCCAGTACCTGGCCCTGCTCAATTTTCCGTTACGGATCACCGGCTGGTTCTTCGCCCAGTTGCCGCGCGCCGCCGCTGCCTCGACCCGGATCCAGGCTCTGCTGGGGGAGGCTCCCGCCATCGCCGACCCGATCGACCCGGTCCCGCTCGGTCCGGGCCGGGGCGAGGTCCGGTTCCGCGATGTGTCCTTTTCCTACCAGGGCACCCCGGACGTGTTGCGTAGCATTGATCTGACGGTGCCCGGCGGCACTTCGCTGGCCCTGGTGGGTTCGACCGGTGCCGGCAAGACGACGATCGCCCATCTGATCCCCCGATTTCGAGATGTCGACTCGGGTGCGATCACGATCGACGGCACCGATGTCACCTCGGTTCGCCTGGAGGAGCTGCGCAGAGAGGTCGCCGTCGTCTTCCAGGAGACGTTCCTGTTTTCGGCCTCGGTGCGCGACAACATCGCCTTTGGAAGCCCGGACGCCTCCGAAGAGCAGGTGCGGCTCGCCGCCCGGCTGGCTCAGTCTCACGAGTTCATCTGTGACTTCCCCGACGGCTACGACACGGTGATCGGAGAGCGCGGCCATTCGCTGTCCGGCGGCCAGCGCCAGCGGGTGGCATTGGCGCGGGCGGTGCTGCGCGATCCCCGGGTGCTGATCCTCGACGACGCCACCTCGTCGGTCGATGCGTTGGTGGAGGCCGAGATGCTGGCCGCCTTGGAGCAGGTGATGCGGGGCCGCACCACGATCATCATTGCCCACCGCACGTCGACCCTGGCCCTGGTCGACTCCGTTGCCTTCATCGATGACGGGCAGATCGTGGCGGTGGGGCCCCACCTGGAGCTGCTGGCGACGATTCCTCGCTACGGCGAAGTGTTGGCACAAGAGGAGGCCCGCCGATGACCGACGGTTTGTTCCGCAGGTCGGCTCGCCTGGCCTCGCATCTCAAGATGGCGGCGCTCCGCGCTCTGTTTGCCACGATCATCGCCGCGACTGCCCGACTGCTCGGACCTCTTGTGGTGCGCAGCGGAATCGATGACGGCATCGGAGGAGCCGATCGTGGCCTGATCGCCACAGCCGCATTGATCTTTCTTGGGCTCCTGGCCGTGCAGTACCTGGCGCAGCGAATAGCCCAGTTCTCGGTGGCGACGCTCGGCGAGAAGTACCTCCTTCAGCTGCGCTCCACAGTGTTCGAGCACCTGATGCGTCTCGACATGGCCTTCTACGGGAGATCCAAGGCAGGCGTGCTGGTGAGCCGGATGACTAACGACATCGAGTCGATCCAGGATTTCGCCGAGGAGGGTGCGGTATCGCTGGTCATCAATCTGCTGACGATCGCCGGGGTCGCCGCGGCAATGCTGTTTGTCGACGTCACGGTGGCGCTCCAGGTCTTTGCTCTGATTGTGGTGCTCATAGTCATCAGCCGGGTGTTCCAGCGGGTTGCGGCCCGGGCCTATAAGGAGGTGCGCACCCAGATCGGCCGGGTGCTGGCCACCTTGCAGGAGGGGATCACCGGAGTCAGGGTGGTGCAGGCCTTTACCAGGGAACCGGAACAGGCCGGCCAGTTCGGAGGCGTCAACGAGGAATATTTCGAGGCCAACATGCGGACCGCCCGCGCCGTTTCCTGGTACTTCCCGGGGGTGGCGGTCCTGCGCGTGGTGGGCTACGCGGTGGTGCTGTTCTTCGGCGGGAGTCGGGTGATCACCGGGGATCTCAGCTTTGGCTCGCTGGTGTCGCTGCTGATGTACTTGGACTGGTTCTTCCAACCGATCATCAACTTGGCCAACACCTACAACCAGCTGCAGTCGGCGTCGGCGGCGCTGGAGAAGCTGTTCCGGCTGCTCGATACCGAACCTTCGGTTGTGGATTCCGAGGGTGCCACCGATCTGCCGGACCGGGTGGAGGGTGCTATCCGGTTCGAGGGCGTGACCTTCGGATACGAGCCCGATCTGCCGGTGGTGACCGACGTCGAGCTCGAGATTCCGGCGGGACAGCGAGTGGCCATCGTCGGCGAGACCGGAGCCGGGAAGTCGACCCTGGCCCGCTTGGTGCTGCGCTTCTACGACCCCGACAAGGGTGCGGTGCTGCTCGACGGGCTCGATCTGCGCATGGTGACACTGGCCTCGCGCCCCAGGCATCTGGTGCTGATTCCCCAGGAGGGGTTCCTGTTCAACGGGAGCCTGCGGGAGAATCTGCGCTACGCCCGACCCGGAGCATCGGACGACGAGCTGTGGGAGGTGTGCCGGTCCATCGGGATCGAGGAGTGGGCGCGACGCCTTCCCGAGCGCCTTGACACCCTGGTGCGTGAGCGCGGCAGTCGATTTTCGGCTGGGGAGCGACAGCTGGTGGCCCTCGCCCGCGCCCTGCTGGCCGACCCGGCCGTGATCGTGCTCGACGAGGCCACCGCCAACCTCGACCCGGAGTCCGAGGCCCGGGTGGAGCGAGCCCTCGGCACCCTGCTCGAAGGGCGGACCTCCATCGTGATCGCTCATCGCCTTCGCAGCGCCGAGCAAGCCGATCGGGTGCTGTTGATGGCTCGAGGCAAAGTAATCGCCGATGGGACGCATGCAGAGCTGGTCGCTTCGAGCGAGGCTTACGCCCGGCTGGTGAGCGTGTGGGAAAGAGGGGTGTTGAGGTAGGGGGCGGTGAGGTGGCGGGTCAGGTTCCTCTCGCACTCGCCTTCTTGCGGTGTCGGAGAGCCGACGGTAGAAAAGACCGACCCCTCTTGGAGGCTGACGCCTTGGGGGGCTGATGGCTCTCGGTAAGGGGCCTTAGCGTGTGGAACAGGTCTCGCTGTCAGCCCATTTCCGGGGGAGACCCGGCCCGGAAATCGGTTTCCCAGCCGTCGGTAGCGGCCGCCCACAGGATGCGGCGTTGGGTGTCGGATACGACGACAAGAGTCTTTTGGTGGACCGTGTGGGTGGTGGCCTCGGCAAGGGTGACGCGAGCGGCAGCGATGGCGTCGTCGGTGCGTTCGAATTGTTGGTCGGCGGCGGGTGCCCCGGCCGCCATTTCGGTCAGCCCGTAGCCATTGGGAGTAGTGGACTGGGTCATGAGAGTCAGGCTACTGCTGATCTACGGTACGGATTCGAGTCCGGGTCTCCCTGTTCAGTTGACTCTGAGCACACCCCCGCCATCGAAGAGTCGACGGTGGAAAAGACCGACCCCTCCTGGAGGCTAAAGCCTTGGTGACCCGAAGGGCCCTATGGGCTTGATCGTTAGGTGAGGAGGTCGTCGTAGATTCGGTCGATGTGTTCGGCGATGCGGTGCCAGTCGAACTGTTGTTCTATCAGCCGTCGGGCGTGGCGCCCCCGCTGACGTCGGGTGGACTTGTCTGAGGTCGACTGGATGATGGCGTCGGCGAGTTCAGTCTCATTATCCGGCGCCACCAGCCAGCCGTTTGGCCGAGCCGGGTCTGTGTTTACGAATGATTGGGGGCCACCCGAATCGGTCGCGATCACTGGAAGGCCGCAGGCCATGGCCTCCAGATAGACCTGGCCAAACGGCTCATCGAACGAGGGTGCCACGAACACGTCGGCGCAGTTGAACCCAACAGCCAGATCCTCATGACCACGCCAGCCGGCGAAGAAGACGCCCTCGACCCCCAGCGAGGTCGCCACCGTGTGGGGATGTTCGCCTTCCCACTCGCCCGGATAGCCGCCCCAGATGACCAACGGCGGTGGGGCCGGTCCTAACGCCTCGCGCGCCGTGGCATAGGCGCGTACCAACAGCGGAACTCGCTTGAAATCCAAGAAGCGGCCGACGAACAGCAGTACGGGCAGCGGTTCGCCCGTAGCCGGGTCCAAGAAGAAACGCTCCAGGTCGTGATCCGAGTAACGGATCGTGCCCGGCTGACCGCTCTCATCCCAGCCTCGGGGCTCGTCAACCAACCATTGACGCCACTGCACCCTCCGCTCGCTTCCGTTCAACTGGAGGGGTTGGAACCTGCTGACGTCGACTCCGTTCGGTACGACTTCGATTACCGAAGGGTCCACCCCCAACAGCTCAATTGCCAACTGGCGCTCGGTCGGTGAGATGACGACGAGACGATCGGCCCGAAGGCTGGCCCTCACGAGACGCTGATCCCACTCGGCGGCGTGCTTCCACCGCTCACCGCTGGAACGAATCTCGGTCAACATTTTCAACTCAGTGCCATGCAGGTGCACAACAGAGGGCCGATCCCCCAGAGCCGCGACCGCATCGTTGACATGGGTCAGGTGGTGGATGTGATACAGATCCGGTGGCCCCACCCGCTCAAGCAGCGACTGCCACACCTCCACCTGGCGCTGGTACGCGTCGTCGTCCAGTGAGGCGAAGATCCGGTCGGGAACGCCGGATCGGTCCTCAAACGACGGGTGGAATGGCACCGGTGCGGCCATCGGGTCCTGACCCTGTTCGAAACGCATGGCAGCTTCGGTGAAGTCAAGCGCCTGGACATCGAGGCCCGCGAAGAACGTTGTCGCATTCGAGGAAGATCCTCGCGGCCCCAACGACCCGCAACACACGGTCACCGCGTCCCCCAGCTCCTCGAGCGCTCCACCCAGGTAGCGCACCACCTGGGCCGATCCGCCCCGCGGATAAAACGCCAACGTCGTGACCACCCGATGCCCAACCATCATCAGTCCCAACCTTGTCAACGGACGAGCGCACCACCCATTGTGGCAAGCCAACCCCGAATCCGCCACACGGCATTAAGGACTTAGTTGCGCGCACCTGCGGTTGGACTATGTAGATCAGTTGTGCCGTACATCGAACCGGCAGACCCTGTACACGCGGCCTGACCAACCGCGCCACTGAGAGCGTTGACAACGGGAGCCGACGGTGGAAAAGACAGACCCCTCCTGGAGGCTGAAGCCACTCGAGGCGCTCGACGCGTGCCGCAAATGCGACAGCACCGGCGTCAAGCTTGACGGCAGCGACCAACCATGCGACGCCGGGCACTACGTACCACCCAGCAGCGACAGGGGAGGCAGCATGAAACCTGTTCGAGTCCCGCCGGACCGCCATCCGTAACGCCGCCTAGCTGTTCGTTATTTTGGGTCATGCAGAACCCTGAATCCGCCGTCGCTCCGGTTCATCGTTGTTCCAACGACCGTCAGCGCGATACTCCTCCGCAAGCGATTAGAGTACGGCCGCCGTTCGTGGCCATTTATCCGCCACTGCAGTGGCCCATGCCGCGTATTTCTCGGCGAGTATGAACTCCGGCTCGCCGCCTTCGAGGTACTCCCGCTTCGTCACGCCGCGGCCGTTGTAGACGCCAGCTTTAAATCCGTCCTCGACGGCTGAGCTCGCTAACGCCTCGATAGCGTCGCGTACTGGAGTCGCCGGCCACACGCCATCGGGGTCCATCGGAGAGTGGGCGAGCACTTCGCCAATCTGAATGTCTCCTATCTCAATCCGATCGACCTCCAGGAGGGACCGAAGCTGGCATTGGTCATGGTCAGATCAGTGCCGCTGGCGCCGTCAGGTTGAGTCTCCGGTGTCGGGCTGGTCTCCGTAACCCTGGGC
>JACZWZ010000053.1 GCA_022571885.1 Acidobacteriota bacterium
GGCCCATTTTGCGTTCCACGGTGCCGAGCACCAGGCGATCAACGCGATGGAGGATGAGGTCGAGCTAACGCCCGGAAACTGTCTGAAACAGTCGCGGCTCCACCCAAGGTGCGGTCACCTCGCCGACCGGATTCTCGTTGCCGGCTGCGTGATCGGCATAGTGGGCGTGCAAACACTTCACCCCGGCTTTGACGCCGGCTACTCCCCCACTCGGCCGCGGCTCGGTCCCATCCGGGACCAGTGCGTCTCGATCCGATCGGTACCTGGCGTGGGCCGCAGCCAGCGCCGTCCCGAATTCGGCATCAGCCTGAGCCCGCCGCTCCATCGCCCGGACTCCCCCGGCCGATTCGACCCGGCCGATCCTGCGTACCGCCAGCGGACAGGTCAACCAATAGGTGGTTGGGAACGGGGTGCCGTCATCGAGCAGCGGGGGGACCCGGGTCACCACCGGGCGACCGAGGTGGCAGCGGGCGACCACATCGGCCGACGACCGAAGCGGACGGCCTATCTGCACCGCCACCACGGCAGCGTCATCATCCATCGACGATGTCACGCCCCGTAAGGAAATCCCACAGTTGGTCCCACCACGGTTCCTCCCGCTCGAAGGTGATGTCGCGACCGGCGGGTACCGGATCCACGATGCCATCAGGAACGACCGCTACATATCCGACCTCGCCCGCCATCACCAGGCCGAAATGCTCACGAGCCAGGCGCTCGACCTCTTCGTCGGTCCGCAGCGCGGCAATCTGCTGCTCCAGCCTCAGGTTCTCCTCCACCAGGGCATCGAGCTTCTCCTGGGTCAGATCGACCGCTCGCTCCTGTGCCAGCAACTGGCGGAAGGGGAAGATTCCGGCGGCGGCAACGACCAGCACCATGAGAAGCACCAGCACCAGGAAGCCGCCCAGCCCCAGCCCTCGCCTGGTGTCGATCATGGCGAGTGCCGCGGATAGGTGTCCCATCCGGCAAAGCGGGCGCCGTTGCCGAGCTGCTCCTCGATACGGAGCAACTGGTTGTACTTGGCGGTCCGCTCGGCCCGAGCAGGCGCACCCGTCTTGATCTGCCCGGCATTGGTGGCCACCACCAGATGACTGATGAACGTGTCCTCGGTTTCACCCGACCGATGGCTGACCACCCGGGTATACGAGGCTCGTTCGGCTCGCTCCATCGTGTGGAGCGTCTCCGACAGGCTTCCGATCTGGTTGACCTTGATCAGGATCGAATTGGCGATGCCCTCTGAGATCCCACGCTGCAGCAAGTCCTCGTTGGTCACGAACAGATCGTCACCGACCAGCTGGACCCGCTCCCCGAGACGCTCCGTCAGCGTCGCCCAGCCGTCCCAGTCGTCTTCGGCCAGACCGTCCTCGATCGAAACGATCGGGAAGTCGTCCACCAGCCCGACGTAGTAGTCGACCAGTTCCTCCGAGGTCAGCGCTGCACCATCGAGCCGATAGCGGCCCTCGCGATAGAACTCATTGGCCGCGGAGTCGATGGCAAATCCGATCTGGGCTCCCGGCTCGTAACCGGCGGCCGTAACCGCCTCCATCAGCAGTTCCAATGCGTCACGGTCGGCGGCCAGATTCGGAGCGAAACCACCCTCATCTCCGACGTTGGTGGCCAGGCCTCGTCCGGCGAGAACCTTCTTCAATGCGTGGTACACCTCCACGCCGGCGCGCAGCGACTCACCGAAGGTTCCGAATCCGGCCGGGATCAGCATGAACTCCTGAATGTCCACCGAGTTGGCAGCGTGGGCGCCACCGTTGAGCACATTCAGCTGTGGGACCGGCAACAGCCGGGCGGCCGGACCTCCGAGATAGCGGAACAACGGCAGACCCACCCCTACGGCTGCGGCCCGAGCACAGGCCAGCGAGACGGCGAGGATGGCGTTGGCCCCGAGTTTCGCCTTGTTGGGCGTGGCGTCGAGGTCGAGCATCGCCTGATCGAGGGATTCCTGATCGGTGGCGTCGCGCCCCAACAGCAGCGGTGCGATCGAATCGTTGACGTGCTGGATGGCCCGCGTCACGCCCTTGCCGCCAAAGCGGTCTCCGCCATCCCGAAGCTCGATCGCTTCGAGAGCCCCCGTCGATGCTCCGGAGGGAACCGCCGCCCGACCGAAGTGACCGCCAGCGAGCGTCACCTCAGCCTCAACAGTGGGGTTACCCCTGGAATCGAGGACTTCGCGGGCCCGGATCGATGTGATGGTCGTCACGGGCCCTCCTTATGTGGGACGCGACGCTACTACGGAACGCGGAGTGGACATAGCCAATGGATTCGGTGTCCAGTAACCAGTAACCAGTAACCAGAGTTGATCTGGTCTGATACTGGTTACTGGATACTCAACGGAACGTGGTCGAGATCCCGAAAGGCGCGTCACGCATTCCCAGGTGATCAGGTTGGGTACTGGCTACTCGGACGCCTTCGCCTCTTCCCAGCGGCGATCCAGCTCTTCGAGCGTGGCCCCTTCCAGGTCTCCTCCCGATTCCACCACCCGGAAGCGGCGGTCGAACCGCTCGGCCGAAGCGCGCAATGCCATTTCGGGGTCGACCGAGAGATGACGGGCCAGGTTGACCACCGAGAAGAGGAGGTCGCCGATCTCTGATTTGACCGCCTCCGGATCGTCGAGGGCATCGAGGACTTCGGCCAGTTCCTCCCGCACCTTGGCGACCGCGCCGTCGTGACCGGGCCAATCGAACCCGACCGATGCCGCCCTGCTCTGCAGTTCCAACGCCCTGGCCAGCGCCGGCAGCGCCGAGGGAACGCCGTCCAGCACCGAAGACCGGCCTTTCTCCTCCCGCTTCTGCACCTCCCAATTGGCCAAGACGTGATCGGCGGTCTCGGCCTCCACATCGCCGAACACGTGCGGGTGGCGCCGCACCAGCTTGCGACGGATGGTCTCGGCGACCTCCTCCACACCGAACACGTCGGCCTCGGCGGCGAGAGTGGCGTGGAACACCACCTGAAGCAATAGGTCGCCCAGCTCCTCTTCAAGGTGCACGTACCCATCGATATCCGGCGTTCCGGCCGGCGCCTCGAGCGGAAGGGCGTCTATGGCGTCGAGGGTCTCGTACGCCTCTTCCAGCAGGTGGCGAGCCAACGAGTGGTGGGTCTGCTCACGATCCCATGGACATTCGTCTCGCAGGCGGGCATTGGTCCTGACCAGGCCGGGCCAACCGGGAGCCTCCACATCGAGTGCAAGCGTGACCCGCAGGCCGGCGTGCTCCGGCCGGAGTTCTCCCAGGGTGATCTGTGCCACCGCCTCCGTCTCCGATCCCAGATCGGTGAGAACTGTGACCGGTGTCTCGGCCTCGAGGAGCCGGCTCAAACGCTCGTGTATCCGGGTAAACGCCGCGGGACCATCCATCTGGACGATGAGCGTCGGCAGGTGCAACAACAGCGGCTCGGCAAACCGGTGAGCGTCGATGACCTGCACCCCTCGATCAAATGGGTCGATTCCGGCCTTGGCGAGCGCCAGATCGAGGAAGGACTCCCCCGGCTCCACCTCACATTCGATATCGGCCTGATCGGCTCGGTCTCGAATCAGGGCTACCGCCCGCTCACCCACCAGGGCAGATCCGGGGACCGCATAAGTCACCGGCCCCGCTGCCGCCAGGTCGAGCACCCGGGCGGCGATGGCGTCGTAGACCTCGTCGAAGGTGTCACCGTCCTCATAGAGATCGTCACACCAGATCACGGTGCGGGTCTTCTCCAGCTCGGCCGAAGCCGGATGGTGCCTGGTACGGCCCACAACGGGCACCGCGGTGTCGTCGACCAGCAGCCGGATCAGCTCCGAAACTCGATTCAGCCCGGCGGGTCCGAGTCCAACGATCCGGACCGGACCGCTCATTGGTCGGTCGGGACGAGGTCGGGTCGATCCGGTGGGATTATCCCGACCGCGCTCCAGAAGCCGTACTTCTCATCGAGTGTCACCTCGGCCAGGCGCAGGGTTTCGTTGAACCAATCGCCCCACAGAACGTTCATGTCGGTGTCGGTGAGAAACGCCTGCGGGTCGGCGATGATCTCCTGCTCGGTCGGCGCGGTCCGCTCGTCGACCACGATGACGTGGACGCCGAACTGCGTTTCGACCGGCCCGACGAACACCCCCACTTCGGCTTCGAGAGCGGCTTGGGCAAACTCCGGGACATACCTGCTGGCGAGGGAGCATCCCAGATCGCCCTCCGGGGTTCCGGTGTCGAGCGAGTCCACAGCCAGCTCCGCCAGACTCTCGCCCCCTTCGAGGCGGGCAAGGGCGTCTTCGGCTTCCTCGACGGTTTCCATCAGCAGGTGACGAACACACACCGTGGTGTATGCCCCGGGGTCGCTGAAGAATGCCTCGAGTGTCTCCTGTTGTTGAATCAGCCCCTCGATCGCCTGTCGGCGGATCACGCCGATGTCGGCGTTGAATCGAACCATTCCGAGACTGGCATCGGGCAACCCCAGGAACTGCTCCGGGGTCATGTTGTTCTGTTCCATCTGGGCGACGAGATCCAGATAGACCACTTCAGATTCTTCCTGGTCCAATGCCAGGCCGAAATCCGCATCGAGCCCTTGCAACAGCACCTCGCGGGCCAGCAGGGCAAAGATCGCTTCCCGCAGGCTCTCATCGATCGGAAGTGTCTCGGATTCGAATAGCTCGCCGAGGTCGGCCTCCGTTATCTCAGTGTCGCCGACCGTGCCGACGACACCGGATCCGGCAGACGAGCAGGCAACGGCCACCAGGGAGAGCACGGCGATGAGGACGAAGATCTTTCGCAAGGGAATCAATCCGGATCGGGGGGCCACATTGTACGGAGGAAGTCGATCAAGGCCGTCACCGGCTCCTCCGTCGGCACCGGCATGAACAGGGCACTCCCCCTCACCACTGCGGCGCGGGAGAGTCGCCGCAACCGGACCTCCTCGATGGTCGTCAGCCGCACCGGTGAGATCTTCACTTCGCCGCGCATCGCCACGATCTCCTCAAGACCGATTCGGAGCGCCTCGACCCGGAGCCGTGCCACGCCGATGAGCGATTCGGCGTTTTCGGGCAGAGGTCCGTACCGGTCGATCCACTCGCCGACGACATCGTCCACATCCGAGCCCTGGACGGCCGCCGCCAGACGCCGATATGCCTCGAGCCGGGCCGACTGGTCGGGCACATAGGTTTCGGGAAGGTGGGCAACGATCGGCAAATCGATTCGCACCTGGGCCGTCTCCGTCTTCTTCGGCTGCCCCGTCTCCAGTTCGGCAACGGCGTCGGCGACCATTTCGATGTAGAGATCGAATCCCACCGCCGACAGATGACCCGTTTGGACGTTGCCCAGCATGCTGCCTGCACCCCGAATCTCCAGATCGCGCATTGCCAATTGGAACCCGGAGCCAAGCTCGCCGAACTCGCCGATGGCTTCGAGGCGCCGGTGCGCCTCCTCGCTGAGACGCTGGTCCTCGGGATGAAACAGATAGGCATAGGCACGCTGCGACGACCGGCCCACCCGACCCCGTAACTGGTAGAGCTGGGCCAGTCCCAACATGTCGGCTCGTTCCACGATCAGCGTGTTGACCTGCGGCAGGTCGAGACCGGACTCGATGATCGTGGTAGCCACCAGAACGTCGTATTCGCCGTTCCAAAAGTCGAGCATCACCTGCTCCAATCGTCCCTCGTTCATCTGCCCGTGAGCAACGGCGTATCGGGCCTCGGGAACCAATGCCTGGAGCCTGGCCACCGCGTGGTCGATCGACTGCACTCGATTGTGTACGTAGAAGACCTGTCCTTCGCGTAACATCTCGCGTCGAATCGCCGCCAACACGGCCCGCTGGTCGTACGGTCCGACAAACGTCAGGATGGGATGCCGATCTTCAGGCGGAGTCGCGATCCGGCTCACCTTCCTGATGCCGGTCAGGGCCAACTCGAGGGTGCGCGGGATCGGCGTCGCGGTGAGGGTGAGCACGTCCACCGAGGTGCGCAGTGCCTTGATCCGGTCCTTGGCCGAAACTCCAAACCGCTGCTCCTCGTCGACCACCAACAACCCCAAACCGTCGAGACTCACGTCCTCGCTCAACAGCCGGTGAGTCCCGATCACCACGTCGACCGAGCCATCGCCGACGCCGGCGACCACTGCTCGCTGCTGCTTCGGCGTCAGGAACCTGCTGAGCATCTCGACCCGGACCGGATAGGGGGCGAAACGTTCCGAGAAGGTTTGCTGGTGCTGCTGGGCCAGCAGGGTCGTCGGACACAACACCGCCACCTGTCGCCCGTCCTGGACCGCCTTGAATGCCGCCCGGACCGCCACCTCGGTCTTGCCAAAGCCGACGTCGCCGAATATCAGCCGGTCCATCGGCTCTCCGGATTCCATATCGGCCTTGACGTCGGCGATGGCGGTCAATTGGTCCGGAGTCTCCTCGAAGGGGAACGCCGCCTCCATCTCGAGCTGCCACGGTGAATCGGGAGCATGGGCGTGTCCCGCCACCTGAGCTCGCGCCCGATGCAACGCGACAACTTCTTCGGCGACGGCGGCAACTGCCTTGCGGACCCGGCCGCGAGTCCTCTCCCAATCGGTCCCACCCATTCGGCTCAGCCGCGGCGACTCACCACCGGTGTATTTGCGGATGGCGGCCAGCTGGTCGGTCGGAACGTACAGCTTGTCCTGTCCGGCGTATGCGACCGATAGGTAATCGCGCTCGATGCCGACCAGACTCCGAGTCACCAGCCCCTCGAAGCGCCCGATCCCATGGATGTGGTGAACCACGAAGTCACCCTCCGTCAGGTCGCCGTAAGTCGCAGCCGTTCCCCCGACCGATCTGACCCCGACCCTGCGATGGGCCCGCCGTCGCCCGGCGATCTCACGCTCACCGAGCACCGCGATACCGAGTTCGGCCAGAACGAAACCGAGGTGAATGCCGGTGGCGATGATCCCCGAGCCCGGCACGATCGTGTCGTGCCGCGGCAGCGACAAGCCCGCCTCGCCCAGAAGGCGAGCCACCCGGTCTGCCGCGGCAACACCGTCCATTGCGATCACGACGTCCGAGCCGCCACCGATCAGGGCGCTGATGGCGGCGGCAACCGACTCGGCATCACCTGCCACCGCATCGAACCCCCCAATGGCGATCGCATCGGCGCCGGGTCCCGCTGCCAGCACCGGCACCTCCAGCGTCCTCTCCGCCGGGAGCAACGATTCCAGGTCGAGGTAGAGCGCCGGGTGGTCACCGGCCTCGGGGGCGCCGGGCCCCCAGGTGGAGGCGAGCGCGGCCGCCAGCTCACTCTCCTCCGTCAGAAGATCCGTCGCCCTATCGCGGGCTCGGGTGGGCTCGAACAGCACGATCGAAGTTGTCTGATGGGCTTCGCCGATGACCGCGGTCTCACCGGTGAGCCATGGCAACCAGGATTCGATGCCGGGAAACGACACACCTTCGGCAATGCGTTCCCACTCGGCGGCGGCCCAGGGGTCCGACCGGCTCAGCTTCACCGCGGCGGCCGCCATCTCTGAGTCGGGTCGCATCTCTCGCGCCGGCAAACTGACCGCTAGCTCGACCTCCTCGTCGGATCGCTGGGTCGCCACCGAGAACCTTGTGATCTCCTCGATCTCGTCACCCCAAAAGTCGATGCGCACCGGACTCGCCGCCTGCGCCGGGTACAAGTCGATGATCCCTCCCCGCACCGCCATCTGCCCACGCGACTCGACCCGGTCGGTGCGTTCGTATCCGAGGCGGACGAGCGCCTGCACCGTCGCCTCGAAGTCGGCGGATCCTCCACGTTCCAGTTCGATGGGCGCCACCGCCGACGGGCTCACCCGCTGCACCGCGGCTCGAACCGAAGCGACGACTATCGAGCCGGCGGTGGCCCGGCGCAGGATGTGGCGTGCCTGCATCCGGGCGGCCATCGTTGCCACATTCGGTGACACGTGCTCGAACGGGAGCGTCTCCCACGCCGGGAGGTGAAACACCGCCGGTGAGAACAGTTCGAGATCGTCGGCCAGATTCTCCGCATCCCGTTCCCCGGCGACGATCGCCAGAATCGGACCGTCACGCTGGGTGGCGAGACCGGCCAACCAGAAGGCGCGAACAGCCTGCGGCACGACCAACAATCCGGACGGCTCCGGCGCGGGTCGTGCCGCCCATCGCTCGACTAGGGCGGAGAGAGGTGGTGTCATATGTGAGGTGGGGATAGTACGGAAGAAGTCACCAGTCAGAACATCGGATTCGGCTCGGTCGGGTGTTCAGGGTCTTCGACTTTCCCCTCTGATTCTGACTTCTGAATTCTGGCTGGGGACTGGAGACTGGGGACTGGGGACTTATTCACACCAGCCCTTGCTGGCGATACCACTCAACGGTCCGTGCCAGCCACTCTTCTGGTGGCGTATACGAGAATCCCCATTCCTGTTCTATTCGGCTTCCGTCGTAGGTGTGTCCGTGGCGGAGGGTACGGACCATCTCGGTACAAAACGGGGCGTCCCGGCCGATGAGTCGATACCAGCCACCGACCACCCGACCGGCTGCGGCGATGAGCCGGGACGAGACGTAATGCACCCGGTGTTCCACTTCGGCGGCAGTCGCCAGCAATGCCATCGCTTCGGCCATGGTGACCGTCCACCCGCTGACCAGATAACGCTCGCCCGGAACACCGGATCGTTCGGCGCCGAGGTGAGCTTCGACGACGTCGTCGATGAACACCAGGCTGATCCGGGCGTCGACCGCGATTCGAAGTCGGCCCCGCAGGTAGGCCAGCAGGAGGCGTGCCGTGCCATCGGTGCGGCCCGGTCCCTGGACCGACGAAGGGTTGACTGCGACAACATCCAGCCCCGACGAGGCGCCCTCCTCGAACGCAGCGATCTCGGCCAGGTGCTTGGAGCGCTCGTATGCGGTGAGATACCAGCCGCGGTGGGGAGTCGACTCGCTGCCGACCGTGCCGCGCGGTTCCCCGATGGCCGCCGCCGACGACGTATAGACGAGTCGACCGACTCCGGCCGAAACGGTCGCTCTGACGACAGCTCGTGTCCCATCCACATTGACGCGTTCGAGCGCCGACGGGTCGCGCAGACACATTGCGTTGAGTCCGGCGACATGAAACACGACCCGGCATCCGGCCATGCCATCCACCAAGAGGTCCTCATCGGAAATGTCGCCGAGCACGGTCTCAACGTCCAGTCGATGCATCCGACCAGCCGCCGACTCGCTTCGCACCAGGGCCCGAACCGATCTTCCATCGGCCAGCATCCGTCTGAGCAGCGCTTTGCCGATGAATCCAGTTCCGCCCGTCAGGAAGACGTCAGGCACTGGTGCGGTCGGAGCGAAGCACCACGACGAAACGGGTCACGTAATCGAACCCGGACATCAGCGTCACCGCCACCGCCGCGATCATCACCCACTCGTCGGGGTGGAGGCCCCCGTAGGTGGTGGTGGTGCGCAACAGTGCCATGAAGATCGCCAGGAACTGGACGTTGGCCTTGATCTTGCCCCAGATCGACGGTGGCACAATCACGCCGTCCATCGCCGCCACGCCCCGCAAACCCGAGATGGCGATCTCGCGACCGATGATCACGAAGCCGGCCCAAGCCCAGGCGCGACCGACCGACACCAGCCCGAACAGCCCGCCGGCGACGAGGAGCTTGTCGGCGATCGAGTCGAGGAACCCGCCCAAGATCGAAGTGATCTCCCACCGCCGAGCCAGATATCCGTCGAGAAAATCGGTAAAGGAGGCGACCCCCATGATGATGGCGGCGAACCCGAAGGCGTGATCGATCCGGTCGGCTGCCAACAGCAGCGTGAGCATCGCCGGAACGAGCCCGATTCGTATATACGCGAGACGATCTGGGATTGACATGATCTTCCCGCCGGATGCTACCGAACCGGAGACCGAGTCTTCAGTCCCCAGTCGCCAGTCCCCAGCCAGAATGCAGATCCAGAGGCCGCGCGCCGCAAATTGACTCCCTCACCGAGCCGAAGGCGAGGTTCTGACTGATGACTGGAGACTGGTGACTTGCCAGACGGTGGCTTCCTCACTCGATCCAACCAAACGTCCGCTCGACCGCCTTTCCCCACGAGGCGTACAGCCGGTCGCGTTCGGCCGCTTCCATGGAGGGTTCCCAGCGCCGGCCCTCCGACCACAGGCCGCGAAGATGATCGAGATCGGCAAAGAAGCCCACCGCCAGGCCGGCGGCGTATGCGGCTCCCAACGCCGTCGTCTCAACATTCACCGGTCGGACGACGGGTACTCCCAGCATGTCCGACTGGAACTGCATGAGGAAGTCATTGGCCACCATGCCACCGTCCACATATAGCGTCGACAGCGACTGACCACTGTCGGCCTCCATCGCCTGCAACACATCCCGGGTTTGGTAGGCGACTGCTTCCAGCACCGCCCGCGCGATGTGGCGCTTGTCGGTGAATCGGGTCAGACCGGCGATCACTCCCCTGGCATCCGATCGCCAGTAAGGAGCGAACAGCCCGCTGAACGCGGGAACGAAGTACACGTCTCCGTTGTCCTCGGCTGCCGCCGCCAATCCTTCGATCTGGTCGGCAGAGTCGATCAGGCCCAGGTTGTCTCTGAGCCACTGGACTCCTGCTCCCGCGATCGCCACCGAGCCTTCCAGTGCGAACACCGGCACCTCGCCCTCTATCTGATAGCCGACGGTCGTCAGTAATCCGTGGTCGCTGGGGATCCGAGAAGTTCCGGTGTTGAGCAACATGAAACACCCGGTTCCATACGTGTTCTTCGCCGACCCCGGATCGAAACATGTCTGGCCGAACAACGCCGCCTGCTGATCGCCCAAGTCGCCGGCGATGATCACACCGTCCAGAACCCCGGTTCCTCGCCCGTACTCAGCGACGGAGGGGACGATCTCGGGGAGCATTGCCCGGGGGACCCCGATCGCCTCGCACAGGTCGTCATCCCATTCCAGCGTCGTCAGGTTCATCAACATCGTCCTGCTGGCGTTGGTCACATCGGTCAGGTGGCGACCGGTCAACTTCCAGATCAGCCAGGTGTCGATCGTGCCGAACAGGATCTCGCCGGTCTCGGCCCGATCCTCCAGGTCATGATGATCGAGCAGCCAACGCGCCTTGGGACCGGAGAAGTATGTGGCCAGCGGCAACCCGGTTTCGATCCGAAACCGATCCGGCCCGAGGCTCCCACCCAGCTCACCAACCAGCTCATCGGTCCTGGTGTCCTGCCACACGATGGCGGGGGCCACCGGAACTCCGGTCGACGCCTCCCACAGCACCGTCGTCTCACGCTGGTTGGTTATACCGACCGCGGCCAGATCCGATGTGGTGAGTCCGGCCCTTTCCAGTGCCCCGGTTATGACGTGTTCGGTGCGCTCCCAGATCTCGAGGGCGTCGTGTTCGACCCAGCCCGGCCGCGGGTAGATCTGACGGTGCTCCTGCTGTTCGATCGCAACGATCTTCCCAGACTCATCGACGATCACGAACCGAGTACTGGTGGTGCCCTGATCAATGGCTCCGACGTACATGAGCGGACCCTACCCAGCGACCATCGACGACCACTCTCCTCTTTGGGGAGTCAATCGGCGGAGCCGATTAGTAGGAGGTCTGATCACTATCCCCTCGAGGGAAGTCAAACAGCGAAGCCGATTGGTGGGGGGGGTCTGATTACTCTTCTCTTTGGGTGATCTGTCGCGGTTAGTGCCCGACGGTTGGTGGGGGGGGTCTGATTACTCTTCTCTTTGGGTGATCTGTCGCGGTTAGTGCCCGACGGTTGGTTGGATCACTCTCCCCTCTGGGGGGAGCCAATCGGCCTTCGGCCGATTGGTGGGGGGTTTAACGAAGTCGCGGCAATCCCGCTGCCTATCGGACGCACACCGACTCGGCGAACTGACCCACAAGACGCATGATCGAGTGGCTACCCAACCCGGCGCAACCACCCGGTGAAAGGCCATTACGACACACAAGACGCGTTGGCCTGACGGAGACAAAGACCGGGTACCCCCACCAGCTCGCTTCGCTCGCTGACTCTCCCCAAAGGGGAGAGTGTTCAGAGAAGAGAACCGTCGGCCCCATCGCGCAACCCGACACCTTTGGGGGGAGTCAATCGAGTCCTGCTCGTTTGGAGAGGGGTCCTCCGTCTTCGTGGCCTCTAACAAGGCGCGTTTGGATCAAATGTTTTCGATCGACCGCAGCGGTGCCCTCGGACCGTATTTGGGAGCCTTGAATCCGGCCGCCTTGATCAGTCGGACTGCCCGGGCCCGATGGGGGCGGAACGGCTCGAGCAGCTCGAGCATTCGGCCGTCGTCTCCGCGTGGCTCACCGGCGAGCACCCAGGCCACCGTGTTGGGAATGTGGTAATCGCCGATCGGAACCGCGTCGGCATCACCCAATGCCTGCATACCGACCAATGCTGCCGACCACGGTCCCACACCTCGCAGCGCGGTGATTCGGGTGTAGGCATCTGCCAGGTCCATCTGGTTCGCTTCTTCGAGCCGCTGGGAGCGGCGTGCCACCTCCAGGAGTGTTTCGGCTCGCTTGCGTTCCACGCCCCACGGATGGAAGTCCTCGTATCCGAGGGTTGCGATGCGGGCCGGGTCGCTCGGGAGTACCAGGCCCGGACGAGGTCCGGGTGCCGGCTCTCCCAGCGACCGAGTCATCCTGCGATACGACTGCTTCGCCTCCTTGCCGGTCACCTTCTGTCCGAACACCGCCCGGAGTAGCGCGGCGGTGACCATGCGGGAGCGGGTGATGCGGACGTCGGGGTGTTCCTTCTGGAGTCGAAGCATCACGGGATGGTCGGTTCGGAACAGCTTGGGGTCGTCGTCGGCGCCGATCATCCCCGGAGCGAGTTCGAGGGCTCGCTCTGCTCCCCGTCCCCAGGCCTCGGTCTCGATGTCGTCTCCGTCGGAGGCAAAGCGCACCGTCGCCGGGCCCGCATCGGTGTTGACCGCAATCCAGGCGCCGTCATCGACGGCGATGCTGGGGTCACCGCGCCCGATGCCGAGCGTCAGGATGACGCGTTCGGGCTCCAGTGGAGCGATTGGGGTGAAGCGGCGTACCGGCACCTGAGGACGATACCCGACGCCCGATTCCCGATCGTGAGCAGCCCTCGTCGGTTGTCGGGTGTCGGGCATCGGATTGCCACTGTGGCCGACGAGCGTGGTCGGGTGCGTACTCTCCGCAGTTCATGACCCCGAACTACGAGCGCCTCTCTTTCTTCGACAACATCTTTCTGGTGATGGAGGGCCCGATCAATCCGATGCACATTGGGGCCACCCTGATGTTTCAACTGGGCGACTCGGTGCGGGGCGAGGGTGGCGGAGTGGACATAGCGGTGGTGCGCGCCTTCATCGGGGCCCGGCTCCAGTACGTGCCGCGCTACCGGCAGCGCCTCAAGTGGATTCCGATAGAACGTCACCCGGTCTGGGTGGACGACGAATACTTCGACCTGACCTACCACGTTCACCACGTTGCGTTGTCTCATCCCGGGTCGATGGAACAGATGCTGGAAATGAGCAGACGCTTCCTGAGCCAGCGCCTGGACCGGGCCCGCCCCATGTGGGAGGTGCTGGTCATCGAGGGACTGGAGGACGGCCGTTTCGCTCTGGTCACCAAGGTCCATCACTGCATGATCGATGAGATCGGCGGCGTCGATCTACTCAAGGTGCTACTGGCTCCGATGCCGACGACCGAGATCGGTGAACACGACGAGTTCGAGCCGCGGCCCATTCCGGCTGCGGCAGATCTGCTGATCGACGAGGCGGTCAGGTTCCTTCGGTTTCCCCCGGAGGCCGCCAAGAAAGTGCGCAAGGCCAGAGACACCAAAGAGTTCGCCGACCTGTTGCGGCATCGCCTGCGGGCGATGACGGAGTCGGCACGGTCGGGATGGTTCGTAAACGCCTCACCGACGCCACTGAACCAGAAGATCGGTCCCAATCGCCGTCTCGCTCATCTCACGACGGCCCTCGATGTCGCAAAGGCCATCAAGAACGGTCTCGGCGGCACCGTGGACGACGTAGTGATCGCTGCGGTGGCGGGGGCCGTCCGATCATTTCTCATCGAGGACCGCGCGTTCGACGTCGCCGGTCTCGATTTCCGGGCGATGGTTCCGGTGTCGATTCGGGATGAAGAAGGGGTTGGGGCACTCGGAGACCAGATCACCATGTGGCTGCTCGATCTGCCGGTAGCGAAGTCGGATCCGGTTGAGCGGTATCGAGCTGTGGTGGCCGTCACCGGCCACCGTAAGAAGACCGATCAGGCCCTGGGCGCGGCGCTGCTGAGACGGGGCGCTTCGTTTACGCCTTCGACGGTGCTCACCGTCGCGGCACGGGTGGCTGCTGCGACTGCTCGGCCGTTCAACCTGACCGTGACGAACGTGCCCGGACCACAGGTGCCGCTCTACATGCTCGAATCGCGGCTGGAGAGAATCTTCCCGATGGTGCCGCTGTGGGTGAATCATGGGCTCGGGATTGCACTCTTCTCTTATGACGGGATGCTCAATTGGGGTTTTGTGGCGGATTGGGACACGGTGCCGGACCTCGACGTGTTCGTGACCCGGGTGGAAGCTGCGCTCGACGAGCTGCACAGGGCGGCAACGTGAGTAGACGTTTGGCGGTTGCCGGGGCAGTCGTCGGTGTGCTCTTCATCGCCTGCAACCCGGGGGCGCGCCAAGCCGAACCATTCCAGGGCAACTGGCGATCCGACGCCTGGGGCACTTACCTCTCGGTCAACGGTGGGTCGGTCGAAATCTTCGAGTTCAGCGCAGTCCATTGCTTCTCGGTGGCGAGTGGCGGAGCTCGTGGGGTGGGCGAAGTGCTTTCGATGGAGGGTGAGGTTCTGGTTCTTGCGGATACAGGGCGGACCGTTCGATTCGAGCGGACCGAGTTTCTTCCCGAGGAGTGCATCGAGCCGGTTGGCGACGATCCGACGGCGAGCTTCCGGGTGCTTGCCGCGACCTTCGAGGAGCACTTCCTGCCGGGCGTCGACGCCTCATGGCCCGACCGGGTCGAGGCGTTTCGTCCCCCGGTCGGTGCATCGGATGACTCTCTGTTGGATGCGTTGACGTCGTTGCTCGGGCCGCTCGACCGACTCGACGTCCGACTGTCTGCCGGGGGCGAGGTTTGGGCTGCGGCCCGGGCCACTCCGGTCGAATTTCCAGAGGTCGACGTGTTGGGCAGAGGTGGGATCCTGACCGGTTCACTCGGCGATGGGATCGCCTATCTGGGCTTTCGCAGACTTGGAGAGTTCGCCGACGATGCCGACGGCTCGCAGCGGGTGGTGGCGGACGCCATCGACGCCGCGGTGGCCGCCACCAACTCGTTGATTCTCGACCTGCGGGGGAGCGACGGTGGAGCGATAGATCACGCGATGCTGATCGCCAGCAGATTCCTGCCCACCGAAAGGCTGATTGCCCGACTGGCCGCACGCGGCGCCGCCGGATTCGTCCCCGCCGGGGAGGTGATGGTGCGACCGCTCCCGACCGGGACCTTCGAGGGCACAACCGCGGTCCTGGTGGGCCCGGGCACGATCGGTGTGGCCGAGCTTCTCGCGGCCGCTCTGCGAGGTGTCGACGGTGTCACGATCGTTGGTCAACGCACCGCGGGCTCGGCCGGACCGGCGATGGTGCGCTTCCTCCCCAATGGTTGGTCGGTCGGGCTTCCGAACCTGGAGGTGACTCTGTCCGACGGCACAGATCTGGCAAATGGCGTCCGGCCCGACGTGCTCGCGGCGGATGCATTGGCGACCGCCCTGGAGATCCTCGGCGAATAAGTCACCAGTCACCAGTCACCAGTCAGGCGAGCCAGTCGTCAGTCGCTAGTTGTGTTGTCAGTAAGAATCGCCTCGCTGCGCTCGGCGGGCAATCTTCATCGGGTATCGGGTATCGGGTATCGGGTATCGGGAGTCGGGAGTCGGGCCTCTTCCTACTCCCAGTCGGAATCACCGATGGCGATGAGCACCCCTTCGAGCGTTCCCACGATGATGGCCCCCTCCGGACTCACTGCCGGCGAGGACAGTATCGAGTGTCCGTCTTCGGGACCCCACTGGCAGAACCCGCCATCCTCGAAGTTGCCGGGGAAGGATCCGTTGCCGTCGGCATCTCCCAGGTAGATCTTCCATTCGATCTCGCGGGTCGCCAGGTCGACCGCATAGAGACCGCCGTCGTGGCGGGCCAGGTATGCCACCCCGTTGTTGATCACCGGCGACGGCCAGTGCGGGTAGCAGAACTGGCCGATCTGAACCGACCACGCCGTCTCGCCGGTATAGATATCGATGACGACCAGGTCGTTCGAGTACCCCTCACCAAAGACGACGTAGTCGCCGGCGACGGCAGGCGAAGATCGGATATTCGCCCACTGGGTCTTGATACCGGCGACATCTTTGGCGCGCCACAGTTCGCTGCCATCTTCTCTGTCGAGGGCGAGCAGGGCTGGCTCGGCGAAGACGTCGGGGCGAACCAGGGAGATGATCACCATCGAATCGGTGATGGTGGGGGCGGCGAAGATCCGGGCATCAGACTCGCCGGGGCCGTCGCCATCGGTGTCGACTCGCCACACGATCTGGCCGGTACCGTTCAGCGCCAGCATGTCACCGTTCTCGCCTGCGACATAGATGTGCTCACCGTCGGACGACAGTCCGCCTCGGATTGCTCCATCAACTTGCGCCAGCCGGCTCTTGTTGTCACCGGTCTTGACGTCATAAGCGGTAACCCACCCAGCGCCGTCGCCGATGATCACCAGGTCTTCGAAGAAGAGCGGATCGGCGAACACCCCGATCTCGAGATCATCCGACCACAGCAAGGACCCGTCGCGAGCGGACAACGCCCAGATCCGTCCTTCGTCGCCGGTACCGATGACGACGCCGTCGGACACCACGACGCTGTTGACATCCAACTCGGTCGTGTAGAACCAACGCTGCTTCCCTGTTCCCAGGTCGATGGAGTAGATGCCATCGCGTCGATCCGGGGCGAACTGCACCACTCCGGCGCTCCCGACGAAGACGGCGCCGTTCTCGATGACCGGGTTGTTGCGCCATCCGAGGATT
>JACZWZ010000054.1 GCA_022571885.1 Acidobacteriota bacterium
GGCTACTTGACTTCACTGGTACGTGGGTCGAGACCACGCCGCCCAGTTTCGAGCCGAGCCTGGGACACTGGGCATCCTCTAACGCAGTGCTGAGCGACCCAGACGGAATTGTCGTAGCAATCGTGGATACTGGCCGGAGCGGAGGTCCGCAAGACCCTGCGATGTACGACCCCCCAACGGTCTGGTGGACTCTCGACGGGGACGATTGGCAGGCTGTGGCCGGTTCCGATGCCTTTGGGTCTGAAGGAACGATCGGTGCTGCCACCGTTTTGGCCGGAACAATCTTTGTCGTGTATCACACGCACCCTGACCGTATTCATAGCCTTTGGACCGGCGACGCGTTTGGGTGGCCGTAGACGACTTCTCAGACCACATCGACTTCGTGATCCCCGCTCGAAGCTCCGGACCCTGTAAGGGCTGGTGACAGTCCCGCACGTTGGCGGATACCACGATGAAGGGTCGCCGACCCCTCAGCACCCCTGTCAGGACTTCGCCACCCCGGGCATCACATTCAGCCTCGTGTTGGACCAGTGAGCTCAGGAACCCAACGCGATTCTCCAAAGAGCCGCGGGCGACGACCTGCTCGACACGATGCACCAGAATCTCGACGAAGATGGGCTTGGTAAGTGCCTTGGGTATGTCAATCGTTAATGATCAGTGCACGTGCGTGACTTTGATACCTTCTACCGCCTGACAAGAGACGCCTGTTTCCGCGCCCTCGTGGTTGCCACCGGTAGCTACGAAGCAGGAGACCGGCAATACCGGCAATTCGAGGGTGCCGCATCTCCATCTCGGTTATCAACCCGGCGGAGGTCCGCTCACCAATCCATATCAGCTGATGGTCAAGCTCTGTCGGTGATTGGTCGCTGGGCCACGACACACGCCTTCCGGTGGGACCATGGGTCAAGCAGATAGGGGCTTTCGGCCGTATTGACCTTCCTTCGACTGGAAGCCGTACGGTGCCCGTCATGCCCGAGTTCCTGTCGTTGTGATGTTCGCCAGTGTGTCCTACCCGCCGATCCCAATGTTGCACCTGGGCGGGCTCTCGCTGTCGATCCACGGCGTGTTCATCGCTCTCGCCATCGTGGGCGGGGCATGGATCGCGAGTCGTCGTGTTGAGCGAGCCGGCGGCGACGTCGCCGGGTATCAGGCGGTGCTGTCGTATGCAGTGGTAGGAGCATTGGTCGGAGCTCGCTACCTGACGGTGCCGGCGGCGTTGTTCGACGGCGCCGGCTGGGAAGTGCTGAGTCCGCTGTCGGGCAACTTCTCGATCCTGGGCGGATTCACCGGCGGGATCCTCGCCGGGTGGTGGCGGATGCGTGCTCTCCAACTGCCGATCCTGCCGACACTTGACGCCTCTGCACCGGGATTGGCTCTGGGCACCGTCATCGGGCGGCTCGGGTGCCTCGCCATCGTCGAGCATCTGGGCAAGCCGACCTCCCTGCCCTGGGGGTACGGCCTCAAGCCCGGATACGACGTGGCGCCGCAGCACGCCGCCCTGGAGTGCACCGCCACCCAGGCAGGTGCCGACGGGCTCTGCGGCGTCTACCACCCCGTGGCCGCCTACGACCTGATCGGAGCCGCGGTGTTGCTGGTTGTCCTGGTAGTCGTGGCCCGCAGGATCTTGCTGCGTCCCGGCCAGCTGTTTGCTCTGTGGATGGCGTGGTACGGCTTGCAGCGCTTTGTGCTCGACTTTCTCCGCAGCGGTGACGCCACCATCGGACCCATCACTTGGAACCAACTGACCGGGCTCATCGCCGGGATGGGCGGGCTGGGGCTGTGGTGGTGGCTCAAGCGCACCGCCGAGTCGGGTACGCCATTGGCGATGGCGGAATCGCGCATACCGGCCTCCGACTCGCCGGAGTGAGAGTCCCAGATGGATCGAGCAGAACTGACAGACGAGGAGGTTCGTCGCCTCAGCACCCGTGTCACTATCTTCCCACCATTTCCTTCCAGATACGGGTGGCGGCGTAGAGGGGCCTGCCCCTTGCTGGACGGTTCCAGAGAGGGACAGGCCCCAAACAGGCTGTCTGTCGTGAAAGGCGGCTTGCCTAGCCTCCTTCCACCACCGTGGTGGTTGTGGCCGGCGCTTCGGGGCCGGGTGCCACTGCTACCCACTCGATCCACTCGTCCCCGATCAGGACCCGGAGCCCCGCCATCAGCCCAGAGGCGTCGTCACCTGAGAGACCCCAGGGGATCAGGATCGCTTCGACGCCGGGCGCCTCCACCCAGTAGAGAACGTCGAGGTCGTAGGATCCTTCTTCGATCTTGTCGTCCGGGATCCGGTAGACAGTCACATCTCGGTCGCCGATGCGGACTGACACCGAACTCTCTGCCAACTCAGTCAGATACGTCAGCCACTCGTATTCCTGGCCGACCTCTTGGACACGGAGCAGGAGCTCCCGCTCGGCTTTTTCGCCGGCATCGTTGGTCGACCACTGGCGATACACGGTCTGGATTCCGACGGGCTCCCCGGTCTTGGTATCCAGGACTTCGTAGGCCTGGAACAGCATCGTTCCATCCATATGCGTTCCAGGCAGGTCAAGCACGAGGTAGGGGAAGGACTCGCCGCCTTCACTTGCCATCGGCTCCGTGTCGCCAGTCACGGCACGGATCGAATGCACCGCCAGCACCGCATTGATCCCAGTGACCTCCCCACCGTCGATCGGGATGTCTGGCACCTGGGTGGTCGAAGATGTCACCTGGGTGGTCGGAGATGTCGTGCCAGCCACGGCATCGACATCATCCCCCGACCCCCCGGAGAGCCAGATGGCACCACCTGCGACGGCAAAGGCACCCAGGGTCAGTGCAGCAAGGGACCCTGCCAATCGCGGCCGCACTCCGTGGCGACCTCTGTTCGGGGGAACGGACGCCGTGCGCCGCTCCGTCTGCCTGATCTCATTCACGAGGTGTTCCCTCCGCTCGGCCAGTCGGCCAGGAGGCAAGTCTCGATCTGGGGGAGATTCCCACATTCCGTTCATTGCTCTACCTCCGGCACGATCCGGACACTGCTGTTTACATCCCGTTCGTGTCCGGATCGGCGTTCGAGTTCCCGGAGTCGCTCCCTGACCCGGGAAAGCCGCGACCTCACTGTTCCCACAGGAACGCCAAGCGCAGCAGCAGCGTCTTCGTAGCTCAGGGCATCCCAAGCGCAGAGTTCCAGCACCTGACGTTCCCTCTCGGGGAGACGCTCGACCAGCCTCAGGATGAGGGACATCTTGGATTCGGCATCGATTCGCTCCGCCACATCGCCAGCGAAGTCCTGGACGCCAGCTGAAACCGGGGCTCCGACCTCAGGTACCGGAACCCGAGACAGGGCAGCGCGATACCTGCGGAGACTCCTGCGGTGATTGAGCACGACATTGGTTGCTACGCCGAGCAACCAGGGCAGCGCCGATTCGCGATCGAGTTCCACCTTGTGCCGCTTACGCCAGGCTTCGAGGAACACCACGGAGGTCAGGTCCTCCGCACTCGACCAGTCAGCGCACCTTCTGAACAGATGGTTGTAGACGGCGCGCGCATGCCGCTTGAAGAGAATGCCGAACGCGTCGGTGTCAGCCTCGTGGACAGCGGCTGCCCAAAGCTCCCGATCTGAGATGACCATCACAGTGAAAGTGTCCGTTCCCGAAGGCGAGTTCCCGGATTCGAGGAACCGTAGCCCCAAACACGCCTGTTGCCCGCTAGGGAGTGCTCCCGAATCGGCACCTAACGACAAACACGACACGGCCACTGGCACCGTGGCACTGGGTTCCTCCTGTAATGAGCTTCATTTCTTCTTACAAGAGGCCCCGGCTTCGCCGGAGCCGACGACTCAAGGCGGTATTGAACCGGGAGGGATGGGCAGAGGTCCCTCAGGGCTCGAGCTGTTCGTCGCGAAGGGCGACTGCCAATAGGGACATTCGGCCCTATTGACCTTCCGGTTGGCTGGAAGGTATACGGTTGCCCGGTAATGGCCACGCCCTCTACAGCGATCGCCAGCGTCCCTGTCGAGACATCAACCCGATCCGTGTCTTCGGGGCAGGGACCTGCTGCTCACTTCACCGCCGTGTTCGAGGGCCACCTCTTGGCGAGGAGCGACACGACCGGGCAGACGCCTGTTTGCCGTTCCAGTGATCGCGGTCGATCTCATCCGGCCCGCCTGGAGATGATTTGTGGGAGCCGGCGAATCTGATCGACTCGACGCCTCCGCCGTCCGCCGATAGCCCCGCGGGGGTGATCGACGTCGTGTTGGTCACTGCGCCGCATTGTCACTTCTGTGGGGACGCCAAGAGCGCTCTGGCCGATCTGGCACAGCGATATCCACTGCGGATTCGCGAAGTCGATCTGGCGGCGCCAGAGGGAGCCACGCTGGTCCGGCGATTCAGGGTGCCCTTCCCACCGATCGTGATGATCGACGGGGCGTTCTTCGGCCATGGGCGAATCTCGCGGCGGAAACTCGAAGCGACTCTCGCGGCCCGCGCCTCGGACGGCCGGTAGCGGATGGACGGAGTATTTCTCGGCGGATCGATACTGGCTGCGTTCATCGCCGGGTCGGTGGCGCTTTTCGCCCCCTGCTGCATCACGGTCATGTTCCCGGCCTACCTAGCTGCCGCGGTGCGCAACAACCGCTGGCGGCTGGTTCCGCTCACGATGATCTTTGCCGGCGGCGTGGCCGTCGTGCTGGTGCCGTTGACCCTCGGTCTCACCGTCTTGACCAAGGCGCTTCTCGGGGCACACACGATCGTCTATGCCGTCGGAGGTTTGCTGATGCTGATGTTCGCCGGCTTCGCGGCGACCGGAGCGACCTGGTCACTCCCCTTTCTCCGCAGTTCTCCCGACATCGCCCGCACCGACTCAGGTGGAGTCTTTGCCCTCGGAGTGTTCTCAGGGGCCGCCTCCGCGTGCTGTGCTCCGGTACTGGCGGGCGTCGTGGCGATGTCGGCGGTCGCCCCCGGGCTGTTGGAAGGCACCGCCATCGGGCTCTCCTACGTCTTTGGCATGGTCTTTCCGCTGGTCGTAATTACGTTGCTGTGGGACCGGAGCCGTCTTGCTCAAGCTGGCCGGCTCGAGAGCAAACCGGTCACCTGGAAGTTCGGATCTCGCACCTTTACCACGACCCGCCTCAGCCTGTGGGCAGCCGCCTTGTTCGTTCTCATGGGGATAGTGCTGCTGGTGGTTGCCGCCACCGGTGCCACCCTCGCCCCGACGTTTCAACGTGGCCTGGCGGCCTGGCTGCAGACGACCCTCACCCCCATCGTGGAGGTTTTCGACCCGATCCCCGATTTCGTCGTGGGGCTTGTCCTAGTTGGCCTGGCCGTCGGCGCGGTCGCCCTCTCGTCGCGACGAAAAAGCGCAGAGCCATCTGAAACCGATCACAGGAGCGAAACTCATGACACGCACTGCCAAACAGATGTCGACAGGGACACACTCGACGCGTGAACGGCGCACCTTGTTGTGGGCGGCGTTTCTGCTGCCGCTGACGGTGCTGGTCGTAGCGGTCGCAGTCAACGTCGGCCGGGAGGTCCCGACGTTGGAGCCAGGCAGCAGGGCTCCCGCATTTGCGCTCCCGATGACCAACGGAGGGATGATCACCTTGTCCGACCTGATCGCTGAGGGTGACGCTTTGCTGTACTTCTCGATGGGACCCGGGTGCGACGGCTGTTTCATCCAGATTCCCGAGATCGAGAGTCCCCTGGCGGACCTCGGCATCCGCCTGGTGCCGATCATGGTCGACCCGTCGTCGATGGTCGAACCACAGGCCAGGCGTTTTGGAATCGAGACACCGATCCTGATCGACTCGGATCGCTCGGTGTCCGAGGCGTACGACATGGTCGGCATCTACGGCCACTCCGACCGACCGAGCCACAGTTTCGCCCTGGTCGATTCCAATGCGCGAATCAAGTGGATTGGCCACTTCGCCGAGATGTTCGTCCCGTTTGACGCACTCTGGGAGCACATCGACGAGGAGGCTCTGTAGTGGTGCGGCCGGATCATTCTCTCTTGACATTCCAGTTGACTGGAGGGTCCATAATGGCCGTGTGGTACGAAACCCGCGCCGAGCACGGAGATGCATGATGACGCCGACGCCCAACCTAACCGGGAGCCGAGACCGCTGGAGCGGTCGTGCCCCGAAACGCATGGCCGCCGGAAGGGCCTGCATCGAACGGGGCTGCACGACGAAGCTCAGCACCTACAACCGCCGCGACACATGCTTTCTGCACAGCCCGGTTCGCTTTCCTCGGATCCGCGGCCGCATCACGGCCGGAACGCACCCCGTACCTACATCCCAGTGAGGAGCAAGAATGACCAGGCAACTTCGATACACACCCGTAGCGCTCACAATCGGAACCTTTCTCGCAGCCTCCTTCGCGTTGTGCGTGGCCTGGGATGCCGTGTTCCCTGATTGGGCGATGCGCAGGGCGTGGGAGCCGTTGCTCCCCGGGTTTAGCTGGCTGTCGATCGGCACCTTCCTGCTCGGACTGGCGGAGGCCTTTCTTTACGGATTCTGGCTAGCGCTGGTCGTACCGGCGGCCCGATGGACGAGCCAGCGACTCGACACAGATCATCAGTCGGCACGATCTACCGCGTAGTCGACCCCGCCACACACCGACGGTGGCTACCCCGCACGCCTGATTCTCGGTGTTGTTTTAGTCCGCAGTTGGTGGCAGAGGGGCAAGTTCGAACGCTCTCCACACGCCATTACGTCGGGCCTCGACGACACTGGCATTGGCGGCCATCACGACGTCTTCGGTCCGCCGATTGGCGTAGAAACCGAACAGGCGGCGGGTCAGGAGCGATGCTGCGTCCGCCATCAGGCCAAGGATCGGATTGCGGGGTCGCACATGCTCGAGCAGGAGAATTCGACCACCCGGACGTGTCACCCTGATGAGCTCCGCCAGGACCGTCTCCGGATCGGCAACGGAACAAAGGATCGATGTTTCGACGGCAGTGTCGAACTCTGAGTCACCGAAGGGCAGTGTGTGGGCGTCGGCTTCCAGCAGAACGGCGTCCACGTCCAGCGATCTCATCCGCTGTCGCGCCCGGGCGAGCATCTTTGGGGAGGCATCTATCCCAATGACCTTCACATCTCTGCGGTAGTGCCTCAGGTTCTTGCCGGTTCCGATGCCGACTTCGAGTACAGATCCTGCCGCCGACGAGATGAGTCGGACCCTTCTGTGTCGTCCGCCCAAATACTCCATTGGTGCGTCCAATAGGTCGTAGGCCCACGCCATCCGATCGTACCGGCGATTGACGGCAGCCTGTTCATGAGTTCTCGACCTGCCTCGTACCCGGCTCGTCGAACGTTCCGTCGTGCCCTTTCGCCTTGTAATCCGCGCCTGGATGGATATCCGCTCTCGGTCGTACCGTCTCACCCTGTGTCCGATCGTGCGTGAGCGGAAGTTCGCCCTAGTGGTCGTGGGTTCGAAATCGGTGGCCCCTTCGTGCAGGGCACTCGCGGCGTCGGGGACGAAAGGACTCGCCTGCGAGACGTGGAATCGGTCATCACCAGAGCACCCTATAGGTTCCAGGTGACTGGAATGTCAAGGGGTAGTGTCGCGTTCCACTCCGATGGTGGGACTTCAGTTGGTCGACGGCGGTCCTGTCCCGATGGACAGTGGGCACCGGACCGGGCGACGCCGCGGCCCGGAGCCATGTCCTCTCTGAGGCATTCAAGTCGACCACAGGACAGGCCGGACTCGACCAAGGAAATCGCGCCAAGCGGCGGCTTCGACGGCGGTAGCGCCTTGCCCTGACCGATGACAACCGACCCGAGACCCACAGAAGAATCGACGGCATTGACGCCGTGGCTCATGACGGACATCGACCCGCATGGCTCATCGAGGACTCTTCTTCAACCGTCCGCCGCTACTCGACGGCGATGGCGAGCGGATGGTTGGCGACTTGGTATGTCCTTGCCGGAGAACTTCGAGGAACGAATCGTTTTGACAATGGCTGAGAGGGAGGCCGGAAAAGTGAGTCACGCACTTCCCGACCTACCTCCGGCTTCCCCGGATGGCCAGCAGCGAGGCTCCTGACCGCGCTCCGTTGCTGGCCTTTTGGGGACGCTCGAAGAAGGTCACACAACTCGACCACCACGGACTCTCTCCTACATCGGCGACGCCTCGCAGCGCTGCCGGTGGCCTGCCTGGTCTCGGGTCTTCATTGCCTGTAGCGGAGTGGCCCTCTTCGGAGGGCTGCTCCCAACAGGTTCGATGAGCCGAGGCCAACCCACCGAATGAAGAAACCAGACCAACCAGGAAGCGTGACATGGACCCGCCGAACACAGACACCAATGCCGAACTTGACGCCATCGTCGAAACGGCGCTCGAAGGCATCAGCCTCAATGGCCGAGAAGGCGGATTCAAGAACTACCTCGCCTTCGACCTCGCGAAGCGCCGGGCGGAGCCGATGCTGCGCCGTGCTGCTGACACCGGGTTTGACCTCCCCGACATCGCTGCACACTCCATTCCCTTCGATGCCGAAGCGGCCTCACGACCTGTCGACTGGTCGGTCGACCGCGTTGCAGCCCGCGGCAGTAACTCCCTCCTCATCGCACCGAGCAATGCCGGTGGCTCCACTCTCCTGTCTCACATTGCGTCGGCATACCTGCTTGAGAGACAGGTTCTAGGCCTGTTCCGCATCGCGAGGGGGCCGTATCGGGTGCTCTGGGTCAATCCAGAAGAGGCTCCCGAAATCGTGAATCAGAGACTCGCCGCCGAAGGAGTCACTGCCGAGGATGCCGACGAAACTCGGTGGTGGCATATCCACAGCCGGGACGATCGGCTCTACCTGAACAACGAACGGCACGTCGAGCACCTCATAGACACGGCCAGAGATCGAGGATGGCTCGATGACGACCGCCCGCTTGCCATTTTCGTTGACGGTGTACAACCCACCCTCCGCGGGAAGGTCTGGGGCGAAGACTTAGAAGCATGGAAGAACGGAGTTGGAACAATCCGCGATGCTCTTGGTCCAGTAGCCGTCTATGTCCGGACGCAGGTCCTATCCAGCGCAACGCGAGGAAGTAAGAGGGGCGCTGATATCGCCGGAGAGGACGCCTCGGGAGGGCAGATATTCACATGGCCGGACCACCGACTCACCCTGAATCGTCTTAGCGACCAGCGCACACTCAACGTCCGTGGCCGCTACGAGGGACAGGAAGGAGACGGCTTCGATGTGACCTACGAACGGGATTCGAGTGGCCGCCTCATCGGAGTAGATGCCTCGATTGGAACGCTCGCAATCATGCGGGTCACCGAGTTCCTTGGTGGTGATGAGTGGCAGGGGTTGGAACGCCGCAGCAAGCGAGCGGTTGCCGAGCACCTCACAGCCCTCGACAAGACCTTGGAGGCCACCCAACCGAAGTACCAGGCCGTCAGTCTCAGTTCCTACCGCCGCGCCATGGAGCACTGGACCTACGACGAGGACCGCGACGAGTGGAGAGGAATCCACGCATGACTCCGGTGGCCCAACCCCCTGAATGGCTCACCGATGCGCGCCGTTGAGCCACCTCGGAAACCCATGCAGCACACCGTATTCCGTCCCGAAGACACTGGCTCACTCGATTCTGAGGGCTGTGAGCCATCACCTGATGAACCAGTCAAACCCGTTGATCTACAAGACTTTTGGGGTGGCTCAATGCCAGTGGCTCACCCCTATAGAACTCTTGGTATAGGGCCATGATCCAATACACGAGCCAACCATGAGATTCGAAGCACCTGACCCCGACGCACTCCCGCTTACCGGCCAACACCTCGACGAAGCCGTAGAACGGATGAAGCGCGCACGAGCAAGAAGAGCGTCCAGGAAGAAGGCGAGAAACCGAAGAGGCCGCGACCGTAGGAAATCCAGCATTCATTGGGACGGCCGCTGATGGCGCAAGACCCACGGCGACGCATCCGAAGGCGGCAGAACCGTCGCACCGGGGGCCGGGGACACTGCCCGGTCCATCGAGTCCCGCTCCTCCCAGGACTCGAATACGACGAGCCGTACTGCCTGAAGTGTGAGCGTCGAGAGATTCGACCCCCAGCCCCGAGGTCCGAGCCGACTGAGGTTCCACCTGACAGCACCAGCGCGCACGACCCGGTTACCGGACGCACTTACCGCCCGACCCCACCCCAGGGTTCTGAGCCAACCGTCGTCCCACCACCACAGAAGCGCCACTACAACGAGCCGAGATGACCGCTCACTACGAGTCGGTCGCCTCCTCCTCCAGCCAGCCACCCGTCAGCCCTTTAAGCGTCGCTTCGTCAATGGCGATCAACGACGCCAGTATTTCCTCGATAGGCATATCAACTCCGACGATTCTTACCTCGATAACGGCAGTTCCTTCAAGCCAGATGAACCGACGAGTGAACCGCTGAGTATTGGAATCAGCCAGAACAATCTGCCGAGCCTCGTGACCCCTCACGGTCGCCATCTCAGCCAACCGAGAACTCGGGTCGGCGAGACGGTCAGCGACCAACGAGGCCATGTCCTCGGAGTCTCCCTCGATGATAAATATCCCGACAATGCCTGGACCGAGTAACCACTGGATTTCGACCGAAGAGCCGTGAATCGACCGACCGGCTACCCCATCATCGAACCGTGCATCGGGGTGGCCCAACGCAATGAGGGGAAACTCATTGGGCGGTGTAGTGCCAGTCGTCCCCTTGGTCGTCGTCGTCGCATTGTCAGCCGCGGAGCAGGCCGCGCTGATCAGCGCTACCGCGACGAGGACCCAATGGATGCGCATCGGGGCTGACAGTACCGGCTCAGCCCTTCGGTCCGAGCCGACTGTGAAGTCTCGCCAGACAGGGCCAGCGCACACGACCCGGTCACCGGACGGACCTACCGCCCGACGCCACCGCGGTAACCGAGGCCATCTATCCCTAACCGACGGCCACAACAGTCCGAATGGCCCTAAGTCTGGGAAGGGTCGAGGAGTACGTTGGGCGAAGAGCGGGAGGGCGTACCTCACTGAGAGGAACGGCCGTGTCCATGTCCCTTCGAGGTCCCTTGACCATCGCAGCACTCCTCGCGATGGCCCTCGTTCTGAGAAGTTGCTTGCCTTCTGGTCTGAGCGACGCCGAACGCGTCTGGTGCGACGAACGCCCCGCCACCGTCATCGCAGCCGCCGACGCACTCAACATCGGGCCGGAACCGAAGGGAAGTCTCGATAGCCCGGAAACGCTTGCCCAATGGTCCTACAGGAAAGCCAACCTCGACCGCGATTGGGTGCGGGCCTGTAAGGCCGCATACGAGGCCCGCTGAGATTGACAAGGCGACTGGCAGACTCAACGTGCTCGCCATGTGAGTTCCAGACGCGAGGAGAAACGCTCGGGACACCCCTGGCTTCGTCGACGCATACACCGACGGGGTGACCGAATATTCCGCGCCTCATTGGCGCCCGGTCTTTGCCCGCGACTGTTCACCCAAACCGTTGGCAATGAGGCAAGGCCCCCACCGAAGCAGGGGCCTCACCTTGGTCGCTGGGGGACTCAGTTCACACGCCCGCCCTTTCCCTGTCGGGTCTCGGCTCAACCGAGATCTCGAGATTTTGCTCCGGCTGTTCGCGGCTGACCCAGATGAGCCCGAAACCGGTGAGCATCGCCATGCCCCCGATCGCACCAAAAGCTGCTGCGATCGCAAGACCGATCTGGAGCACCGAGTGGGTCACTGTCCCGACACCCAACTGCCCAAACAGGCCGTGCACGGTTCCGCTCCACGCCTGCGAGCGGGCCGGACCCTCGAGTGGATGGCTGCGATCGAAATCGGCCCAATAGCGGCCGTCCACGTCGAAGTCGTAGGTCCCGGCGGCGAACACCTCGCCTTTGTACTCGACATCTTCGGTGAGCACGACGGTCTGCGTACCGTTTAGCACGTGGTAGCCGACGGTGGCCATCTGGAACATGAACTCGCTGGCCGTGTTGACGACCGGATCGTCGGGGTTGAGGTCGCCCTCATTGACCTTGAATCCCCAGTCATCGGTCAGCAATGTCATGATCGCCTCGGCGCCATCGGTCGTACCCTGATCGATGAGCTGCCCATCCTCGTTGTAGGACAGCGTCACGTTCTCCGCTGCACTGAACTGATCGAGTGCCCCGTAGCCGTCCTGCACCTTTGCGTATGCGACCCCGGCTGCGACCAGGAAGATCAACCCGATTACCGTCAGCACGATCCCAACCGTCTGCAGTCGATTCCTCTTCATCCCGTTCTCCTTTCTTCTGATCCGTTGTCCGGATAGTTTGTGACACAATTCACAAGCATTGTTTCGTGAATCTGCAGACGCGGCTAGGGGCTTTAGTCCCTATGGGCTTTCAGCTCGGTCAGGACCTCGAGGAACGCCAGCCGTAAACGGGGCCGGGGGTCTTCGCAATGACTCCATCCCTCGGGCGTACACTGCGCGCTATGGCGGGTTATGAACAGCAGGACAACGAGACCGCAGGTGAACTGCTAGCCAGGTTGATCGACGCCGTTGGGACTAATCCAAACGCACTGGCTGTCGCATCGGGCCAGGAACCGAGTTCCGCCACAATCCGATTTTGGATGAATCGCCCTGATGCCAAGCCCACTCGTCGCCGCATCAAGGTCCTTGCCGAACTCCTCGGCCCAGAGGCCGGTCCCGCGGTCCTGGAGGCGTTCGGCTTCGACGACATGATTGGTTCACTGAACTTCGATCCCGATCCTGCAGTCGGTAAGTGGTCGCTGACCTACGACGCTCCTCGCCTTCTTAAGTACACCCCCTATTTGGCGAGCCGACGGTGGAAAAGACCGACCCAGGGTGGAGGCTGAAGCCATGGGGTTCGGTTTCTTACCGATAAGGGTGAGCCGACGGTGAATAAGACCGACCCCTCCTGGAGGCTGGAGCCATGGGGGTCTGTTTCAAATCGTTGAAGGTGGGAGGACTCAAATCCGACGCCCTGTTGAGCACAGGCCTCTCAACCTCGAATTGCTTCCTGATAACGAGTGTGTCTTGCAGCTCGACGCCCGGCGTGACACGGCGCGGACACGTCGGGCAGCCCCCGAGAGGCCCCTCCCTCCTTGGGGAGGGGCCCTTCGAGGTGCTCTCATCAACCGTCCGAGCAAATCACCCGGTCTGCGGAGGGTGGTGGGAGCGCTACGAGGGTCCACTCTCGTGGATCCTTATGTTGCCTCCTGCGAGCGGGGTTCCGCCGTCGTCGTAGACGGGGTCACCGCTGCTGTTGTCCCAGATCCTGATCCGGAAGGTGTCTTCGTCTTCTCCCTGACAGTCACCCGCTATCTTCACGTCACAAGCGGTCAGCATAAAGCCGTAGTCACCGGAACCGTTGATCGTGCCCGTACCCTTGTACGTTGCGTTGCCGCCCGTCACGGCTAGCCACTCGTAACTGTTGGAGTGGAAGTTCAGGTCTGCCGACCGGAACTGGAACTCGGTGCTGCCGGTCGGAACCGCAGCGCCCTCTTTGTATTTGGAGACGAATCCGAAGGTAACTCTTCCGGTCAATTCTGGATCACCGTCAAAGGCACCCTCGGGCGAGTCGATCCACCCGCCGCCGGTGGCGAAACCACCAGTCGGGTCGTAGACCACGAACACAAGATTGCGGTGATGTTCGAAGTTGAAACCAGGAGCCACGTCATGGTTGGAGTGGACCGTGGCGCTATATACGCCGGGTTCCAAACCATCGAGCGGCAGCGGCTCCCCTTGCCAGCCGTCGTGGTCATAGGCGATGCTTGTAATTCCTGGATCAATCGGGAACACCCAGGAGCCTTCTTCTTCGTTGCTGCTGGCCGAGAGATTTACCTCATAGGCCCATGGCTCCACCGGTGTACCCAGGTAGTCAGATGTGAACTCCTCCCAGCTGAATGTGGGCATATTGTCGGTGGTCAGTGCCAGGTGAGTGGGGAAAACCATATGCGGTGCATCCTGAGGGATGTCCTCGAGTCGTCCGATATCAAACGCCCAGGTGACGCCGTAGCCATCGGTTACCTCGACACGATACGCGCCCAGGGTCGGCTCTCCCAGATACTCTCCACCGACGTGGATGTCCCATCTGTCGCCGCTAGTCGAGTTCAACTCGATCCAAGGCTGTAAGACCAGGATGTCACCGTCTACCCACAACTTCACATCGGTGACGTCGGTATCACCGAAGAAACCAAAGGTACCGATGAATACCTCGAATCCGTATCCCTGCGTCTCCGAACCGACAACGCTGTTGTGCACGTTCACATGGGCGCCATTGATTCCCTCTTCCGGCGTGGGTTCGGTGACTGTGGCGTCTCCGTCTTCGTCGAAGAGCTGAGCAGAGCCGCCCATGTCTTCGGTGATGTCGAAGCCGCCTTCACAATCAGCAAAGTTGGCGGACCACAATCCGGCGGTAACCGCGACGTCGAAACCGCATCCGCCCGATTCATTGCCGAATCCGACATTGACCGACCGGCCGTCAGCCGCATCGGGCGCGGTGCCGGACACGATGTCGTTTTCGAAGTCGATCGAGTCGAGGGTCAAGTTCTCCAAGGTGAGGTCCTTGACCACGCCGGTCGTGTCGTCGGTCACCGTCACGAACATGCCCGGTGTCAGGTCGACGCCGTGTTCGCCGCCTTCCAAGAAGTAATGACCGTCACCATCAGTGGGACGCGCCTCCGGGCCGAACAACAATGTGCCGCCCTCAGAGTCGTAGATCGCCAATGTCACCGTCGCTTGAGGCGTGAACCCCCAAGCATCCACCCAATCACTCGACGACGACGCACTCAACGTCGGCAGCGGCGGCGGTTCGGTGGGCTCGGGTACCCCCCAAGCGTGGTGGGTCACATCCCCATCAAGGTCGTTCTGATGGGAGAAGCCCTGGTCACCGGGCCCGAAGTCCCAGGTGGCACCGCCATCTCCCGGGTTGTCGAAGTCGGTCGACCAGACGCCGGTCTGAGGAATCGTCACTGTGCGGCTCGCGAGGTACTGGGGATCGTTCGGATCACCTATCCACACCGCTGCGCCAGGAGTTCCAGTCCCGTGGACTTCGTTCTCTACGTCATCCACCTGGGTAATGACGAGGTTGCTGATGAACAGGTCCTTGGTGACGGTGCCGTCGGTGACCACCACATGGCTGCCGATCTCGAGTGCGGGCGTCCCATCAGGAACGGAGAAGTAGCCACCCCGGTCGGTCGCAAAGGAGCCAACAGGCGTTGCATCGATAGTGATATCGACAGACGAGTTCGAGGCAAAGTTATGGCCCCAGATCGAGTCGATGCTCTGATCGGCAAGGAACCAGGCAGGTCCACCTACACCTATCTGCGTCGAGTCGCTGTCGTTGTCGTACTGCGAGACGGCACCAGCGCCCTGAACCCCGGGGTCGTGGGACCAGTCGCCGAACTCGTCGGCAAGAACACACACTTCGCCTTCGTCGAAAACATCGATGCAGACCTCGCTGTCCGGCGCGGCGGTTCCGGTGAGGGCGAAGCCGTCGGACGGGTCAAGCGTCAAGTCGGTGACCGCATGGTGTTTAGTAATAGGACCGGCGAAGATGTCGCCGGTGGCGAAGAGATTCATTCCGGCGGTGATGTCGACGACGCCATAGAGATCGACGTATGCGTCTCCGTTCCCGTCGGCTCCCAGGCTGTCTGCGTATTGCGCGGTCTGCGGGGTGCCATCACCTCCCACCAGGAGGTTGATATTGACGTGCGTTGGGAATCCACGCATCAAGATCTCGTCGGTGACGGGGTTCACGATGATGTCAGACGCTTTCCAGGTCCAGCGCGTCGAGTCACCGTCTCCGTCATCGATGGCGGCATACCCGTCTGCGCCGGTCGCGATGTCGACCCCGATCGTTGAAAGGTCGGCGAGCCAGTTGCCGTCTGGTTGGACGGTCACCGGAAGCTCCCCGTCGTGGCCGACTAGAACCGTCGCGCCCGTGGGCCCTTCGCCCGCAATCACATCGTGCCGAGAGTCGACAAAACTAGCCTCGACCGAAGTGACGACCAGGTCCTTTGTTTGCGTCCCGCCCGCGGGAACATTGCTGACCGTAATCGTCGAATCGGGGTCGACGAGGAACTCGTTGAGGCCCATCTGGTTTGGATAGGAGGGATCGCCGCCTGGCGTGACGATCACGTCGAGGCGGCCGTCGTCGTCGAGGTCAACGAGGACCGGGTATCGCGACATCAATAACAAGAAGTTTCCATCGATGAGCAGATCGCCATAGGGCTCGAGGTCGATGCGTTGCGTGGTACCATCGGCCCGCAGCACCAAGAGGGCCTTGCTGGACAGGAGCGGCGCCACGCCCACGAGCCCGCTGCTATCGCTCCCAAAGACGGCCTGCCCGACGGCCTCGTCCACGAGGTCATACGTCCAACGCTCGGCGCCGCCCAGGACGCGGGCCTCGCGCTCCCCAACGAGCACCACATCGCGTCCATCGGAAGCCAGCGAGCGCACCGCCTGTCCGTCGAGGTCGAACACATCGGCCGCCGCCTCCTCGACCATCTTCACCACGACCTCGCCGGGTGGATGGGTGATGGAAGCCCCGAGATAAAAAGCAGCTGGACCGTCTCGCTCCGTCAGGGCGATCAACGGAGGAGTCAGGTTCGTCACGTCGCCCTCGGGGATGGCGTACGAGATCGGCTCACCTACGCTTCCATTGTCGAAAAAAGCGATATCAATGCGCCCTGTCGGCTCCCGGCTTGGGATGGACGCAACCGCCAGGCGTCCATCCAGCGTCACGACCGAGTGGACGGCGCCCGCATCAAAGGCGACGCGAAACGTATCCTCGCCTGCGTCTTCATTGAAAAACGCAACCTCCTGTGTGTCGCTGGCATTCCCCGTAAAGACAAGCCAGGAGACACCACTCTCCGTAAATCTTGTCAGAAAAGACGCTTCGTCAGAGGCGGCACCGCCGGTGGTCAGGCCATCAATCGACGTGAGCGGCGTGATCGCCTCCGTCGCTTCTTGCCGGTAGACGAACGTCATCTCGGGGGCAGGCGCCGAAAAATCATCTAAAATGATAAAACTGGAGCCGCCC
>JACZWZ010000171.1 GCA_022571885.1 Acidobacteriota bacterium
CCCGGAAGATGCGTCGATGAGCCCGAGCAATACGCCGTCAGGATCTGTGGTCTGCCGTCAGAAAAGTCCTACGACCTCGCCGTTCTCGTCGATATCCACCTGCATGAAAGCCGGTGTAGCACCGAGGCCCGGCATGGTGCGCATCGTTCCCAGTATCGGGTAGATGAAGCCCGCGCCCACCGACGCCCGCACCTCCCGAACCGGGAGCGTGTAACCCGAAGGGGCCCCCTTGAGCTTGGGATCGTGGCTGATGGACAGATGGGTCTTTGCCATGCAGATGGGTAGGTGGCCGAACCCTGACTTCTCGAACCCGGCGATCTGGCGATCGGCCTGATCCGAGTACTCGACCTCGGCCGCTCCGTACACCTGGGTGGCGATCGTCTCGATCTTCTCCTTGATCGAGCATTCCAACGGATACAGAAACGAAAATTCCGAAGGCTCCTCGCAAGCAGCCACGACGGCTTCGGCAAGGCCCTTTGCTCCGGCGCCACCCTCGGCCCAATTCTTGGTGACGACCGCATGCAAAGCCCCGGAGCTGAGGGCCTCATCGGTCACCAGATCGACTTCGGCATCGGTGTCGGTGTCGAAGTGATTTACGGCCACCACCACCGGCACCCCAAATCTCTTGACGTTGGCGATGTGTGCCCTGAGGTTGCTCAGACCTTCCCGCAACAGCGGCAAGTTCTCCTCTGTGTAAACCTGGTCTAGTGGTCTCCCGGCAACGACCCGCGGCCCGCCGCCATGCGTCTTAAGGGCGCGGATCGTCGCGACCAGGACGACACAATCGGGCCTGAGGCCGGACACGCGGCACTTGATGTCGAAGAACTTCTCCATCCCCATATCGGCACCAAATCCGGACTCGGTAACCACGTAATCGCCGATCTGCAGGGCGACCCGATCCGCCAGCACCGACGAGTTCCCATGAGCGATGTTGGCGAACGGTCCGGCATGCACGAATGCGAGTTGACCCTCGAGTGTTTGCATCACCGTCGGGTGCAACGCCTCGCGCAGCAACACGGTGACGGCTCCGGCAACACTCAGGTCCTCGAGCGTGATCGGCTCCCCCGACTTGGAACTGCCGATGACCACCCGACCGCAGCGCTCCCGCAGGTTTCGCAGCGCAGAGGCGTAATCGGTGCCATCCACCAGCGCCAGGATCGCCATCAACTCACTGGCGACCGCGATGTCGTATCCGGTCTCCCGTGGTCGGCCGTCTGCCGACCCGCCCAAGCCGATCACCGCGTTACGCAGCGCCCGATCGTTGACATCGACGACCCGCCTCCAGCTGATCTCGTCGGGGTCGATCGCCAAGCGGCGCAGTCCAAGGTCTGCCAGGCGATCGTCGGTGAGTCGGCCTTCGTGGTACCAGCGAGCATCTATGGCAGCCGCAACGAGATTGTGCGCCACCGAAATTGCATGGATGTCGCCGGTGAGGTGAAGATTGAATTCATCCATCGGGATGATCTGGCTGTAACCGCCTCCGGCGGCGCCGCCCTTGATCCCGAACGTCGGGCCCATGCTGGGTTGGCGGATACACGCGATCGCCTTGTGCCCCAGGGCACCCAAGCCCTGAACCAGTCCCACGGTGGTGGTGGTCTTCCCCTCCCCGAGCGGAGTGGGGGTGATCGCGGTGACGTCGACATACCTGCCCTTGGCGTTGTCGGCCACACGGCGCAAGACATCGAGATGAACCTTCGCCTTGGTCGAGCCGTACGGAATGAGATCGGAGGATTCGAGTCCGTACTCGGTCGCCACCTCGGCGATCGGCCGCACGGTGGCAGCGCGTGCGATGTCCAGGTCGCTCGGAAGCGTCACGTCTTATCCTCCTGAGTCCTCTCCGCCAGAATCACTGTGTTCGCCAACAGCCCGGCGATTGTCATGGGACCGATCCCTCCCGGCACCGGGGTGATCGCCGAAGCGATCTCTACGATCTCGTCGAAACGGACATCCCCAACCAGACCGGCACCGATCTTGGTTGTTCCAACATCGATCACCACCGCGCCGGGTGCAACGTGGTCGGCGCCCACCAGGCCCGGACTGCCGGCGGCCACCACCAATATGTCTGCCGATCTCGCAAGCTCGGTCAAATCTTTGGTGGCCGAATGGGTGACGGTGACGGTGGCGTTGTGCGGGCGCTGGCTCAGCATGACCGACAACGGCCGACCCACCAGGCCGGAGCGTCCGATGATCACCACATGCTTGCCTGCGGCCGTGATTTGGTAGTGGTCGAGCAGCCGCAGGATGCCACTCGGGGTCGCCGGCCGCGGCGCAGGCAGTCCCAGCAACATTCGGCCGAGGTTGACCGGATGGAGACCATCAGCATCCTTGTTGGGGTCGATCCGCAGGATGGTGCGGTCGGTGTCGAGGTGTGCCGGAATTGGCAGCTGAACTATGTATCCGTTCACCGCCGGATCAGCGTTGAGTTCGTCGATCGCGGCGTCGACATCACTCTGCGATACGTCAGAATTCAGACGCCGGTCGATCGACTTGATGCCCGCCTTCACCGCAGCCTTGTGCTTCATCCCGACGTACACGGCAGAAGGCTCGTCGTCACCAATGAGAAGCGTCGCCAAGCCGACGCCGATACCGTCGGCGGCCAACCCACCGACGCGGCCCGCCACCTCGGCTCGCTGCACCGCGGCGGGCTCTTTTCCGGTGAGGATCCTTGCCGTCATGAGGCCGAAGGTTAGGGCAGTCTGCAACCGGTCTCGCGCGGCTCACCAAGCCCGGTTAGCCTCGGAAGCCGAGAGACGAAAGGAGGTGAAGATGAGCAAGCGGTATGCACGACTGACCGAACCTCTGGTTCGCGATGGCGGGGTTCTTCGCCAAGCAACCTGGGATGAGGCACTCGACAGGGCGGCAGCGGGATTCGCATCGCATCGCGGCAACGCCTTCGGAATGTTCAGCTGTTCCAAGGCGACCAACGAGACCAATTACGTGGCGCAGAAATTCACACGCACGGTTCAAGCCAGCAACAACATCGACAGCTGCAACCGGACCTGACACGCTCCTTCAGTCGTCGGTCTGGCGACCGTATTCGGAGCCGGTGGAGGAACGAGCAGCTATAAGGAGATCGAGGAGACCGATCTGATCCTCCTGTGGGGTTCGAACGCGCGCGCCGCTCATCCCATCTTCTTTCACCACCTCCTCAAGGGCGTTCGCAACGGAGCCCGGTTGTACGTAATCGACCCACGCCTAACCGAGTCGGCGCAGTGGGCGGATGTCTGGCTCGGTATCGACGTGGGCTCCGATATTGCTCTGGCGAACACGATTGCCTCCGAGATCATCCGCGCCGACCTCACCAACAAGGAGTTCATTGCTCGAGCCACCACCGGCTTCGATGAGTTCGCCGCAGAGGTCGAGCCCTGGACGCTGGAGCGCGGTGCCGAGGTCACCGGAGTGCCCCCCTCTTCAATCCAGGAGTTGGCCCACGCCTACGCCACAGCAGATTCGGCTCAGGTGTGCTGGACGCTCGGCATTACAGAGCATCACACCGGCACCGAGAACGTGCTCTCGCTTATCAACCTCGCTCTGCTCACCGGTCACGTCGGACGTTGGGGATCGGGACTGGTCCCGATCCGCGGGCAGAACAACGTCCAGGGTGGAGGGGATATGGGAGCGCTTCCCAACAAGCTTCCCGGATTCAAGGACGTGTCGGACGACGCCGAGCGCGCCCGCTTCGAGCAGGTCTACGGCACCGAGATCCCCACTCAGCCCGGACTCCACCTCAGCCTCATGCTCGAGGCCATGGAGGAGGGCTCGCTGAAGGCGCTGTACGTAATCGGTGAGAATCCGGTCCAATCCGAGGCCGACTCGGCCCGCGCCACCGCCCTGCTGGAAGGACTGGATCATCTAGTGGTCCAGGACCTCTTCCTCACCGCCACCGCCGAACTCGCCGACGTGGTGCTGCCGGCGGCGGGATGGGGCGAGGTAGAGGGAACCTACACGTCGAGCGAACGCCGGGTACAGCACGCCGAGCAAGTGATCAACCCTCCGGGATCGGCCCGATCCGACATCGCCATCATGACCGACCTGGCCCGTCACCTCGGCCAGGAATGGCCGAAACAGACGATTGAAGAGACCTGGGACGAGCTGCGGTCACTCTCAACGATGCACACGGGCATGAGTTACACGCGTCTCGATGAACTGGGAGGAATCCAGTGGCCGTGCCCGGCGGAGGACCATCCCGGGTCGCCATTCCTCCACGGTCGCCTGTGGAGCGACGATGTGGGACGGCCTGCCCCGTTCGTCCCGGCCGAGTGGCTCCCCCCAGCGGACGAACTCACCGATGAGTTCCCGATTCGGCTCACCACCGGGAGAAGAATGGACAGTTTCAACACCGGCGTGCAGAGCGGTCGCTACTCCTCTCCACGACGCATCCACGGTGGGGTGGACCTCGCACCGAAAGACGCCGCCCGCCTTTGGGTCGCCGCAGCAGACATAGTGAGGG
>JACZWZ010000172.1 GCA_022571885.1 Acidobacteriota bacterium
ATGACCGTGCGGGGATCGTTTGTCGAGGTCGCCGGCGGCGTCCACCCGGCTCCGGCACCTCGATTCTCAGTCACGGAGCTGGACGTGCCTGCACCCCCACGCCCACCCGGCGCCGACACAGATCGGGTGTTGATCGACCTCGGCTATTCCGGCGAGCGAATCGCAGAGTTACGCCGACGCGGGGTGATCGCCTAGTCAGGCCCGTTGGGTGAGGGCGGTGAGACGCCGCTCGAGACTCAGTTGCGGAAGGCCCACCAAGAGACGGAGCCGCCGGCTAGACCTAGGAGCATCAGAAACATCACATAGCTCGGCGGTATCGAGCACTCGGCGGTGCATCTTGTCTCTATCCCGGCGACCAGAGGCTCGCCGACATCGGTAGCGGCGGGTTTTCGTTCCGTGCCCACTCTCGACTCGACGATGTCCGTCGTATCAGCGGTCTCCAGCGCTTCGCCCGGGTCGATGATGACAACCGTGGTAACGGTGCTACTGGTCGCGGCGGGTTCCGTGCTCGAGGTGGTCGTCGGCTGCTGGGCCTGGGTGATGGTGGTGCTGGTGGTGGGTGCCGGTTGCGTCGTCGTGGTGGTTGTCGTCGGCGGCGGTGCCGGTTGAGTGGTGGTTGTGGTGGGGGGTGGGTTCGACGTCTGGACGAAGACGTGGGTGGTCCAAATGGTGTCCCCGGAGTCGATGATCACGCCGATGGCGACGATGTCGAAGATCGGGTTCAACAAGACGTCGCGGTGTCCGGGCGATTCCCAAAAGGCCTCGAAGAGCCAGTCGCAACTCTCGGATCCCGTGGCGTATCCGACGTTTTCACCCCACGCCTGCCATCCGGCCGGGAGTACCGGCTCGAGCTGTTCTGAGCCGGAGTGAAAGAGGTATCCGGCCGCTGCCATCGTTGTCGAGTGGCTGCGGCCGTAATCGGACAGGTCGGGGGCCAGGTCCAGTGCCGGCGCCCCATTGACGACCCGTGCGGTATTGATCTGGGCAAGGAAGCACGATTCGAGTTCGATCGGTGTGGCGGCGCGGGCAGGCGGGGCCAGGGCTGTTACCGGCAGGATCGTCAGAGATCCCGCCAGCACGAACCGGCCGACGCGCCTGAGCCCCGTTGATGTGGCCACTCGGAGTTGCCCTTCAGAAGTCGTCTCTCCAGCGGGCATCGGCGGTATTCGGGCGGCCCTTGAGATCTGTTGTCGGAACGCTCGAAGATGGGCGCTCACATTGCCCGGCGTGGCACCGACACCCCGCGCCCGGGTCCCTATCTGCTGCCCCTTTTCAGCGGCCGGCGGTGAGCTCTTCGGCGGCACGCCACGCGTCGCGGATCTTCACCCGACCGCCCGACGCCAGGAGGGCGCCGGCGTACACCCTGGCGGCCAGCCGGACCACCGCCACCACCGAGATGATCATCACTACGACCCCGGCCAGGATCTGCCACAGCGGGATGCCGATGAATCCGATGCGGGCCGGAAACGCGATCGGAGCGACCGGCGGCAGGAACGAGATCAGGACCGCGGTCGTGCTGTCGGGGTTGGGCATGATCACCGCGAAGGTGACGAGGTAGGAGGCGACGGCCACCAGTGCAATGGGTGTGGCGGCCGCCTGGGCGTCCTCGGTGCGGGAAACGAGCGACCCGGCGGCGGCATTGAGGGCGGCGTAGAAGGCAAAGCCAAGCACGAACCACACCAGCGACCATGCCGCGGTGGAGATCGATCCGCTGGGAATCTCAAAGAGGTGGAAGACCGACCCTGCGGTGAGGGCGATGGCGACCAGTGCCACGAGCTGCGCCAAACCGAGCAGTCCGATACCGAGCACCTTCCCGGCGAGAAGATTCCGCACGCTGGTCGACGAGACGATGAGTTCGACCACCCGGGTCGATTTCTCCTCGAGTACTCCCATGAGCACCCACTGGCCATAGGTGGTGATCACCAGGAACAGGAGCACGATGGTGGCGAAGGCGATCCCCTCTCCCGTGCTCTCGTCGGGATCTCCCGCCGTGATGATCGACACCCCGCCATCGGCACCGAAGATGAACGCCAACGCCTCCGGCTCGAGCCCGGCATCCTCGAGTCGCTCGATGAGCCGCGACTGTCGCAGGCCGATCTCCAGGATTGTCTGCAAGGCTGCCGAAGGGTTCGGACCCAACAGGATCGTGTCGTCGTCGAGAACGGCAGCGTCGAGGTCGCCCAGTGCGATCGCATCGGCGATTGCCTCCCGATCTTCGAGATCGCTGTAGTCGATGAGGGCGTTGGACGCGATCGCGGCAGCGTTGAGAGTCTCGGTGAGACCGGCCGGGGAGTCGCCGACCAGTGCGACGTCGAACCGAGGAGGGCCGCTGTGGGTGAGGGCCACGATCGTCACCACGGCACCGAGCAGGAGAACGGTTACGGCCGTCGAGGCGAGGAACGCCTTCGACCGGGCACGCTCCTTGGCCTCGCGTCGAGCGATCAGCCAGATCGCCTGAAAGTTGCTCATTGCACTGCCTCGCGAAAGATCTCGGACAGTGCCGGTGGGGTGAATACGAAGTGGGTTACCCGGTCCCGGCCGTTGGCGCTATCCAGCAGGGCGGCCGGATCTGACCCGGCCGGCACCAGCCACGCCCGCACTCCATGACCATCACGCGCCGGTTCTGAAGCAACCGGTGGCTCCCATGTGGTCGCCGGGTCGGCGAATGCCACTTCGAGTCGGCGGGTCGGGGCGGAGGAGCGAACCTCGTCGAGGGTCCCGTCGAGAACGATTCGACCGTTTGCAATCACCGCAACGTCCTCGCAGAGATCCTCCACTACGTCGAGTTGATGTGACGAAAACAGGACGGCGGCGCCGGCTTGGGCTCGGTCGCGCAAGATGTCGGCCATCGCATCGGCCCCCATCGGGTCGAGACCGGAGAAAGGCTCGTCGAGGACAAGGAGTTCGGGATCGTGGACCAGCGACGCCGCCAATTGGGCGCGCTGCTGGTTGCCATGTGAGAGCTGCTCTACCCGGTCTTCCATCCGGTCTTCGAGGCCGAGTCTGCCCAGCCACCGCCGCGCCCCGGCGATGGCGTCGGCTGCCGGCATGCCCCTGAGCTGTCCCAGCCAGGCGATCTGGTCGACCGCCTTCATCTTCGGGTACAGGCCGCGCTGTTCGGGCATGTACCCGAATCGAAGCCGGTCGGTCGGGACGATCCGCCTGCCGTCCCAACTCATGGTGCCTCCGTCGAGAGCGACCAAACCGAAGACCGAGCGCATCGCTGTTGTCTTGCCGGCGCCGTTGGGGCCGAGAAAGCCGAGGATGCGGCCCCGATGGGCGTTGAGCGAGGCCCCATCAAGGGCGACGACGTCTCCGTAACGCTTGTGGAGGGTCTCGAGTGCGAGCACGACGACATCCTGGCGAGGGGTCCCTATATGAGCAAGTTCCTCACCCTAGGTTCGCCAAGACGTCGAGTTCGCGGAAGTTGTGACCCGCCGGTTGCGACCCGCCGGCTGCGACCCGCCGCCGCCTTGTAATATCTTCGCTCCGATGGCACGTGTCGGAATCCTCGGTTTGCCCAACGTCGGTAAGACGACGCTGTTCAACGCGCTCACCGGACTGGATGCGCCTACCGCGGCCCACCCCTTTTCCACCACCGAGCCCAATGTCGGAGTAGCCAGGGTTCCGGATGATCGGCTGGATCGGGCAGCTGCTGTAGAAGGATCGCCGAAGACGACGTACGCCACGCTCGATCTGCTCGACCTACCGGCGATGGCAGGCCCGGGCGGGAGCGGGCTCGGCAGTCAATTCCTGGGGCGCTTGCGGGAGATGGAAGCACTCGCGGTCGTCTTGCGCGCTTTCCAAGACGACGCCGTTCCCGATGCCGACTCGGGAACCGATCCGGTGTCTCAGGCGGAAACGTTGCTGCTCGAACTCACCTTGGCCGATGCCGAGGTCTTCTCGCGGCGGGCCGACAAGGCCGCCAGGGAGTCGATGTCGGACGTCTCTCTCAAGGCTTCTGCGGCCGCAATCGCCCGGGCTGCGGCACATCTCGAGGAGGGATTACCGCTCAGAACCGTTTCTTGGACGGACCAGGAATTGGTCTCGTTCCGAGATCTCGCTCCGCTCACCCTGAAGCCGGCGGTCTGGGTGGTGAATGTCGACGAGGGCGCAATCGAGGGAGATGTGATCGATCGGGTGACGGAGGTGGTGCCCGAGGGTGACCTGGTGATCGTGCTTTCCGCCAAGATCGAAGCAGAGGCGGCGCAGTTGGATCCCGGGGACAGGGCCGAATTGCGCGAGGGACTGGGGCTGGGGGCCGGCGCACTGACGACGATGGTGCAAGCCACATACTCGGCGCTGGGTGTGTTGTCGTTTTTTACGATGGGGCCAAAGGAATCGCGGGCTTGGACGGTTCGGGTTGGAGCGGCGGCACCGGCAGCGGCCGGAAAGATCCACCGC